>CAZYCX010000026.1:0-29733 GCA_964645875.1 uncultured Acidimicrobiaceae bacterium
GTTCTATTCCAAGCAAGTTCAAATGGGGACCCCGGTAGTCGTCTACCTCTCGGCCATTTTGGGTGAGGCGGCGTCTTCAATCAGCCGATTCTCTGGTTTGCGCTGCCAGCTGCAATCAAAGCTGAGAGGCTGGCGGCGGCAGCGAGTATGCGGACCAAACGGGCTCTCATATCTCTATGCACGTCCACCCTTGTGGCGTATTTGCACCGACGTTGTGTGCCGGCACAGACAGTTCCGCTCCGCTGGGTTGATGGGCGTGTTATTACCAATCACGACCAACGAGGACGCCGTTCTCACCATGTTCCCGAAATCGGGAACCCTTCAAATGTCAAAAGGCCCCTGACTTCGCCCGCCTATAGGGTCCGGCAGGCGGTCAGAGACCGTCTGCCCCACTTGCCCCATTGGATTTCCTTCCAGCCTCATGCAATCTAGAGGCTCGTGGGCGTAGTCACAAGAGAAAAGCCAAATCGCGAGGTATCCATCGGTCCCGGATGGGTTTACGCTGAACACAGGATGGACGTAGCGGCACTACAAGAGAAGATCAGCCGGATCGACGGAGTCGAGGCCGCCCGGGTGGTGGCAGGGAACGGTCAACTCGACGAGATCCACGTGCTCGCCCGTCGCAACAAGCACCCCAAGCAGGTGGTCCGCGACGTCCAGTCGCTCGGCCAGGCCCTGTTTGGGCTCAGCATCGACCGTCGCATCGTGTCGGTGGTGCAACTCGCCGACTCCGTCCTCGACAGTGGCAGCCGCCCCGCCCTCGTCGATGTCGGGGAGAGCACCGACGCCAATCGCACCGAGGTCACCGTCACCCTCAAATGGAAAGAGCGGCTCCTCGTCGGCCAGTCGACCGGGGCGGCAGCCACGTCGACCCGCTGGCGTCTCATCGCCGAGGCGACGCTGGAAGCGGTCCGGCAGGCGCTACACCACGGCATCGGCCTCGGGGTGGCTTCGATGGACCTGCCGGTCCTGGGAAGCCGCCAGCTAGCCATCGCCCAGATCGTCGTGGTCACCGAGACCTCGGAGCGCACCCTCATCGGGTCTGCCTACGTGGAGAGCGACGAGGCGCGGGCGGTGGTCCGTTCCGTCCTCGACGCCCTCAACCGTCTCCTCCCCGACCTCAAGACCCCTTGACCTCACGAGCGGTAGCCACTCCGCACCACCTGTCCACAGCGGCGGGTCGGGAGATACTCGACGCCGGAGGCAATGCCGTGGACGCTGCCATCGCCGCCACCGCAACCCAGGGAGTGGTCGCTCCCGAGACCTGCGGTGTCGGTGGTGACCTCTTCGCCCTGGTTCACGTTCCCGGATGGGACCGGCCGCGCGCCCTGAACTCGTCGGGCAGGGCCGGATCCAACGCCGACCCGGAGGCTCTCCGCCAGTCGAGCTTCAGCGATGTGCCAGGAGATCATCCCGCCGCGGTGACCATCCCCGGGTGTGTGGACGGGCTCGTCACGCTGTCTCACGAATTGGGGAACCTCGAGTTGAAGACGGTCCTTGCCCCGGCCATCCGTCTCGCCGCCGACGGCTTCCCGGTGTCCAACGAACAGGCGAGGGCCTTCGCCCGGCAGGCCGACATCTACCGGGACAATCAGGCGGTGGCCGACTTCTACCCCGAAGGCGCGCCGGTGCGACCGGGGGACACCGTGGTGCGGAAGAGTCTCTCCAGGACTCTGGAAGAAGTAGCCGATGGGGGAAGGGAGGCGTTCTACGGCGGAGTCGCGGGCGAGGACATCTCCGAGGCCGTCGGCGGTCTCATCACGATGGAAGACCTGGCCGTCTCCCAAGCCGAGTGGGTGGAACCGATCAGGGCCTGGGTGGCGGGCCTCGACGCCTGGACGATTCCGCCCAACTCCCAGGGCTATCTCGGGCCAGCCACCCTGACGGTGTTCGAGATGCTCGACCCACCCGACGACCCCGACGACCCGATGTGGTGGCATCTCCTGATCGAGGCCTACCGCTCCCTGGCCTGGGAGCGAAACGACCTGGTATCCGACCCGGACACCGTGGCTCTTCCTGTCGACCTGCTGCTCGACCCGGGACGGCTGGAGAGGGCTGCTGCATCCGTCGACAGGGAGCGGTCGGGCGTGTGGCCGACACCGTTGGGCCGCACCGCCAGCACCGCCTATCTGTGCGCCGCCGACGCCGACGGGATGGCGGTGTCGATGATCCAATCCAACTACCGGGGCACCGGGTCTCCCTTCGGCGCGGCCCGCTCCGGGTTCCTGCTCCAGGACCGCGGGATGGGGTTCAGCCTCACCCCAGGTCATCCCAACGAGTTGGCGGCGGGGAAGCGCCCGCTGCACACCCTCAGCCCGACCCTTTGGACCGACGGAGACCAGCCCCGCTGGATCCTCGGGACCAGAGGCGGCGCGGTGCAGCCTCAGCTGATCGCACAGCTGGCGGCGAGGGCGATCATCGGTACCGCTCCTCTGGAGGACGCCCAGGAGGCACCGCGCTGGACCATCTCGGATTTCGGTCCCGGCACCGGGTCCGAGGTCAGTCTGGAGCCCCACGTTCCCGAAGACGTCGTCGAAGACCTACGACGGCGTGGCCATTCGTTGGACCGCCTCGACCAGAGGCAACCCGGTTGGGGCCCGATGTCCATCATCGAACTGGACGGATCGGAACGCCGCGCCGCCGCCGACCCCAGGGTCGACACCACCGCGGCCCTCGTCTTCTAAGTCGCGAACCCAGGGTTGCAGGCCCCGCTGAGCGAAGTCCAGCGCCCTCAGATCAACCCAGGGTTGCAGGCCCCGCTGAGCGAAGTCCAGCGCCCCGAGCTCGCCTCGGGGGGTCAGCCCTGCAGGTCGGCCACCACCTGGCGGAGGGCGTCGTGGTCCTCCATCAGCACCGAGCCGATGGTGTAGAAGCCGACACGCTGCACCCGGTCGCCATAACGCTCCTTGATCGCCCCTGCCAGGTCGTCGATGGGGGCGATCACCCCGACCGCCTCCAGAGCCTCGTCGGGGACGGCACCTGGCATCTCGTCCCACTTCCCCCGCTTCGACATCGCCGTCAGCTTGTCTCCGAAGTCCCATCCGCTCGCCTCCAGGACGGCCCGATACGACGGAGTCGAGGCATAGAAGGAGATCTGTTGACGGACCGGCTCCTTGGCCATCTCGATCTCCTCGTCGTTGGTGCCCGTCATGACGAAGACGGTGGTGACGATCTCGACGTCATCGAGACTCCGGCCCGCGTCGGTGGCCGCCCGCTCCATGTTGGGGAACACCACCTGGTCGAGATACGGAATGGTATGGAACGGGTGGACGTGGAACCCGTCGCACAACTCACCGGCCAGAGCGCTCAAGTAGGGCCCGACACCAGCGATGTACACCGGGATGTCGGGATGCCCGATCGGACCGGGGTTGAAAAACGGGGTCATCAGCGACAGCTGGTAGTGGTCGCCTTCGAAGGAGAGAGGCGTGCTGTTCTGCCAGCTGTTCCACACGGCACGCATCGCCTGGATGTACTCGCGGAGCTGCGGTGCCGGCCTACCCGACCAGTAGGAGCTGAATCGCCGCACGATGTGGCCCCGCACCTGAGTGCCGAGCCCGAGCAGAAACCTCCCCTCGGTCTGACGGGCCAGGTCCCAGGCGATCATGGCGGTGACCGTCGGAGACCGCGGGAACGCCACGGCGATGGCGGTGCCGAAGTCGAGGTCGGGTGCCGCCGCGGCGCCATGGGTGATCGGCAGGAACGGGTCGTATTGGGTCTCTGCGGTGAAGAATCCGTCGTAACCGGTTGCGGCCGCCCCGATGGCGGCTTCGGCCGCGTCCTCGGGTGGCCCCGGCGGGTAGTAGTAGTCGACCTTCATCGCCCGCACCTTAGGAGGCGGTCATACCCATCTCCTCCTACCTAAGGTTCCGGACATGAAGCGGCTTGTCAAAGTCATCGGATTCATAGGGGGAGTCGCCGCCGTCATCTGGGCGATGCGGGACCGGTTCATCTCGGTTGCCACGTCGCGCGAACCGGAGCCTCCCTCATTCAAGGCGGAACCAACGGCATCACCACCGGTCGACACTCTCGACGGGATCGGCCCCGTGTTCGCACGGCGCCTCACCGGAGCCGGCATGGGCACGGTCGCAGCGCTAGCGGCAGCCAGCCCCGACCGCGTCGCCGAGGCGGCCAGTGTCAGCGCGGCACGCGCCCGGAACTGGATCGAGCTCGCCCGGCAGAGCTAGCGGATCTGACCCCTCACCTCGCCACCGGGGAACTGACTGGTGTGCACGTTGACGTAGGCGTCGCCGGCTTCGATCGCATCGACCAGTGCGCTCAGTGATTGTCCTCCGAGCGGGCCAACCAGGTCGGCGGTGGTAATCACACCTTGCGCCAGCACACCTTGGGACCGGCCAGGGATCAACTGCGGGGGCGGGGCAGCCGGGTACAGCCAGACCACGATGTCGCCGTTCTCACCCGCCGGGGCCAGGTGGATGTGGGCCATGGTCACGTTCTCGATGTTGGCCACGATCAGCTTGAAGCGCAGTTCGGTCCCATCAGGGGACAACTTGAAGATCGCCTGACCCTGGGCCCGCGTCTCGACCGCGGGGACCTCCTGATCTCCGCTGAGGTGGGCCCGATAGTTCGATGGGTGATTCGCACTCAGCGCCGGAAGGGCTCCGGCGACGAACAATGCGACCACGGACAGCACGACGATGAGGCGTCTCATGTCTTCTCCTCGCTCGGGAATCGTTCGCCAGGATTACGGCTGAGATGCCGATCTGGTTCGCCGCTAATGGCGAACCTCCACATTGTCGCCCCTGGCCGGCCAGCGTCTCTCACCGGAGCGGGAGATGCGCCCCTGGTCGGCTTTCCGGGAGAAGGCGCCGCGCCGCACGGAGCCCTCGATCACCGACTCGTACCTGATGGTCACGTTGCCGCAGCTCTCGCAGATCTCCCTCTCCAAACCCTCGGATATAACCGAGACCGAGTGCTCGTGAGTACACGCCGCCACCCGTCGGTACCAGATGTTCCCGTTCGCCCCCATGCCGATTCGATGCGCCTCCTCGATTCATCATGCCACGGTCCTGGTGCTGTTCAAGGGGGGAACTCGTGAGCCGGTCGATACCGGTAACGCCCTCCTTAACATCGATGGGAGTGCCCTACCTCACCGAACCCGAAGCTCTCGGAGAGCTCCTGGAAGGCGAACCCTCCTATCGGGTCGACCAACTCCGCGACTGGCTCTACCGGACTCCCGTGCTCGATGCCGCTGACATGACCAACCTCCCCCTCCACTTGCGCGAGACGATCGGGCCCCGTCTGTGGCCGTTCCAGGTCGAGATGGAGCAGAGCGCCGACGGAGGCACCACCCGGAAGTGGCTGTTTCGGGCCACGGATGGCGCGGCGATCGAGGCAGTGCTGATGGGATACTCCAGGCGCTCCACGTTGTGCATCTCCAGCCAGGCCGGCTGCGCACTGGGCTGCACCTTCTGCGCCACGGGACAGTTCGGGTTCGAGCGCCACCTGGAACCGGGCGAGATCGTGGCTCAAGTGGCCTACGCCCAGGCTTTCCTCCGCCAGATCGGAATGCCCGGTGTCCCGGACCATCTCACCAACGTGGTGTTCATGGGGATGGGTGAGCCCCTGGCGAATTTCGACAGGGTGCGGGAGGCCCTGCGCCGCATGATCGAGATCATGGGCATCTCCGCCCGTTCGATCACGGTCTCCACTGTGGGGATGGTCCCCGGCATCCGCCGACTCGCCGAAGAGCCGTGGCCGGTCTATCTGGCGATCAGCCTCCACGCCGCCGACGACGAGCTGCGCACGTCACTGGTTCCCATCAACAAGCGCTACCCCATCGCCGAGTTGGAGAAGGCGGCCTGGGAATACTTCGAGAAGAAGGGCCGGCGTCTCTCCATCGAGTGGACGATGATGGACGGGGTCAACGACACCCTCGATCAGGCCGACAAGTTGGCCGCGATCGCCAACCGGCTCCGGGCGCACGTCAACCTGATCGCGTTGAACCCGACTCCCCTGAGCGAGGCGCAGGCCTCGTCACAGCTCCACATCGAGGAGTTCGCCAGGGCTCTCGAGAAGCGTGGAGTCAACGTGACGATCAGGGACACCAGGGGCCGCGACATCGACGCCGCCTGTGGTCAGTTGCGAGTCTTGTCTGGAATTTCGCGAGGATCCAAGTAGTCTCGGTCCTGCGGAGCGAGTCAGGGGCTGAAGGAGTTATGCCTTCGGATGCCCGAATTTCATCGTTCTCGTGCCTTCATCGTCGGCTCAGTGCTGGCGCTCTTCGTCGCCACGTTTTCCGTCGACTACACGGTGGGGCGCGGGGACACACTCGGCCAGATCGCCCGGGAGCACGGGATTTCCCTTTCGGAGTTGGTCAAGGCCAACAACATCTCCAACCCCAATCTGATCTATCCCGGACAGGTCCTCACCATTCCCGGTCAGGGCGGCGCCGACATCACCCACGTCGTAACACGCGGAGATACGCTCAACAGGATCGCCGCCAGTTACGGAACGTCGGTCTCCTCGATCGTCTCTGCCAATCCGATCTCCAACCCCAACATCATTCGCATCGGACAGCAGATCCTGATCCCGTCGGGAGGCAAAGCAGGCTCCGGAGGAGCCAGCACCGGGAGCGACATCTCCAACCGAACGGGGCAATACCACGTGGTGAAACGTGGAGAAACCGTGAGACAGATCGCGGCCCAATACAGCGGGGTGTCCGCCGAGGACGTGATCAAGGCCAACGGGATAATCAACGGGCTCATCTATGCCGGCGCGGCCCTGTATCTGAGCGGCCCCGGCTACGTGGCCTCCGGGTCCCAAGGGTCGGTCAGCTACACCGTGCGCTCCGGAGACCGACTCGGTGACATCGCCCACCGTCACCGCGTTCCACTCCGGTCCCTGGTCAGCCAGAACAGCATCTCCAATCCCAATCTGATTCGCACCGGCCAGGTCCTCGCCATCCCTTCCGGCACCCAGTGGGTCTGTCCGGTACAGGGGGCGTCCTACATGAACGACTGGGGGTTCCCACGGGGGGGCGGCACCCGCTACCACGAGGGCAACGACCTATTCGCCAGCCGGGGCACGCCGGTCCGAGCTCCGGTGGGGGGAACGGTCGAGTTCATCACCGGGACCATCGGTGGCCTCCAGTTCCGGCTGATGGGCAACGACGGGGTCGTCTACATCGGCACCCACATGGACAGGTTCGGGAAGGACGGCACGGTGGGCGCCGGAGACGTGATCGGATATGTCGGCAACACCGGCAACGCATCGGGCACGCGCCCACACCTCCACTTCGGCATGTACTACCAGGGGACCGTGGTCAACCCCTACCCCACCCTGGTGAGCCACGGCTGCTAGCGAGGCCGCATTACATCGAAGCGGTCCCGGGTGCTGATGTAAGTGGTGCCCGCCATCCGCCCCACCGCCCGGAGGGCGTCGTTGTCGACCCTGGTCCCATCGAGCACAGACTGCTCGACATGGATGACCATCACGTCTCCGACGACCAGCTTGGTCCTCCCCTCTTCGCCCAGATCGATCACCCGACTCACCCGGCACTCCAGGTTGGCGGGCGACTCGGCTACCAGCGGTGCGGACACTTTGGTCCCTTCCACCGCGGTCAGGCCGGCGATGGCGAACTCGTCGTCGTCAGCCGTGAACGATCCTGACGTGATGGACATGGCCTCGACGACGTCCTCCGAGACGATGTTGACGGTGAACTCCCCCGAGATCTCCGCGAAGGTCGACGAGTCCTTGGGCCGGTCGGAGTGACTTCCCGCCGAGAACAGGACCACCGGCGGATTGGTGGACACCACGTTGAAGAACGAGAACGGAGCCAGGTTGTTGGAGCCGTCCTCCCGCCTGGTGCCGATCCACCCGATGGGCCGGGGCACGACCAGCCCGGAGAGGAGCTTGTAGCTGTCCCTCGACTCGGTTTCGGCGAGGTCGAAGACCACCTTGGTCATGTCATGACTTCTCGCAGATGGTCGAGCCTGATCGCGCCTGCCTCCAGCACCCTGCGGTGGAAGTCCTTCAGGTCGAAACCCTCGCGACCACGAGCCGCATCACGCATGTCGAGGATCTCCCGCTCCCCCACCTTGTAGGAGATCGCCTGTCCCCACCAACCCAGGTATCGCTTCACCTCCGACTCGGCGATGTCCCTGGCCTGCAATCCGATCCGCTCCATGTAGTCGACCGCCCGCTCGTAGTCCCAGACCTCACCGGGACAGTGAGGGGCCGCCTCGGGGATGGTCAGACCGAGCTGGCAACCGATGTCGACCACCACACGCAACGACCGGAACAGCTGACTGGCGAGAAGGCCGAGCCGATACTCGGGCTTCTCGAAGAAACCGAGCTCGTCCATCAGCCGCTCGGCGTAGAGCGCCCAGCCCTCGCCGGCCCCCGAGTACCAGATCACGGTGCGATGGAATCGGGAAAGCTTCTCTCGCTGGAGCACGGTGGTACCCACCTGGAGATGATGACCGGGAAATCCCTCGTGGTATGCGGTGGAGACCTCCTGCCAGTAGGGGAGAATCTCGCGGCTCCCCGGGGCGTACCAGATCGACCCGGGACGGCTGAAGTCTTCGGATGGCGACATGTACCAGGCCCCCAGGCTCCCGCCCGGGGGTGCGATGTTGACCGTCACCACCTTGAGCTCGTCAGGCACGTCGAAGTGCTCGCCGACGAGCTGAGAGATCGCCTGCTGCTGGATGCCCGAGACGAACTCGACGAATTCCTCCCGTGTCGCCGCCGCGCGGCCCGGGTCGGTCTCCAACATCTCGATGACCTCAGAGACGGTCTTGTCGGGATCGATGTCGACGGCGGTGGACTCCATCGCCTCGAGCAGCCGGAACACCTCTCCCCAACCCCACTCGTATGTCTCCTCGGGGTCGATGGTCATCCCCAGGAACTCGTCCACGCCGCGCAGATACTCGTCCCGACCGACGGAGTCCTCGGGTCTCGCCGCGGGCAGATACGTCGATCTCATCCAGTCTGCGAACCGGGCGAAGGCCGCCTTCGCCTCGTCGACCGCGGCCGCCACACGGTCGGGGTCGGCTCCGGCCGCGGCTGCCTGTTTCGGATAGGAGAGAAACCGGGACTCCTCCGACGCCGCCGCCTCCGCCTGCTCGACGACCGACTCCGCCTGCCTCACGGCGACCGTGTCTCCTGCTGCCACTCCCGCTTCGAGAGACTCCTGGTACCCCGAAAGCATCCCCCCGTATCCGTCGAGACGGGCGACGATCGCATCCCAGTGCTCGGGGCGGTCCTTCCTCATCACATCGAACACGTCGCGCATGAGCTGGAACGGGCTGGCGATGTGATTGAGATCCCGCCGCCACTCGTGAGCCTCGAACTTGCCGATCCTCTCGGTGAGCCAGTCACTCAGGACCCGGGCCGCGAATGCCTGGATCGAGTCGGGATGATCGAGATGCTCGGCGAGATCGTCTCTGGTCCGCCGGTAGAGATCGGTTCGCTCGGCTGCACCATGGGGAGAGAAGTCGCCGCACTCGTCGTCATGTCCGGCGATCCCGAACAGGGTCGCCCCGATGGGGACGAGGGTTGCCCACTCCTCGGTGAATCGGTCTGAGATCTCGAAGGGTGTCGACATGACCGCGGAGGCTAAACGGGTGGACCGCCTCTCTGTTTCCGATACCCTCGCCGTCTCGTGACCGAACTCATCGACGTCCGACCCGACGAGGGCTTCGACCTGGAACGGATGGTGGCGTGGCTGGAAGGCGTCGACGGTCTTCCCGAGGGAACACCCGCGGTGGCCCAGTTCGGAGGGGGCAAAGCCAATCTCACGTATTTGCTGACGTTTCCCGACGGCTCCGAGCTCGTCCTGCGACGGCCACCTCTCGGCCCGGTGGCGAAGGGAGCACACGACATGTCCCGGGAGTACCGGGTCCTCTCGAGACTGTGGCGGTCATTCGGCAAAGCACCCCGCGCAGTCGCCTACTGCGAGGACGAGTCGGTGATCGGGTCGGATTTCTTCCTCATGGAGCGACGGGACGGGGTGGTCGTCCGTGGGTCGATCCCCGACCGGTTCGGGGGCGGAGAGGACGCCGCGGCGACCCGGAAGCTCTCCGAGGTGGTGATCGACACCCTGGCGGAGCTCCATGCGGTGAACCCGGCAACCTGTGGGCTCGACGACCTCGGTCACCCCGAGGGGTTCCTCACCCGTCAGGTGGAGGGTTGGCGCGGGCGCTGGGAGAAGGCGAGACACGAGGACAATCAGCTGGCCGACGAGGTCGGCCAATGGCTGGCGGACCACCTTCCGCCCGAGTCGGCCCCGACTCTGCTCCACAACGACTGGCGGCTCGACAACATGGCGGTCGCCTACGACGATCCGGGCCGCTGCGTCGCGGTCTACGACTGGGACATGACCACCAGGGGAGACCCTCTCGCCGATGTCGGCACCCTCATGGGGTCCTGGTTCGACCCCGGCGAGGCTCCCGGCGAGTTGAGCATGATGCCGACCCAGTCGCCTGGCTGGCTGGACCGGACCAGCGCGGTGTCCCGCTACGCGGAGAAGTCGGGCCGCGATATCAGCCAGGTCGACTGGCACCTGGTATTCGGGGCCTGGAAGCTGGCCATCATCCTCCAACAGATCTTCATCCGCTGGGAGCGGGGTCAGACCCAGGACGAGCGGTTCTCGAACCTCGACGAGGGAGCCCGTCACCTGTTCCGACTCGCCGCCGCCCGGCGGCCCTGACGTCTCCGACGGCGAACCGAGGGGGCTGGAGCAACGCTTGCGCTGGGCCCGCAACCCTGGGTTCGCGGTCAGTAGTCGATGCCGCGGCGGGCCATGATCCCGGCGTCGTAGGCGTGCTTGACCTTGCGCATCTCGGTGACCGTGTCGGCGATGTCGACGAGTTCCTCGGGGGCGTCGCGACCGGTGAGGATGACGTTGACCTTCTCGGGTCTCTCCTGCAAGGACTCCACCACGTCGTCGAGGGCGATCCAACCCCAGTTGATCGGATAGGTGACCTCGTCGAGAACCACCAGGTCGTACTCGCCAGAGGCGATGATCTCCTTGGCGTGAGCCCATCCAGCGGTGGCGATGGCCTCGGACTCGTCCATGTCGTTCGAATCCCAGGTGAACCCGTCCCCCATCGTCCACCAGTCGACACCGATCTCGCGTGCGGTCTTCTCCTCCCCGACGTTCCACTCTCCCGACTTGAGAAACTGGATGACGGCCACCTTCCATCCTCGGGCCACTGCCCTCATCACGGTGCCGAAGGCGGCGGTCGACTTGCCCTTGCCGTCTCCGGTGTTGATCAGGAGCAGGGAGGGAGCACGCTTCGAACCCGTGGGGGGAGCTTCAGTTGGTGGCACTCGATCGGTCATCGCTCCTCTCGCTCCTCAGTGGGACGACGATGGGGCCGTCCTCGTCGTCGACGACCTTGATGCCGGCACCGTAGTGCTCCTTCAGATTGGCCTCGGTCAGGACCTGCGCCGGATCACCTTCGGCGACGATCGAGCCGCGGCTGATGAGCACGAGCCGATCGGCGTAGCGCCCGGCCAGGGTCAGGTCGTGGGCAGCAGTGACCACGGTGAGGCCCTCCCGTCTGCGCAGGTCGTCGACGACATCGAGCACCTCCACGGCATGACCAACGTCCAGGCTGGCGGTTGGCTCGTCGAGAAGCAGGACCGGGGCTTCCTGGGCCAGGGCCCTTGCCAGGACCGCCCGCTGCGCCTCCCCTCCCGAGAGCGTACCGAGGGGGCGGCGGGCGAATTCGGACAGATCGAGCTTCTCGAGCGCCAGACGCACCGTCTCGACGTCGTGCCTGGTCTCGGCGGCGAGGTAACCCAGGTGTGGGGTTCGCCCCAGCATGACGTAGTCGGCCACCCCCATCTCGTCGGGAAGATGGGGACGCTGCGGCATCCACGCGATGTCGAGCCCGGGCTTCTGCTGCCTTCCCCCGAGCGCCACCGTTCCCACGTGGGGTGCCACCCCGACGGCGGTCTTGAGGAGGGTCGACTTGCCCGCACCGTTGGGGCCGATTAGACCCAGCCACTCGCCGTCGGAGACCTCGACGCTGACCGGGCCCAACACCCTCACCCCGCCGTAGCTCACCTCGACGTCTGTCCACGAGATCATGCTGGCCCCCTCATCGTTCGCAGCACGAGCAGGAAGAACGGGGCTCCGAAGAAGGCGGTGACCACCCCGATGGGCAGCTCGGCCGGGGCCACCAATGTCCGGGCGGCGACGTCGGCGAGCATCAGGAAGGACGCACCGAACAGGATGGACAGGGGGATGATCGCCCGGTAGCTCCACCCGAAGAACAGCCTGATGGTGTGGGGGACGATGATCCCGACGAACCCGATCAGCCCGCTGACGGAGACGGCGGCGGCGGTGGCCATCGTCGCCGCCAACACGACCACAGCCCGGACCCGGCTCACGTTCACCCCCAAAGCCCTCGCCTCGTCGTCCCCGATGCTCAGGACGTCGAGCAGCCTCCGGGCCGCGAAGAGGACCGCGGTGGCTATCAACGCGTAGGGCGACAGCTCCCAGACGTCCCCCCAACCCACGGTCCCCAGCCGGCCCAGGATCCACGAGTAGACCTCGCGTAGCGTCTCGACGTTCTGTTGGAGGAGGTAGGTCTGGACGGCGGTGGCGAATGCCGCCACCGCCACGCCGGCGAGGATCAGCGAGGTGGCAGACCGCCCTCCCACCGAGCGGCCCAACGCGTAGGTGGCCACCACCGCGGCCAGGCCACCCAGGAACGCAAACGGCGCCAACATTGCCGACTCCCTGGTGATGGCGAACGCGACCGTGGCTCCGAGACCCGCACCGGCGGCAACTCCCAGCAGGTAGGGGTCGGCCAATGCGTTGCGGAACACCCCCTGATAGGAGGCCCCGGCGACCGCCAGCACAGCACCCACCATCGCCCCGAGCACCAGACGGGGTAGCCGGATCTCGAAGAGGATGCTGGTCTCCACGTCGGTGAGACCCGACTCCACCGACACGAGGGGAAGTTCCCCGACCAGGGCTCTCACCACGGCCAGGGGATCGAGGCCCGCCGCGCCTACGGTGGCGGCGAGGGTGGCCACGGCCAGCACCGAGACCACTCCCAGCGTGATCGGTATCCAGCCGACCGCAGCCGACCGGGCCTCGGCAGCTGCCGGGTCGCCGCTCAACCCTGGCTCGTATAGGCGACGAGGGCGTCGGCCACCGACTGGGCGAACTCGACGATCCGTGGGCCCCAGCGAGAAGCGATGTCGGCGTCCAGCTCGAAGACATGTCCCTCCTGCACCGCGGTCAGGGCGCTCCACCCGGAGCGGGCAGCCAGCGTCTCCTGAGACTCTCCGTAGAGGGCGTCGGCGAGGAAGATCAGGTCCGGATCGGCGGAGACGACGAACTCGCTGGAGAGCTGGGGATATCCGAACGCCGATCCGTCCTCGTCCGCCGGATCGGCGATGTTCTCCAGACCGAACAACGAGTAGATCTGCCCGAAGTAGGTCGCCGAGGTGACGGTGTACAGGTTGGAGTCGATCTCGTGGAAGTAGGTGGTTCCGTCGGGAACCTCAGGCGCCTCGGCGGCGATCCGGTCGAGGTCGGTGGCGATCTGCTCGTTGAGCGAGGCCGCCGCCTGCTCGTGCCCGGTGGCGACTCCGGTCGCCTCGATCTGGTGGTAGGTGCCTTCGATGGTTACCGCCGCGGTGAAACTGATCACAGGTATGCCGGCTGCATCGAGGGACGCGATCAGGTCGCCCGGGTCGTAGGAGATGAACACGAGGTCGGGCTCGTAGGCCAGGATCGCCTCGATGTTGGGGGTGAAGCCGGACAGATCGGTGGTGGGAGCCTCTTCCGGATAGTTGGACTGGTCGTCCACCGCCACGACCTGGTCACCGGCTCCGATGGCGAACAGGATCTCCGTGGCGACCGTCGACAGTGATACGATCGACTGGGGCATTGCTTCGACGGTCACCGGACCGTGGTCGTCCTCGATGGTGACCGGGAACGCCGACTCCACGGTCGTCGTGGTCGGCGACATGGTTGTGGTCACCGTCTCGATCGTCGTGGTGCCCGGCGGCTCGGTCGTGGTGGTTGCGTCGCCGGTGGTGGCCGTGCCGCAGGCCGCAAGGATCAGCAGCGCTGCGAGGAGTGGGGCACTCCTTCTCATATAGAAACATCCTCCTGTCTGGAGGATGAAGAGGGTCTGCGGGCAAGCCCACGGGTCCGTCTTCATCCGAGACGTATACGTGGCCCTGGGCTCAGGCGACCTGGCTCGTCTCCTTCAGCGGCTCGTCACCACTGGGAGCTTCACAGTTGCGGGACAGCACCGGGTTCCAACCGGCTTCGCTGCTCCCGGGGCACCCGCCCTTTGCGGCGGGCACGGGAGACTCTAGCCCATGCCGCGCCCACGCAGCCGCGGGCAGCCTCTGTCAGCCCACGTCCTCGGTGCGCACCCCGAGGGTGATGTCGACGGTGATCTCGTCGTCATCGCGCAGTAAGAGGACCTCGACGGTGTCGCCCGGCTGATGGGAGCGAACCTGTGCAACCAGGTCCCGCCAACCGAAGATGGGGACCCCGTCGAGCCCGATGACCACGTCGTCGACCCTGATGTCGGCGGCCTCCGCAGCAGAATCTGCCACCACCGCGGTGATCACCGCTCCAGCCTGCCCTTCGGTGATGACATCGTCACCCTGCACTCCGAGGAAGGCGGTCTCTATCGGCTCGTTGGAGACGATGGCCTCGGCGTAGGTGACTGCGATGTCGGCCGGGACCGCAAACCCCACCCCGTCGTTGGCACCGCTGTCGGTGAAGATCGAGACGTTGATCCCGAGCACGCGGCCCTGACGGTCGACCAGAGGGCCACCCGAGTTCCCGGGGTTGATGGCCGCGTCGGTCTGCACCATCGCGGAGCAGTTGAACTCCCCACTCTCGGGTCGGACCGAGCAGTTGGTCTGGTCGATCGCCGAGATGATCCCGGCGGTCACCGTCGACTCGAGACCCCACGGGCTCCCCACGGCGATCGCCATCTGCCCGACACGTGGCTTCTCGGTGGCGAATGTGGCCGGGGTCAGCCCGTCACGGGTTACCTCGATCACCGCGATGTCCACCTCGGGTGCCGTCCCAAGCACATTCCCGGTGGCCTGTTCCCCGTCGGTGAATCTGATCCTCACCGTGTCCGATGTCTGGACAACATGGGCCGCGGTAATGATCAGGCCATCGGCGTAGACCACGCCCGACCCGACGCCCGTGCCTGTCCGGATGTGCACGACGGACGGGAGTATGACCTCGGCGGCATCCGCCACCGGCTCGTCGACCTCGGTCTCGTCGGGGTGAACGACATCGAGGTCATCGGTCGAGGTCGCGGGGATCGTCGTCGTGGTGGTCTCGTCGACGGCGACGCCGGAAGACGAAGAATCGGGATAGAGCCACATGATCCCGGCGACGATGAGGGCGACGGCGCCGAAGAAGAGGAGCCCCGACAACCAAGTCGAGGTCTGCTTCCGACCCTGGTCTGTGCTCACATCCGTCAAGACTGACCTCCTGGACCTCCAAAGATACGGCGCATTCGTTGATACGCCCCTAAACCATCTATTGAGTATCGGTAAACGGCGACTCCGGCGGCGGGCCCTCCAACCCTTCTTCGAGCGGGATCCACACCACCATCGTGGTGCCCCGCCCTCCTCTACCGGGAAACGAGACGAGACGGCCCCCGTGGCCTTCGGCGATCTGAGTGACGATCGACAGTCCCAGGCCCAATCGGTCTTCCGGTTCCTCGGGGAGCCCGGCACCGGAATCGGCTACACCGAACCACGCCCAGCCTCCGGCGACACCGCTCCCGACATATACCGTCGTGCTCCTGGGAGCCGCCTTGACCGCGTTCTCCATCAGGTTGGTGAGGGCACGGTCCAGGGCGATCTCCACCCCGGAGACTGGCGCCGAGGCGGCCACCGCCTCGATGGAGACCTCTTCGGACGCCGCCAACGAGGCGAAATCGTCGACCTTGGCCGTGACCAGGTCGGCCAGATCGATCTCGACACTCTGCGCCCTGCCGGTCTGGAGTCGGGCAGAGGCGAGGAGATCCTCGATCATCTTCGACATCTTCTCGGTGTTGCGACGGATGACCTCACCGGCCTGCTTCCAGTCTGCGAGACTCGAGCCCGGGTGGGCGAGCAACAGGTCGACGTTCGATCTGATGACCGTCAGGGGTGTCCTCAGGTCGTGCGAAGTGTCGGCGAGGAACTGCCTCTGGCTGGAGAAGGCCCGCTCCAGTCTCCCCAGCATCTCGTCGAAGGTGTCCCCGAGACGCTTCAGCTCGTCGTCGGGGCCGTCGAGGCCGATGCGCCGGCTCAGGTCCGAGGCCTGTATCTCACGCGCCACAGTCGTGATCTCGCCCACCGGTCGGAGCACGCGTCCCGACATGATCCATCCCACCACGATGCTGAGTAGGAACAGGATGCCCACCGCGATCAGGGTGAAGCGCGCCACCTCGTCGAGGACGACCTCGTTGTAGATCGACTCGATGGCTCTCACCTCGATCTCCGGGTAATACGGGAGCTCGAACACCTCGCCGTCCCCGAGCACGACCTGTCGCCCCTCCCAGAGATGGGTCATCATCGTCTCCGAGTGCAGACCCCTCTGCACCGCCACATAGACGAGACCGAGCAGCGCACCGCCGAGGCCGAAGACGAGTGCGGAGTACTGGATCGAGAGCCGGAACCTGATCGACTGCCAACTCGGCATCTCAACCCTCCTCGAGGCGGTAGCCGCGTCCGGCGACCGTGGTGATCAATTGTGGCTCGCCCAGCTTCTTGCGGAGATTGCTCACCGTGACCCGGACCACGTTGGTGAGAGGATCGGTCATCTCGTCCCATACGTGTTCCAGCAGGTGCTCTTGGCTCATCACCACGCCGGCGTTGGCCATGAAGTAGTGGAGCAGTGCGAATTCTTTCGCGGTGAGATCGAGACGCTCCCCGTTGCGTGTGGCGACGAATCGAGCGTGATCGAGCTCCAGCGGGCCGACGTCGAGGATCGGGGCACTGTCGGTTTCGCGGCGGATGAGGGCGCGCACCCGGGCCGACAGCTCGGCGAATGCGAAGGGCTTCACCAGATAGTCGTCTGCCCCGGCGTCGAGGCCCGCAACCCGATCCACGACGTCGTCGCGGGCCGTCAGCATGAGGATCCGGGGGCGGTCGCCCTCGAGTGTTGGGATCTGTCCCGAGATCAGATCACGACAGAGTTGAAGCCCGGATCCATCGGGGAGATTCCAGTCGAGGACCACCACGTCGTAGCCGGCGGACCTGAGCTTCAGGTCGGCGTCCACCGAGCGAGAGGCCACGTCGACGGCATGACCATCCCGTCGCAGGCCGCGGGCGATGACCTCGGCCAGATCGGGCTCGTCTTCGACTACGAGGAGACGCACGACGCCCCAAGATATGCCGGAACAGTTAATCGACGAATAAACCGGGCATGTGACATTCGGGAAGCAAGTATGGACCTTCGACCCATATGGATCTGCAACCTTCTGCCGAGTCTGTTAGTCGGAGATATCGATGGTCGTGACATTCATCACCCAGGATCAGGAAGGTTTCCACACCTACACCGGTCATGTCGTCAGCCGGGGCCCGTCGACGATCGTGGTCCTGCTCACCGAGCCGTTCAGCCTCGCCGGGCGCTCGGTGCAGTTCCCGATCAGCGAAGTGGTCGAGGAAAAGCTGATCTCTGCCTAGAGAGGGACGGACCCCGGAGATAGGCTGATCCCGATGTTCCTGGAGTCGTCCACACTCGCCACCTTCGTCATCCTCGGCGCCGTCGGCGCATTCTTGGGTCTCTTCGGCGGCTTCATGGCCTCGGCGGACAGTCTGGTCGGGACGTTCATCATGGGGATCATCGGCGGGATCGCCCTGTCGACGATCATGCTCGCCGCCGGAGCCCCACCGATCTACGCGATCGGCGCCGAGAACTTCTCGGTGGTCTGGGCGGCCGTCGGGGGACTGGTCCTCGGCTTCGTGGTCGGCCGCTCCAACGTCTGACCCCTTTCCGATTCCTAATGCAGCAGGGCCGGTATACCGGCCCTGGGCGGAACAGAAGGCGAGACGTGCGAGTCTCCTGATTGAGGTATCGACGGTATGAGGATGCGCTGCCGATACCTCAGGGCAGGAAGTGCCCGAGACGCAATACCTGATACGGCAGCGAAGCTGCCTTTCTAACCGACGGCGCCGGCCGCCGCCATGTTGAGCTCGATGAGACGGTTCATCTCGACCGCGTACTCCATCGGCAGCTCCTTGACGATCGGCTCGATGAACCCGGCGACGATCATCGACGTCGCCTGGTCCTCGGTGAGGCCACGGGACATCAGATAGAAGAGCTGATCCTCGCCGACCTTCGACACCGTGGCCTCGTGGCCGATCTCGGCGTCGTTCTCCTCGATCTCCATGTATGGATAGGTGTCGGAGCGGCTGTCCTCGTCGAGGATCAACGCATCGCAGCGGACGAAGCTCTTGGCGTTCTCCGCACCTGGCTCCACTCTCACCAGACCGCGGTAGCCGGAGCGACCGCCACCCTTGGCGATCGACTTGGAGACGATCGTCGAGGTGGTGTTGGGGGCGGCGTGGACCATCTTGGCCCCCGCGTCCTGATGCTGGCCGTCGCCGGCGAAGGCGATGGAGAGCACCTCGCCGTGGGCTCCTTCTTCCATCAACCAGACGGCGGGGTACTTCATGGTCAGCCTGGAGCCGAGGTTGCCGTCGACCCACTCCATGGTGGCGTTCCGATAGGCGGCGGCTCGCTTGGTGACCAGGTTGAACACGTTGTTGGACCAGTTCTGGATGGTCGTGTAGCGGCAGCGCCCGCCTTCCTTGACGATGATCTCGACCACCGCGGAGTGCAACGAGTCGGTGGTATAGGTCGGCGCCGAGCAGCCCTCGACGTAGTGCACGTAGGCGCCTTCGTCGACGATGATCAGCGTTCGCTCGAACTGGCCCATGTTCTCCGAATTGATCCGGAAGTAGGCCTGGAGGGGCTGGTCGACGTGGACACCAGGCGGCACGTAGATGAACGAACCGCCCGACCACACTGCCGAGTTCAGTGCGGCGAACTTGTTGTCGTTGGGTGGGATGATCGTGCCGAAGTGCTTCTTGACGATGTCGGGGTACTCACGAACCGCGGTGTCCATGTCGGTGAACAGCACACCCAGGGACTCGAGGTCCTCACGGTTGCGGTGATAGACCACCTCCGACTCGTACTGGGCGGTGACACCGGCGAGGTACTTGCGCTCCGCCTCGGGGATGCCCAGCTTCTCATAGGTCTCCTTGATGGAGTCGGGGACCATGTCCCAGTCCTTCTGCTGCTCACCCTCCGGCTTGACGTAGTAGTAGATGTCGTCGAAGTCGATGGTGTCGAGCGCACCACCACCACCCCATTGCGGGATCGGCTTGCGCAGGAAGCGCTGATAGGCCTTGAGGCGGAAGTCGAGCATCCACTCCGGCTCGCCCTTCATGGTGGACATGTCACGAATGACGTCCTCGTCGAGACCCTTGCGGGGCTCGAAGGCGAGGGCGACTTCGTCTCTCCAGCCGAGCTGGTAGCCGCCGAGATCTATATCAACTGTGGCCACTGGCAATCACCTCAAAAGCAATACTCATTCAATACAACAGGATTGGCAGCCTGTGAATTTCCACTATCCGGATAGGGCAATTGTAGGGGGCCGGGCGCCATCCGTAAAACCTCGGCAACCCGGGCTCCCTGCGACCGGCACTAGGTTGACCATCATGCCCCTGATCGTGATCGGAGCAGACACCGACGCCGGGGAGTCGATCCTCGGCCGTCTCGAGAGGCACCAACCGGAACGGGAGATCCGGGCATTCGTGACCGACGAGGCCAAAGGTCTCGAGTTGAAAGAGCGCGGATTCAAGGTCGCCACGGGTGACGTCTCCGACGAGAGCCACGTCGAAGCCGCCGCCCTCCGCTGCTTCTCCGCGGTTCTCGTCGCCGAAGCCGCCCACGACACCCGGCTTCGCTCGTTCGCGGACAGCGCCGAAGAGGTTCTCCAAGGCTGGGCCAGGGCGGTAGCCGGGTCCCAGGTGAGACGGGTCATTTGGGTGACCGACCGGGCCTATCCCGAAACGGCCGCACCTGAGGTCACCTCGGTCGACCCTTCGAGCCCCAACCTGGCCGATACCGTCGCCGCCCTCGACGACGCTCAGTCGATCTCGTAGTCGAACTCCGCGATCATCTCCTCGAACCGGGCTTCTGCAGCGCGCTCGTAGGCCTCCACCAGGAGGTCGTAGGCATTGATGGGCCGGCCATCGATCCGCAATTCGAAATGAGTGTGCGGCGTGGTCCACTCCGCATTGCCCGAGTCGCCCACCCAGGCGATGTGCTGTCCGGCCCCGACATCGACACCCTCTTCGATCCCCGGAGCCACCGTGAGGTTCCACGGTGCCCGGCCGTCGTCGGTGCCGATGTTGTCGTTGTTGAGGTGCACGTAGATGCTCTCCCAGCCTTCACCGTGCTCGATCCTCAGGTTGCGGCCGGAGAGGTTGTTCGTGCCAACGTAGGTGACGACTCCGTCGGCGATGGCGTAGACCTCGGTCATCTTCGGCGCCAGCAGATCGGTGCCGTTGTGGCGACGACCACCGGAGCGGGGCTCACCGAAGCTGGACCTGAACTCGGTTGGACCGGTCTCCTGGGGGAAGACGATCTCGAAGGGTGGGACCCGGGTCTGGGCTTCAGCCGTATCGGAAGGTGCAACGAACACGACGGCGACCGCGACGAAGACTGCCAATGAGAACTTGAGGACTCGGGAATGCACTGAGGCTCCTTTGTCTTGTCGACTGGGATGTGCCTGGCATCCCCTTTGCTGAGCCGGGCAGGTTATGGGCGACGGCTTCGTATGCCAACCCGGTTCGAGCGGGCCCGACCGATCACTGCTCCGCCGACGAGGCCTCGGGCCGGGCGCGCACCGTGAACCGAAGACGCGACACCGGCTCTCCATCGACCGAGATGACGAACGAATAGGCGCCTTCCCGATCGAACTGGAGGTTGTTGAACGTGAACGAGCGGATCAGCCCGAAATCGGTGGTGCTCGGCGACTGAGGAGGGTTGGAGGGAAGCTTGATCTCGTGGGACAGTGGACGGGGCAGCATCGGTTTCCCGTCCTGATCCTGCAGCTCGACGGACAGAGTTATGTTCTCCGACTTCCAGGACACCGGCACCCGCAGCCTGAGCCCGATGGCGAGACTGGGATGACGGGCCGGGAGACGCCTCACCCACAGGGTGTCCCATCCACCGCCCAGGACGAAGAGCTTGCCACGGACCGCCTGCACCGAGTCGGCCAGCAACGCCACATCGACGGTGGGACCGAGGGCATCGGGGGGAGACTCCATCACCTCATGGAGCCTAGGTGGCGCGCAAACGATTGAGCCCTGGGCGACCGCCCCGGTATCGTCGTGGCGGGAGCACCATGACAGAACCATCTGAAATCGCCCCTGCCGAGGGGAAGCTCGGCATCCTCACCCCCGGCATGGGAGCGGTGTCCACCACCTTCATGGCCGGCGTCCTCGCGGCACGAAAAGGCTTCGCCCAGCCGACTGGATCTCTGACCCAACTGTCACACATTCGGCTCGGGAAACGCGACGAGGACCGAAATCCGCTCATCCGCGACTTCGTGCCCCTCGCTTCCCTCGACGATCTCGAGTTCGGAGGCTGGGACCCCTACTCCGACGATGCCTACGCCGCGGCCATGAAGGCGGGTGTCCTCGACCCCCGCCACGTGGAAGGGGTCGGAGACGAGCTGCGTGCGATCAAGCCGATGCCGGCGGTGTTCTCGTCGAGGTGGGTCAAGAACCTGCATGGGACGGATCAGGTGAAGTCGGGCTCCAACCACATGGACAACGCCGAGGCCCTGATGGAGGACATCGACCGGTTCCGCTCCGAGAAGAAGGTCGACCGGCTCGTCGCCGTCTTCTGCGCATCGACGGAGGCATACGAGGAGCCCTCCGAGGTGCACATGAGCCTGGACGCTTTCGAACAGGGGCTCAAGGACAACGACGAGGCGATCACGCCGTCACAGATCTACGCGTACTCGTGCCTCAAGATGGGCGTCCCGTTCGCCAACGGCGCCCCCAACCTCACGGTGGACATACCGGCGATGCTCGAGCTCGCCTCACGGGAGGGCGTGCCGATCGCCGGAAAGGACTTCAAGACCGGCCAAACCCTCATGAAGACGATGATCGCCCCCGGGCTCAAGGCGAGGATGTTGGGAATCGCCGGATGGTTCTCCACCAACATCCTGGGCAACAGGGACGGGGAAGTCCTCGACGACCCCGAGAGCTTCCGTTCCAAAGAGGTTTCGAAGCTGGGAGTCCTCGAGCACATCCTCCAGCCCGACATCTACCCCGACCTGTACGGGGACATCTATCACAAGGTCCGCATCAACTACTACCCGCCCAAGGGGGACGACAAAGAAGGCTGGGACCACATCGACATCTTCGGTTGGCTCGGTTACCGGATGCAGATCAAGGTGGACTTCCTGTGCAAGGACTCGATCCTCGCCGCACCGATCGTCCTCGATCTGGCCCTCCTCATGGACCTGGCGGCGCGAGCCGGCAAGAGCGGCATCCAGGAATGGCTCTCGTTCTACTTCAAGAGCCCCCAGCACGCCGAGTCGGTGTATCCCGAGAACGACCTGTTCGTCCAGCTCACCAAGCTCAAGAACAACCTGCGCCACATGATGGGCGAAGACCTCATCACCCATCTCGGCACCGAGTACTACGACGAGGGGTAGCTCGAAGGCGGCTACCCACCTCGTACCCTTGACGAACATGGACGACCTCCACGTGGGCCGATACACGATCCCCGCCGCGGAGCTCGTGGAGACCTTCGAGACCTCGGGCGGGCCGGGCGGGCAGCACGCCAACCGCAGCTCCACCGCGGTTCGGTTGCGATTCGAGATCGCCGAGTCGTCCCTTCCCGACGATGTCCGGGCCAAGTTGGTCGAGAGGATCGGCCCGACGGCCGAGGTGAACGCCAGCGAGTCCCGGTCCCAGTTCCGCAACCGCGCCCTCGCCCGCAGGCGGCTGACCGAGAAGCTCGAACAGGCCCTGGTCGACGCTCCCAAGAGGAAGAAGACCCGGCCCACCCGGGCTTCGAAGAAGCGTCGCCTCGAACAGAAGCGGACCCGCGGACGGATCAAGCGGCTGCGTCAACCCCCCGATCTCGACATCTGAGGGTGGGAGATATCCTCCGGGACATGCCCATGACCCCGGAGCGCTGGAGCTTTATCGGCGACTACGCCAACGACGTGTTCGGCCAGTACGACGATCATCTAGCCGGGCTGATGACCCGAGCCGTCGAGGCAGGCATGCCACCGATCGCGGTGTCGGCCGACGTGGGCCGTCTGCTGAAGATCCTGGTGTCGCTGACCGAGGGAAAGTTGGCCATCGAACTGGGGACCCTGGCCGGTTACTCAGGGATCTGGATCGCCCGAGGGCTCGCTGACGACGGGAAGCTCATCACCATCGAACAGAAAGAGGAGCACGCCGACTTCGCCCAGGAGGAGTTCGAGAAGGCGGGGGTGGCCGACAAGGTCGAGATCGTCCGGGGGGCCGCCCTCGATGTGCTGCCCGCCATCGCCGAGCGGGTGGGTGGGCGGAGTGTCGACTTCGCTTTCATCGACGCCCGGAAGTCGGAGTACGTCGACTATTTCAGGCTCCTGAGACCACTGATGAAGGTGGGGAGCCTCTACGTGGCCGACAACGTCTACGCCACGGGCGCCGGCTGGATAGACCAGGGCGAAGGCACCGACGAGTTCAACCGGCTCATCGCCTCCGACCCCGATTTCGAGGCAGTGGCCACCCCGATGCGCGAGGGAGTCCTGTTCGCGCGACGCCATTCCTGATCGGGAATAGCCCGCGGAGTGAGGGCGTTGGCAGACCGTACTCTTGAGTTCTCCCGCGGTCACCCCACAGCCAGAAGTCGACTACGGCCAGAAGTGGCTGGTCCTGTTGGCGGTTGCGTCCAGCACGATTCTGGCCACCATCGACGCCTCGATCGTCAACGTCGCCTTCCCCACTCTCGTCGAAGAGTTGGACACCACGTTCAACATCATCCAATGGGTGGCTCTCGGCTATCTGCTGACCATCGCCACGCTCACGATGGGGATGGGACGTCTCGGTGACGTCGTCGGGAAGAAGAAGCTGTTCGTCGCCGGGATAGTCATCTTCACCGTCGGCTCCGCACTCTGTGGGATGGTCCCCGATGTCTCCTGGCTGATCGGCTTCCGGGTGCTGCAGGCGATAGGCGCCGTCCTCATCCTCGCCCTGGGCGCCGCCATCCTCGTCGAGGGTTTTCCACCCAACGAGCGGGGGAAATCGCTGGGCTGGATCGGAACCACGGTCTCGGTCGGCATCATCAGCGGGCCCGTGCTTGGTGGTGTGCTCATCTCGTCGTTCAGTTGGCGGGCGATCTTCTTCATCAACATTCCGGTGGGCATCGTGGCCACCATCCTGGCACTCAGGTACGTACCCAACACCAAGCCTCCCAAAGGCCAGAAGTTCGACGTCGCCGGCGCCCTGCTGATGAGCATCTCGTTGTTCGCCCTCTCCTTCGCCCTCACCCTGGGTCAGGACATGGGCTTCGGCTCCCTCTCGATAGTCAGCGCCTTCGTGATCTCCGCGCTCACCGCCGTCGCATTCGTCGTCGTGGAGTTGCGCGTCCCGTCCCCGATGCTGCAGCTGCGGCTCTTCAAGAGCCCGATGCTCACCGTGAGCGTCGTGTCCGGCTTTCTCGCTTTCAGTTGCCTGGCGGCCACCTTCTTCCTGCTCCCGTTCTATCTCGAGGGAGTACTGGGCTTCAACGTCGGCCAGGTCGGGCTGTTGCTGGGTGCCGCCCCGCTGATGGTGGGGCTGCTCTCCCCGATCTCGGGGAACCTCTCGGATCGACTCGGGGTCAGGAGACTGACATTGTTCGGACTGGTGTTGATCGCCGGGTCATACATCGGGTTCGTCACTTTCGACACCGAGACGACAGCGCTCCATTACCTGCTGATCGCCATCCCGCTCGGCATCGGCGTCGGGGTCTTCAACTCCCCGAACAACAGCGCCATCATGGGCTCGGTCCCACCGGAGTACATGGGAATCGGCGGAGGGCTCCTCACCATCACCCGCCTGCTCGGCCAGATCACGGGGATCGCGGTGCTGGGCTCGATATGGGCGACGAGTGTGGCCGCGGCGTCGGGCGGCTCGCTACCCGCCGAGGGCGCATCTGCCGCCGATCCAGTGGCTCAGGTGGCGGGTCTGCACACCACGTTCGTCGTCGCCGGTGTGATCATGGCGGCGTCGGTCGTGGTCGGGGCCTGGGGGATGCGTCGGGAGAAACGCGACCGGCTGCAACCGGCCATAGCCGTCTCCGAGGCGTAGGGTCGACCCCGAAAGGACCTGACGCAGCCATGTTCCTGTTCGTCGGACTGCTCATCGGATTCAATCTCACGGTTCGCGTCGGCGTCGGTGAGGTCAGGGTGCTCCAGGAGAAAGGACACGCCCGCGGCGCGGGCCAGTCCTCCGTGACGCCGGTGGATGCCATCAAGATCGGACTCAAGGCGGCACCGTTCCTGATCGTCCCGATGATCATCGGCCAGCTACTCGACCTCGCTTTCGGGTCGTCGGTGACCCAGCTGTTCGACTAGATCACGGACCGCTCCCCGATCGGGTTTACCGAGCGAGGTGTGTGGGATGTCGTCGACGCGCATCCAGCGTTTCGGCACCATGAACGAGGGCAGCCGCTGTGATGCCCAATCGGCCAGACCGTCGGCTTCTCCCTGATAGATGCAGACCACCATCTCCCCCCACTCGGAGTCTGGCACCCCGACCACCACTGCCTCGTCTACCCCGGAATGACCCCGGATCATCGCCTCCACCCGCTCCGGGCTCACGTTCTCTCCGCCGGTGACGATGACATTGTCCGCCCGTCCCAGGACCCGAAGCGCGCCTTCTTCGTCGATCTCCCCCAGGTCGCCGGTGACGAACCAGGGATCTGAACGGTCGGGCCGACCCAGATAGCCCGGCGACACCTGGGGGCCCTTCACCGCGATCCGTCCCTCGGGCCCGGTGCGCATCTCGACCCCGGGCAGGGGGTGGACTCTGTACTCGAGGGGGGCATCGGGACGAAGCGTGGCCACCTGCCCGAAGGTCTCGGTCATCCCATAGGTGGGCAAGACTGGCAGGCCTCGCTCCGCGGCCTCCTCGAGAAGACCGGGAGGGATGGGGCCACCGCCGATCAGCACCGCCCTGAGCCCGCGGAACGGACCGTGTTCGAGGAGCCGACGCAGCATGGTCGGCACCACCGAGACCATCGTCACCCCACTCTTCATCGCCGCGGCGAGGGAACGGGCCTCGAACCCGGGAAGCATCGTGATCGCACCGCCGGAATACGCCTGGCGAACCACGATCGAGAGACCCCCGACGTGATGAAGCGGCATGGCCAGCAGCCAGTCGTCGTCGGGACCGTGACCGAGATGCTCCGCGGAGGCCGACGCCGCGGCGGTGAGGTTGATCATGGTGAGACGGACCCCCTTGGGCGCACCGGTGCTACCCGAGGTGAACACCACGAGGTCGGCGTCTCCAGGCTCGGTGGTCTCGGGATGGGGCCCGACCACTGTCGCGCCGCCACCGGCGATGCCGGCGATCACCGCGAAGATCGCCTCCGACGTCAAGGAGGGCTGGATGATGCGTGGTGCCACGGTCATTCGCTCCTCGACGGATTCGACCGCCTGGCCGTAGGACCAGGTCTCGTCTCCGACGCTCAGAAACCTCCGTTCCGGGTCGACCCGGCGTAGCCATCCGATCACAGACCGATTCTGCCCCTTATGCTCTCGCTTCGTGGTCTCTCAGATATTCGACAGCTCCGCCTGGGACGAGGTTCCCGGCTTCGACTTCACCGACATCACCTATCACCTCGCCAAAGACGGCGGTGTTGTCAGGATCGCCTTCGACCGACCCGAGGTGCGCAACGCATTCCGCCCGCACACCGTCGACGAGCTGTACACCGCCCTCGACCACGCCCGACAGACCACGGACGTCGGCTGTGTCCTCCTCACCGGAAACGGTCCCTCACCCAAGGACGGGGGCTGGGCGTTCTGCTCAGGCGGCGACCAGCGCATCCGGGGCAAGGACGGCTACCAGTACGCCGACGGAGAGGAAGTCGATTCCGGTCGCACCGGGCGGCTCCACATCCTCGAGGTGCAGCGGCTCATCCGCTTCATGCCCAAGGTCGTCATCTGTGTGGTCCCCGGCTGGGCGGTCGGAGGTGGACACAGCCTCCACGTCGTCTGCGACCTGACCCTCGCCTCCGAAGAGCATGCGATCTTCAAGCAGACCGATGCGGATGTGGCGTCTTACGACGCCGGATACGGGTCGGCCTATCTGGCCCGACAGATCGGCCAGAAGCGGGCGCGGGAAGTGTTCTTCCTCGGACGCGACTATTCCGCCCACGAGGCCCACGAGATGGGGATGGTCAACGCGGTGGTGCCTCACGAGCACCTGGAGAGAGTGGCGCTGCAGTGGGGATGTGAGGTGGTGACCAAAAGCCCGATGGCGCAGCGCATGCTGAAGTTCGCCTTCAACATGATCGACGACGGCCTGGTGGGACAGCAGATCTTTGCCGGAGAGGCCACCCGTCTCGGCTACATGACCGACGAAGCCCGGGAGGGCCGCGACTCGTTTCTCGAGAAACGGGAAGCCGACTACCGCAGCTTCCCATGGCACTACTGACGCCGTGAGCCGGTTTCAGGCCTGGAAAACGGCCGCCCGACCCCACACCCTCCCCGCCGCGGTGGTTCCGGTCCTGGTCGGGAGTGGGCTCGCCTACGGGGAGGAGGTGTTTCGGTGGGACGCCTTCATCTGGGCGCTGGTCGGCGCACTCGCCATACAGGTGGCGGCCAATTTCGCCAACGACGCTTCCGACGCCCGGAGGGGAGCCGACACCGAGGACCGGCTCGGCCCACCCCGCATGGTTTCCCTCGGGGTGATCAGCTCCCGCCAGATGTGGGCTGCCACCTGGGCTGCAATCGGAGTGGCCACGGTGGCGGGCGTCTTCTTGACGCTGATCGCCGGGTGGGTGGTCCTGTTGATCGGGATCTCCTCGATCGTGGCCATGCTGGGCTACGTGGGAGGCCCGGCTCCCTACGGATACCGGGGGCTCGGCGAGGTGTTCGTCTTCGTCTTCTTCGGGCTGGTGGCGACGGTTGGCTCACGGTATGTCCATGACCAGCAGGCACCGCTGTCGGCGTGGATGCTCGCCATCCCTATCGGGATGCTGGTGACCGCGATCCTGGTGGCCAACAACTACCGGGACATGGAAACCGATCGGACGACGGGCAAGAGGACGCTGGCGGTCATCATGGGCCGTGAGCGGACGCGCATCCTCTTCGCCATCCTCGTCTACGGAGCTTTCCTGGCGATCGCTGTCTTTGGAACGGTGGGATGGACACCAGTCTCCACGCTGTTCTCCGGTTTCCTGGTCCCGCTCGCCGCCATTCCGGTTCGCATCCTCTATGCGAAAACCGATGGGCCGGCCCTGATCCGGGCCCTGAAGGGAACCGCGAGACTCCACCTGTTGGTGGGGGTGGCAGTTGCCGCCGCGGTGGCCTTTGTTCCGTGAAACCGCGGGCTCCTGCGCCGACGTCTAAGCGGCCTATGAACAGAATCGCACTTCTGGCGGTGCTCGCCTTGCTGGCTACCGCCTGTCTCGGCTCGGACTTCGCCGACTCGGTCGAAGGGTCGTGGCAGATGACGTCGGGAACCGTCGACGGCGAGGAGATCCCGCTGCTCGACCCCCATCCGATCACCATCCACTTCGAGGGTGACCAGGTGGGTGGGACCGCCGCGTGCAACAGCTACGGCGGGACCTTCTCCCTGTCTGGGTCGAGAATCACCATCAGCAATCTGGCCATGACCGAAATGGCGTGCTTCCCCGAGGAGACCATGCGTGCCGAGGCCTTGTTCACCGAGGCGATCAGTCGGGTCGGCACCCTCGCCCTGGATGAGACGCTGACCCTGTCAGGTGATGGGGTCGAAATGGTGTTCGAGGCCCTGGAACCCGTTCCCGACGCCGAGCTCATCGGTGTCACATGGGTACTCGACGGACTGATTGAGGGAGACGCGGTGTCGACACCGGTGGCCGACACCCGTGGCTTCATCGAGCTCTCCTCGGATGGGTCGGTGACCGGTGACACAGGCTGTCGCCCCTTCTCGGGCCGGTACGTCATCTCGGGAGCCGAGGTGTTGATCAACGAGCTGGCCGCCGACGGTCACGAGTGCGAGCCCGGGGTGGCCGACCAGGACAATCTGGTCTTCAGCGTGATCGGAGACGGTTTTCGGGTGGAGATCGACGGCGAGCGTCTCACCATGTGGAGCCGGGGCGACCAGGGTCTCACCTTCGTTGCGGACAAATAGGGGTTTCACCGCTCCACCAACGGGGTACTACCCCAGGCACGAGACCGAAAGGAACGGAACTGTGAGAACCGGTGGAATCGGAGGAAGTCTCTTCCTCGTAGCCCTCGGGGCCATCCTGTACTGGGCGGTGTCCGTCGAAGCGGAAGGCTTCAACATCAACACCATGGGGCTCATCCTCATGATCGTCGGTGCAGTAGGCCTGATACTGACGCTTCTGATGACCGCGAGCGCCGACGAGCGCAACGACAAAGACGTGACCATCGTCGAGCGCTGACCGACGGCGCGCTCGAATACGGATCGCGGGTCGAGTAGATGACTTCGACCGGGAGCACATGACAGCCAGGGGCTGGGTGTGCTCCTGGTTGG
>CAZYCX010000027.1:0-22973 GCA_964645875.1 uncultured Acidimicrobiaceae bacterium
CCGGCCCTGCGGGGAGCGTAACTACGTTCCCAACCGTGGGGCCTCTCCCGGGGCCGGACGCTTCACCAGCATGTCCGCCGGTGCCCACTGTCGAGGCCCGTCGTCGATGCCTCTCAAGATGATCCAGCCCACGACGATGAAGACTGCGAGGGCTCCCATGGCAAAGCTTCGCGACAGACCCAGGAGATCGACGATCAGTGCCCAGACCAGAGGCCCCACGATGGTGGCGAATCGGGCCATCGTTGCATAGAGCCCGTAGAACTCGCCCAGTCGACGTGGGGGGGAGAGCCTGATCATCACCACCCGGTCCGACGCCCAGGTGGCTCCGAGTGCGATGCCACCCACCGGCCCGATCACCCAGGCCACGTCGGTGACCCCGGTGACTGCGGCAGTCACCCCTGCTGCGATGGCGAGGACCCACATGACCAGAACGAATCGCAGCACACGGAGCGGCCCGTGTCGCTCGATGAGCGGGCCCGCGCCGAAGCCTCCAACGATGGCCCCGGCGATCGCCACCCCCATCAGGGCGGTGAAAAAGCCCCGGTCCAATCCCAGCTCATCGATGACGAAGATGGCCAGGAACCCACCGACCAGGGTGTTGATGGCGTCGGTGTAGAAGAACCTGCCTACGAGGAAGGGGACGATCCCCTCGTAGGTCCGGGCGGCGCGCCAGGAGGCGACGAGACGGAAGGCGATACCGCGCAGGGTGGGGAGGGGGGAGTCGGACTTCCCGGGCCGCTCCCGAATGAAGAGGAACGAAGGCAGGGCGAAGAGGAGGAATGCCGCGGCGATGAGACGAAACGCCCCCGGGTACCCCCAATCGAGGACGTCCAGGGCGAGCAGGCCGAGACCGAGCCCCACCACCGAGCCGAAGTAGCCGAAACCAACCCCCATGCCGGAGACCCTCCCCCGGTTCTCCTCGGTGCTCACGTCGACGAGCAGGGCGTCATAGACGACGGAGCCGACGTGCACTCCGATCACGGCCAACAACAACATCGAAAAGGTCAGCCACACCGGGCCGATGGCGAGCAGTGAGGTGGCCACGATGGCGGCGACGGTGGTGCCGATGAGCATCGGCACCCGTCTCCCCGTCACGTCGGTGCGGGCTCCGACCCAGGGGGCGAGAAAGATCACCGCGACGGCGGCGGTGGCATGGACGATGGCGAGGTAGGTGTCGGGATGACCCTCGGCGACCATCCAGTCGGAGAAGTAGAGGCCGACCACTCCGAGGGCGAAGATGGTGTTGGCGAGGTCGTAGACGACCCAGGAGTAGGTGGCCAGACGTGAGGGGTCGGCGGACGACCCGTCTCCACCCACGGGTCTCAGAAGGTGACCGCGACCGAGATCAGCTCCTCGCGCCCGAGGAGCCCGGCAGCGGCTTGAAGTGCCCGCGGCGCCTCCGAGAGCGGGAACTGGTGAGAGACCAGGTCGTCGATGCGGGGGTCGGTCTCCAGTTGGTTGGTGGCCCACTGGTAGCCGACGGTGCTGGCCCCTACCGCACCTCTGACGGTGAGCTGTTTGGCGACGATGACGTCGGAGAGGAAGTGGAAGGCCCTGTTGCCCTTGGTCGACGCCAGGATCACCCGCCCGCCGCTGCGCACCAGGTCGAGTGCGGTGAACACCGCCTCGGGGTCGTCCGAGGTGACGTCGATGACGACGTCGGGTCGTCGCCCCAGATCGTTGGCCAGCTCGGCGGCGACGTCGGTCACCTCGACGTCGATCGTGGTGTCGGCGCCCAGCATTCGGGCCAGGTCGAGGCGGTCCTGGTCGTGGCTGAGGCCGGCGATGCCCACCCAGCCGGCACCAGCCGCCTTGGCCGCTATGAGACAGGCCAGGCCCCGGGGACCCGGGCCCAGTATGAGCACGTCCTCACCCTGCTTGAGAGAGGGAAGCTCCACCGCCCAGGTGTGCCCGGACGCGAGAGGGTGGACGTAGGTGGCCACCTCGGAGGGCACGTCGTCGGTCACCGGGTGGAGGTAGGCGTTGGGATCGAGATAGAGGAGTTCGGCGAGCCCGCCCCAGAGACCCGGGGGCTCCACCGAGGCGATCATGCCGTAGGAGTTCGAGGGTTTGCGGCTTACACAGGTGGCGAGATTGTTCTGGCATCGGTGGCATCGGCCACAGCGAATCCTCGGCTCGACCACGACCCGGGTTCCGACCGGGTATGGGACGTTGGGCCCCTGGACCGCGATCCGCCCGACCACCTCGTTGCCGGGGACCAGCGGGTAGACGATGTCGCGGGTCTCGCCCTTCCACACCTGAACGTCGGACCCTGACACACCGGTGGCCTCTACGGCGAGCCATCCGCCGGCTTCCCCGCCGTCGGTGGACACCGTCGTCATGGAGAAGTGTCTCGGCTCGACGAGCATCATCGCACGGGCCACAGAACCTGCCTGCATTGCGGGGCGAGTGTAAACCCGCGTCAGATCCTTCCGAACATGTCGAGCATCCGGGAGACCCCGTGTTCGAGGTCGCGGTCCGACAAGGCGTAGGAGAGCCTGATGAAGCCCGGGGCACCGAACGATTCGCCGGGCACCACCGCGATTCCCGCCTCGTCGATGAGGGCCTCGGCGAGGGCGGCCGAGGTGGGATGGGTTGCGCTGAGCAAACCCTCCACGCTGGGGAACACGTAGAACGCCCCCTCCGGCTCCAGACAGTGCAGACCCGGGGCATCGGCCAGCATCGCCATCATCATTTGGCGCCGCTTGGCGAACGCCTCACGCATCGCCAGGACGGTGTCCTGGGGGCCGGTGAGGGCTGTGAGCGCCGCCATCTGGGCCACGTTGTTGACGTTGCCGGTGGCATGGGACTGGTGACGGGCTGCGGCTCCGACCACGTCACCGGGCCCGACCATCCAGCCGACCCGCCAGCCGGTCATGGCGAAGCTCTTGGCGACACCGTTGACGAGGACGACGTCTTCGAGGCCCTCGGTCACCGCGGCGATGGAAGGAGCCGCCTGTTCCTGGTGGTAGACCAGCCGCTGGTAGATCTCGTCCGCCATCACCCAGATGCCATGGTCCCGGGCCCACTCTCCGACCTCCCGGGCCTCGTCCGCCGTGTAAACGGCGCCGGTCGGGTTCGAGGGTGAGACGAAGACCAGCAGCTTGGTGTCGGAGGTGCGGTGTGCTTCGAGAGAGGCGACATCCACCTTGAAGCCGTCGGCGATCGTCGTGGGGACGGAGACGGTGCGTCCGCCGGCCAACTCGATTCCCGCGGGATAGGTCACCCAATGGGGCGCCGGAAGGAGCACCTCGTCGCCGGGATCGAGCAGGGTGGCGAATGTCTGGAAGATCGCCTGCTTCGCCCCATTGGTGACCAGGATCTGACCTTCGTCGACCTCCACGCCGGAATGGGTGCCGGTGTACTCGGCGATGGCCGCCCGTAGCGGCGCCAATCCGACGTTGGCGGTGTAATGGTGGTTTCCCGGATCGGTAGCCGCCCGCGCAGCCGCGGCGGTGATGTGCCCGGGTGTGGGGAAGTCGGGCTCTCCGGCGCCGAACGAGATGACGTCACGCCCCTCGGCGGCCATCTGTCGAGCGCGGTTGTTGATGGCGAGGGTGGCCGACCCCGGCAGGCGGTCGAGACGCGTGGAGACCCGTCCCACCGGCTCAGCCGGAGTCGTCTTCGTCTTCGAGGGCTTCGGACACCTTCTCGGCCGCTTCCGTCGTGACCTCCTTGGCTCCCGTGGTGATGTCGGCCACTTTCTCCTTGGCCTTCTCCTTGGCTTTGTCGATGTGCGGCTTCGCCTTCTCGGACAGCTCGCCGGCGGTCTCCTTGGCCCTCTCCATCGCCTTGTCCACGTGAGGCTGCGCCTTCTCGGCGGCTTCCTTGGTCGCCTTGACCGCTTTCTCTACGTGCGGCTGTGCCTTCTCGGACAGCTCGCCGGCGGTCTCTTTGGCGGTTCCGAACCACTTCTGCAATGTCTCTTTGAATCCCATCTCAGTCCTTTCTTCGCCGTGAGAGTAGACCCTCTCCCCGGCCGGTCAGTCGTCGGACTGGTAGGCCTCTTCCATCTGGCGGCGCTTGCGGCGACGACGGCGGTAGAAGGCGGTGCCCAACCCGGTGAGCACCAGGGTGGCGAGCGCGGTCACCATGACCAGGAGCGCCACTGGCATCTCCCAGGACCATCCCAGGAACTGAACGGTGGTGATGTCGGCGTTCTGGACGGAGAAGACGATGAGGAGGGCCGCCCACACCAGCAAGAACGCCGCTCCCCAAGGGATTCCCTCGCCACGCGGCGGGGGCTCGGGCCGCAGGTTCTCTTCCACGTCGTGGATCTCGTTCCCGTCCATCGTCGTCAACACTAAGCGGTCGCGGCGACATGGATCACACAACGCCGAGTTGGACGTACCCTGGCCACCGATGCGGAGAACCACATTGGCTCTCCTGACTCTGACCGCGGCATGCACCGGGGCGGTACAGGAGCCCGCGCCCACCACATCGACCGCGCCGGAAGCGGCCACGACCACCACGACCGAGCCCATCGCGACCACCTCTCCTGTCGCCACCACGACCGAGCCCACCACGACCACCACAACGCTGCCCGCCCTCGAGTCGCTCGCCTACGAGGAGGTGGCGGCGATGGAGTTCCCCATCCAGGTCGTCCCCTGGATACCTGGAGTCGAGTTGGTCCCCACGAAGGACGGCCAGGTCTGGCTCTATGACGGGGCCCGCGTGTCGGAGACCCCGGTGCTCGACATCAGCGATCAGGTGAGGAATCAGGGGGAACAAGGGCTTCTCTCACTGGCCGTGCACCCCGAGGACACCAACCGGGTGTTCATTCACTACTCGGCCGGCGACGGCTCCACCATCGTCTCGGAGTTCACGTGGGACGACGGCGTTCTCGTCGACGAGCAGGTGCTGTTCACACTCGGGCAACCGGCGCGCAACCACAACGGAGGAATGCTCCAGTTCGGGCCCGACGGGCATCTCTACCTCGGGCTCGGGGACGGGGGCGGCGCCAACGACCGGTTCGGCAACGGGCAGAACACCGACACCCTGTTGGGGAGTCTGGCCCGGCTCGACGTCGACGGCGGTGCCGAGCCCGCTCTCTGGCAGTACGGGCTGCGCAACCCGTGGCGATTCTGGATCGACGGAGACCTGATCTACATCGCCGATGTCGGCCAGAACGCGTTCGAGGAGGTGAGCGTCAGCGATCTCGGTGAGGGCGTCAACTATGGCTGGCCGATCACCGAGGGCCTGCAGTGCTTTCGTCCCTCGTCGGGGTGTGACACCAGCGGCCTGACGCTACCGGTGATCGAGGTGAGCCACGGCGACGCCGGGACCTGCTCGATCACGGGAGGCGTGGTCTACCGCGGCGATGCGATCCCGGAGATCGCCGGCCACTACTTCTACTCCGACTACTGCGGTGGCTACCTGCGCAGCTTCGTCTACGAGGCGGGGGAGGTGGTGGAGGAGGTCGAGTGGACCGACCAGGTCGACGTCGCCGGCAGCGTGGTCTCCTTCGGAGTCGACGGCGATGGTGAGATGTACGTGGTCACCACCGAGCGCATCCTGAAGGTGGTCGCGGTCCGCGGATAGGCTCGGGGTCACCATGCCCACCATCTTCACCAAGATCATCGAAGGCGAGATACCAGGCACCTTCGTCTGGCGGGACGATCGCTGTGTGGCGTTCATGTCGATCAACCCGCTTCGACCGGGCCATGTCCTCGTGGTCCCGCGGGACGAGGTGGACCATTGGATCGACTGCCCCCCGGATCTGAGCGATCGCCTGATGGCGGTGTCGCGTTCGATCGGGCGCGCCATCCATCAGGTATACGACCCGGAGAAGGTGGGGCTGATGATCGCCGGTCTCGAGGTGCCCCATCTCCACATCCACCTGGTGCCGATCGATGGTGTCCACGACCTCGACTTCGCCAACGCAGCGCGTTCGGTGGAGCGCGACGATCTCGAGGAACAGGCCGCATCGATCCGGTACGTGCTCGACTCGATGGGGGTGGACGGCGTCTCCGACTAGCCGGCCCGGCTCCTGGCATCGAACTCCTCGACGGTGCCCTCCAAGTAGGCGATGGCGGCCTCGTATCCCAGTGGGACCTGATGGGTGGTGTAGTGGACGACACGCTCCACCCAGAGGCGGAAGGCGGCGGCGCGCCATCCCGGGTCGTCGAGTTGGAACCGAAGCATCAACTCGGGGAACACCCGGAGCCAGAGCTCACCGTCCATCGTGATCGGGCTCGACGGGTCCAACCCGAGGGATTGGAGGACCAGAGTCTCGTGGGGGTCGGGCTGGTGGGCGATCGCCGCCCGGGTGGCGGCGACGTCGTAGGCCGCCGTCTCCTTGAGGTCGTCGGGCACGGGAGCCGGAGGGTCGCCGTCGAAAACGGTCTCGAGATCAGGGCGACGGCGTCCGGTCAGTGAGCCGATCGCGTCGAGACACTCGAGGAGCATGTCCTCGATGTCGGTGAGGGAGCCGTAGAGGGCGTGTCGCTTGCCGTCGGCGACGTGATGTTCGTAGATCCCGACACCGAGTGTGGCGGTGGCGTGGGTGATGACAGTGTCCACGCCCCAGTCCGAGCGCTCCCGGACGAACGGGTCTTCGGCGAGGGCGGCGACCACTCTGCCGTCCAACAAGAGCTCCCCTCCGAGCGGCTGGCCGATCCGGGGGAGCAGTGTGCCCCCGAACAGCAGCGCCAGCCCCGGCCTGGTCACCATCCAGGTGATCATCGCATCTGTCGCGGCGCGGGGGAACCGATGGCGAATCACGCCGTAGCCCTGATCGGCGGCATCCTCGGCGCCGTCGATCCAGGTCTCGTCGAAGTTGGTGATGTCGGCGTCGTAGAAGTGAACCCGGTCGAACCCTCGCTCCGCCGCAAGCTCGAGAGCGGTGTTCATCCCGTCACCCTTGCCGGAGCGAAAGCCTCCGATCCGCTCCTGGGCGAACACGAGAATCGGTGTGGTGCTCGCCCGGGAGATGTCGCCGGCGGCGGCCCCGACCCCGGCCATCGCCGCGTTCTCGGCGGCGGCCACCGCCCAGACCTCGTCCACCCGGTCGTGACCGGCGGCAACGGTCAGATTGGCCCCCACCACCGACAGGTCTTCGTCCTTGAAGGGGAATACCACCACGCTCAAGGGATCTGTCCCCTCGCCGGTCTACTCTCGGCGCCCATGACGGATTCGGTCGGGAGAGTTCTCGGCACCAGAGACGCCACGCCGCTGGAGTTCTGGGTCGGGGTGGGAGAGGGGGAGTTCCTCCAACTCGACGACGTCGTCGCTCTCGAGCGGGTGCTGCCCACCGGTGAGGTGGTACGCATGTACGGGACCATCGCCCAGGTGGTGGCTCGCCACGAGGGCGCTCGCTTCGATTCCGATGTCTTCCTCATCGAGGACGGCATCCTGCCCGCCGAGGTGACCGAGGCGGCGCAAGTCACCACCACCCGGTTCGAGCCGGAGGTCTTCGTCCCTCCCCGGCCCGGCCAGGAGGTCCGCGTCGCCGTCGGCGAGGAGCGGGATCGGGCACTCTTCTTCGACCGCATGGAGCGCAAGGTACCGGTCGGTCTCTCCCGAACCGGTGAGCCGCTCTGGGTCAACCTCGAATTCGTGAACGGTGAGCGCGGGGCGCACGTCAACATCTCGGGCATCTCGGGAGTGGCAACCAAGACCAGCTACGCCACCTTCCTCCTCCATTCGTTGTTCACCTCCGGGGTTCTCGGCCCGGCGGCGGTGAACACCAAGGCCCTGGTCTTCAACGTGAAGGGTGAGGACCTGATGCACCTCGACCGGGTCAACAACCGTCTCGACTCCCGGGAGCGGGCGCGTTACGCCGACCTCGGGCTGCCGAACACCCCGTTCGACTCCGTCGGGCTCTATGCCCCGCCCCGGCTCGACGACCCGCGAGCCACCGCCGACGTCGCCTCCCGGAGCGACGTGACCTCGTTCTTCTGGAGCATCCATGAGTTCTGTGTCGAGGACCTCCTCCCGTTCCTCTTCGCCGATGCCGAGGACGACCGCGCCCAGTACACCACCGTGGTCTACAACGTGATGGCCCAACTTCGCCGCTGCGAAGCCACCGACACCGGCGCAGCCATCGTCGATGGGGTGCGGGTCCGCACCTTCCGGGAGCTCGCCGACCTCATCACCGAGCGGGTGCAGAGTGAGGACCACCGCCATCACTGGGCGGGACCTGCCATCGGGACCGGGACGATCAATGCGTTCGTGCGGCGGCTCCAGGCGTCGGTGCGTCATCTCGGCCGTCTCATCCGGGCCGACGTGCCCGATCCGCAACGACATCGCATCGGTCTCCAGGACCAGGTCAGCGTGGTCGACCTCCACAACCTCAACGACCGGGCCAAGCGCTTCGTCGTCGGGGTCACCCTCAAACGGGCCTTCGAGGACAAAGAGCGCGCCGGGCAGAGCGATGAGCTGTTGCTGGTGGTGCTCGACGAACTGAACAAGTATGCACCCCGCGAGGGGTCGAGCCCGATCAAAGATGTGTTGTTGGACATCGCCGAACGGGGTCGTTCTCTGGGGGTGATCCTGATCGGAGCCCAGCAGACCGCCTCCGAGGTGGAACGGCGGATCATCGCCAACAGCTCGATCAGGGTGGTGGGGCGGCTCGACTCCGCCGAGGCCGCCCGTGAGGAATACGGGTTCCTCCCCGGACCCCATCGTCAGCGGGCCACCATCGTCAAGCCGGGCACCATGATCCTCAACCAGCCCGAGCTGCCCGTGCCCCTGGTGCTCGAGTTCCCGTTCCCGGCGTGGGCGACTCGCGCCTCCGAGGCGGTGCCCCCGGCCGACCACGTGGGCCCGGAAGACCCGTTCGACGATCTCTGAGGCCGCAGGCTCCGCGAATCTGTCGGGTCCGGCTCCTACGCTCTTCGGATGTGAAGGTCCTGCATACCTCCGACTGGCACGTCGGACGTCGGATCAGGGGGCGCGACCGGTCCGACGAGCACCGTCAGGTGTTGTCCGAGATCGCAGCCATCGCCGGTGAGCACCGTGTAGATCTGACGCTCGTGGCCGGTGACGTGTTCGACACCTCCTCGCCGACCCCCGGCGCCGAGGAGATCGTGTGGCGGGCGTTGCTCGACCTGGCCGACATCGCCCCCGTCCTGGTGGTGTCGGGGAACCACGACAGCCAGGCCCGTCTCGATGCCGTCTCGCCGCTCCTGGAGATGGGTCGCATCAGCGTTGCCGGGGCCCCTGCCAAGCCGGAGGAGGGCGGAGTGGTCCACCTGGAGGGCATCGGGGTGAAGGCGGCGATGCTCCCCTTCGTCTCCCAACGGGGGATCGTCAAGGTCGAGGACATGATGCAGTCCGACCCCGACCAGCACGCCGGGATGTACGCCGAGCGGATGAAGCGGATCGTGGCCGCCCTCACCGAGGGGATGAACGCGGACACCATCAACCTCCTCGTCGGCCATCTCACCGTGTTCGGGGCGGAGCCCGGAGGCGGGGAGAGACAGGCCCACATCTTCGGTTACGCCGTGCCGGCCAGCCTGTTTCCCGGCCACCTCAACTATGTGGCCCTCGGGCATCTCCATCGTCAGCAGAAGGTGGCGCATGCCGGTCAGGTCTGGTACTCGGGGTCCCCCCTCCAGCTCGATTTCGGCGAGGTCGACGACCGCAAAGGAGTGCTCATGGTCGACGCCGAGGCGGGTAAGCCGGCTCGGGTCACGACCATCCCGCTGACCTCGGGGCGCAGCCTGATGACCCTGCGCGGGCGTTTCGAAGAGGTGATCTCCCGGGCAGACGAGACAGGTGACGCCTACGTGAAGGTGATCCTCACCGAGAAGGGGCGGGTCGGCCTGGCCGACGAGGTCCGGGCCGTCATCCCCAACACGGTCGATGTGGTGCTTGAGAGCCCGGAGCAGCCGCCGAGGCACGGGGACGACCGGGAGGCTCTCGCCCCCACCGAGGCCTTCCATCGCTATCTCGCCGAGCACGACCAGGACGACCCGAAGGTCGAGGAGCTGTTCGCCGAGCTCCTCGAGGAGGCCATGGGATGAGACCGCTCAGCATCACCGTCGAGGGTTTCTCTGCCTATCGCAAGCGGCAGACGATCGACCTCGAGGACGCCGAGTTCTTCTCGCTCTCGGGGCCGACCGGATCGGGCAAGTCCAGTCTCATCGACGGGATGATCTTCGCCCTCTACGGTCGGGTGCCACGGCTCGGTGCCCGAGCCGTGGCTCCGGTGATCACCGCCGGTGCCGACCGGGCCCGCGTCTCTCTCCACTTCGAGGTCAGGGGCGAGCGCTACCTCGTCTCACGGGTCGCCGAGCGTACCGAGTCCGGGGCGTCGGTTCGCGAGGCCAGGCTCGAGAGAGACGACGGGACCTCCATGGCGAGCGGGGCCGGCGACGTGACCCGTGAGGTCGAGGAGCTCCTCAGGCTTCGTTTCGAGGACTTCACCAAGACCGTGGTGCTGCCCCAAGGGGAGTTTGCCCGCTTCCTCAACGCGGGGAGCCGGGAACGGCGTGACCTGCTCCGTGACCTGCTCGGTCTCGACGTCTACTCCCGGGTACGCGACCTGGCCAACGAGCGCCGGTCTGAGGCCGCGGGACGGGCCGGCTCGGCGCGGAGCCGGCTCGAGTCGCTCCAGGTCCCCGAGCGTTCCGAGCTGGAGGAGGCCGGGGCCCGGCTGACTGCCCTCGAACAGCTGTCGGAGGACATCGGAGCGCAACTCGAGGAGCTGGGCCTCGCCGAGAGAGGGGTCGATGAGGGCGAGGAGAGGTTGGAGTCGCTCGACGGCGCCCGGGGGCGCCTCGAAGAGATCCGTCCCCCGGCCCACCTCGAAGAGCTCGACGAGCGCCTGGTGGCGGCGCGGGAGGCCGAATCGCTGGCGGAGGAGGCCCTCCGGTCGAAGCAGGCCGAGGCCGCGGGTGTCGAGGCCGAGATCGGCGAGCTCCCCAGCGAGGAGACCATCGCCAACCTCAGGGCAGCCCATGAGGAGTTGGCCCGGCTCGATGAGCGCATCGCCGGCCTCGACCTGGGTTCGGCGCGGTCCGAGGTCGAGGCGGCCGAGGAAGCTCTCTCCATCTCCGAGTCCGAGCTGGTCGTTGCCGAGAGGGCTGCCGAGACCGCCCGGGTGACCCACGCCGCCCACACGGTCGGGGCGACTCTCGTCGTCGGCGAGCCTTGTCCGGTGTGTGACCGGGAGGTCGAGTCCATTCCGGATGTGGAGACACCCCCCGAGCTGGCCGAGGTCGATCGGGCAGTCACCGGGGCCAAGACCGTGGTGGCATCTCGCAGGGAACGACTCCGGGTCGCCACTGCGCGGTTGACCGAATCCGGGGCCCGGGCATCCGAGCTGACCGAACTGCGCGTCACCCTCGCCGAGCGTCTGGTCGATGCGGCCTCGCTCGACGAGCTCGCCGTCGCCGAGGCCCGGCTCGTGGCGTTGAAGGGGTCACTCGGCGAGATCAGGTCTGCGATCGAGGGTCTCGAGGCGGCCCTCAAACGTGCCCGTCGTGACCACGAGGACGCCGCCGAGGCGGTCGCCTCGGTGAGCCGGGCTCTTCGCGACGCCCATGTGGTGGTTGCCCGTCTACCGGGAGTGGATCTCGAGGCTCCCAGCTCCGTCAGCGACGACCCGATCGTGGAGTGGAAGGAGTTCCTCACCTGGAGAGACGCCGCGCTCGAGGACCTCGCCGGGGATCGCAGCGCCCTCTGCGAGAGCCTGGACCGTGAGCGCAGCCGGGTCTCGGGGCTGCGCGACGGACTAGTCGCCGCCCTGGGATCGGTCGGCGTGCCGGCGGAGAAGCCCTACGACGTCACCGTGGCCAGGGAGTTGGAGGTGGCCAGGAACCGGGTCACCAGACTCGAGGAGACGCTGGAGCAGGCGGCCAACCTCCAGAAGGAACTCGACGAGGCCACCCTAACGGAGGGGCTAGCCGGAGCCCTCGCCAATCATCTCCGGGCCAACGGATTCGAACGGTGGCTGATGGCCGGCGCCATCACGGGTCTGGTGGGTGGAGCCAACCAGTTGCTCGCACAGCTCTCGGGCGGGGGTTTCTCGCTGGAGTCGGACGAGGAGGGCAGCTTCAGGATCATCGACCATCGCAACGCCGACGAGATCCGGGAGGTGGCGACCCTCTCGGGAGGTGAGACGTTCCTGGTCTCACTGGCGTTGTCTCTCGCACTGGCCGAGACCCTCTCCGCATCCGGGGGAGCCGGCCTCGATGCCATCGTCCTCGACGAGGGGTTCGGGACCCTGGACGAGGAGTCACTCGACGTGGTGGCGGCGGTGCTGGAGGAACTGGCGGGAAGGGGGCTCATGGTGGGAATCATCACCCACGTCAAGGAGCTGGCGGCACGGGCTCCGGTTCGCTACCAGGTCACGCGCGAGCCGGAAGGGTCGACCGTGGAGGTGATGCAGTGAGGTTCACCGTGGAAGCTTGGGACTCCGACTACGGGGCACCCACCGACGCCGAGCTCGACGACGCCAGCCAGAACGTCGACGTGACGGTCGAGGTCAGACCGGAGGACTGGAGGCCGTTGCTGCCGGAGACGGACCCGGTCGACGACATCCTCTTCGTCGACGGGGTGAGGAGGGTCGACGCCACCCTGTGGATCGATCAACCCCCCGACTTCCCCGGCTTCGCCCTCGCCGCCACCTACGCGGCTGGGGCGGTGCGATGCAACGGTGTCGCCGCCATCGAAGAGGCTGCCGTCGAACGCGGCCTGTTCACCTCTGCGCCCGCCGCCGACGTGGACACCTCCGTTGGCACCTACGAGGTCAAGGCGACCAAGGGGACCACTCCCGAGGAGCTCTGGTTGGGGATCCAGCAGAGGATGGGAGCGTTGGAGGCGAGCGTGACCCGGGAGGCCGGCGGGGCCGAGTTGTTGGTGGTCGACGGCCCGTTGTCCCACGTGCGAGACATCGAGAACGCCGTCGGCTACATCAAGACCCAGAAGGTCCAGTACCTGCCCCTCGAACTTCGTCAGGTGCTCACCTCGCTCCCCGCCGGTCACCGCACCCCGCTGTTCCTCACCACGACCAGCTGGAGCCGGTACTCGTGGTATCTGCGACTCGCCAACCACGCCGGGCCCGCCGGCGGGCTGGTCCGTTGTGAGATCGACGCCGACATGACCGCAGCCGATGCGGCCCGGGTGGCCACCCGGGTCAGCGCCACCCTCCCCAGATACGCGTCCGCCCGCCACAAGGACCCGAGGGCTCCTCAGAACCTCTATCCGATCGGTGGTCTGGAGCGAGTCCTCCGCCATCGTCTCGGGGACAAGGAGCTGGCGATGCGGGCCCTACGCCGGGCTTCTCAGGTAGCTGCCTGATCCATGGCCGCGGCACGACGGGTCTCCCGGCGGGAGGCCAGGAGCGCCCCGAGGATCACCAGGAAGACACCAGTGACAGCAACCGGAGAGACGACTTCACCGCGAAACACGACACCGAGGACCAGGGCAACCACAGGGATGAGATATGTGATGAAGGAGGCCCGGGTGGCGCCGACACTTCCGGCCAAGGTGCCCATCAAGATGAAGGCCAACCCGGTGCCGAGGACGCCGATCGACGCCACCGCGAGCAACGACGGCCAGGCGAAAGAAGATTGGGCCAGTCCGACCAGCCCGAAGGGGGTGACCATCACAGTCGCCACCGAGAGGATTCCGGCCATCAGCGGGAGTGATCCATACTTCTGCTGAAGCGGTGTGACGATGTTGAGGGACACGGCGTAACAAACTGTGGCAACGACGACCAGGATCACCCCGACTGCCGCGGTGGCCCCGCCACCTGACGAGGGCACGGCAATGGCGAGGATCCCCGTGAAGCCGATCGCCAACCCGGCGATCTGCAGGGGGCCGGGGAAGGAGCGGAGCAGGGCGGTGGCCAGCACTGCGGTGAAGATGGGAGTGGCTCCGTTGAGCATTCCCGCGACCGCCGAGTCGATCCACTGTTGGGCGATGGGGAACAGTGTGAACGGGATCGCCACCCAGATCGCTGCCAGCAAGGCAACGCTGCCCCGGTCCTCGCGGTCGATCCTGGTCAGACGGGTCCCGGGGATGAGAGCCAGGAACCCGGCTCCGAGGGCGACTCGGAGCAGCGTGACCAACCCGGGATGGAAGGCATCCAGGCCGATGGCGATGAACAGGAACGAGGAGCCCCATATCGAGGCAAGCGACAGGAACAACGCCCAGTCCTTGGCGGTGAAGGCCTCCCGGTTGGTCCCGTGGGAGGTGGAGAGGATTCGCGGTGAAGTCATCGGTTGAAGAACCCCAGTCGGCCGGCCCAGGTTGCACTCGAGCCAGAGTCAACGTCGATAGGGGTTCAAATAGTCCGGCAGCTCCATGCCTTCGCGCAGGTCCGGTGCCGGGATGGCTGCACCGATGTTCAGCTCTATGGGAACCACTCCCGCCCAGACCTCTTGTTCGAGGTCCGAAGGGTCGTCCACCGGGCCCCCCGAACGTACCTTCGCCGACATCTCGTCGAGATCGACCGAGATGACGGTGGTCTGGGCCATCTCCGTCGCGGTCGATGGTCTCAGATCTGCGAGCCGGCCCGGGATCAGCCTGTCGACGATCAGATCGAAGGCGGCCGACTTCTCCTCGCCTTCGAGGATGCGACCCCGGCCATGGATCACCACACTCCGGTAGTTGGCGGAGGAGTTGAAGGCGCTGCGCGCCACCACGAGACCATCGAAATGGGTGACCGCGATGCTGAGCGGAGATCCGGCATGGACCGCACGGGACAGGCCCATGGAGTTGGAGCCATGGATGAGGACCCGGTCCCGATCACGCACATAGAGGGTGGGGATCACCACCGGCCGGCCGTCTATCACGTAGGCGGCGTGACATACGAAGCCCTCGTCGAGGATGTCATCGATCGTCGCCCGGTCGGACACGGCCCGCTCGGGCAAACGGCGGATACGGGTCTTGTCGCTCATGCGGACTCCGCCTTGGCCTCCCTTGTCATCAGCCTGAGCACTCCCTCGCGTGGTGTGATCTCCCCGTCCAGCACCATCCCGACATGAATCGCGATCGGCATGTCCACGCCCATGCGTTCCGCCAGCCCCAGGACACTGCCGGTGGTTTTGACCCCTTCGGCGACCATGTTCATCTCGGCCACGATCTCGTCGAGTGTTCGCCCCCGAGCCAGGTGATAGCCGACCCGGTGGTTCCTGCTCTTGTCCGAGCCACAGGTGGCGATCAGGTCTCCCATCCCGGCGAGCCCGGCGAACGTCTCGGGCCGACCCCCTAGGGAGACTCCCAGCCGGGTGAGCTCGGCCAGGGCCCTGGTCAGCAGGGTGGCCCTGGTGTTGTCCCCGAACCCGAGCCCGTCGGACATCCCGGCCGCGATGGCCATGACGTTTTTCAGGGCGCCGGCCAACTCGCAGCCCACCACGTCCTCGTTGGTGTAGACCCGGAACGTGGGGCCCATGAAGAGCTCCTGCAGCTCCTGGGCGACATCGAGGTCGGTCATCGCGATCACCGACGCGGTCGGCTGTCCGGCAGCGACCTCCGATGAGAGGTTGGGGCCGCTCAGCACCCCCGTAACGCCCGGGTCGTGGTCCGGGGCGACGGCGGCGATCACCTCGGTCATCCTCGCCAGCGAGCCCTGCTCGATGCCCTTGGTCAGCGACACGATCGGCACGGTGGGGGGGACCAGCGGGGCCAGCCCGGTGAACACGTCGCGGAATCCATGTGAGGGCACCGCCATGATCACGGCGTCCGCACCCCGCACCGCAGCGGCGAGGTCGTGAGTGGCGGTCACTGTGGCGGGAAGCGTGGACCCGGGCAGGTACTCGGGGTTGATCCGGGTCTCGTTGATCGTGTCGGCGAGCTCCTGGCGACGGGCCCACAGCACCGTCTCGGTGGTCGTGGCCCACAACGACGCCACCGTGGTGCCCCAGGACCCGGCACCGATGACGGCGATACGTTCCATCGGCGGCACGCTAATCGGGTATGGCCCGGCCCTCTCTAATCTCCCCGCGCCGCATGTCAGTCTCCATCGGAATCGTCGGCCTTCCCAACGTGGGCAAGTCGACTCTCTTCAACGCCCTCACCGAAGCCGGGATCCTCGCCGCCAACTATCCGTTCGCCACCATCGAGCCCAACACCGGCATCGTGCCCATCCCCGACCCCCGGGTGGAGAAGCTCGCCGAGATCTTCGGCTCGGCACGGACGGTCCACGCCACCGTCACCTTCGTCGACATCGCCGGTCTGGTGAAGGGAGCCAGCAAGGGAGAGGGGCTCGGCAACCAGTTCTTGGCCAACATCCGCGAGGTGGACGCGATATGTCATGTGGTGCGTGCCTTCGAGTCGGCTCAGGTGGTCCATGTCGACGCCGGGCTCGACCCGGGGCGTGACATCGGAGTGATCGAGGCCGAGCTCGCCATCGCCGATCTCCAGACGATCGAGGGAAGTCTGCCGAGGTTGGAGAAGGAGGCCACGGTCGACCGCAGCCTCGTGTCGAGAGTCGAGACGCTGCGTGCGGTGCGCGACCTGGTTGCCTCGGGTGAGATGCTGAATCGCCATCCAGAAGTCGCGGAGCGCTACGCGAGGCATCTGTCCGATCTCCACCTACTGACCGCCAAACCCGTCATCTACGTGTTCAACTTGGACGAAACCGGCCTGGGTGACCATGCCCGACGAAGAGAGCTCTCAGATCTCGTCGCACCGGCCGAGGCGCTCTTCCTCGATGCCCAGATCGAGTCGGAGCTGGTGGGCTTGGATCCCGACGAGCGTGAGGAGCTCCTCGCTTCCGTCGGCCAGGACGAGCCGGGTCTTCACACCGTGGTCAGGGCGGCCTATCGGACGCTGAGCCTGCAGAGCTTTCTCACCGCAAGCGAGAAGGCGGCGAGAGCGTGGACCATCAGAGCCGGGGCCACCGCCCCCGAGGCGGCCGGAGTGATCCACACCGACTTCCAGCGGGGGTTCATCGCCGCCGACGTCGTCGACTACGAGGCACTGGTCGCGGCCGGTTCCTGGCAGGCGGCGCGGGCTCGGGGCCTGGTCCGCACCGAGGGCAAGTCCTATGTGATGCGGCCGTCGGACGTCGTCGAGTTCAAGTTCAATGTCTGAGCCGGCATTCAGCTCCCGCCGCGGAACGATGGCAGGGCGACGATGAGCACAGGGAGGGGCGACTGCTCGGCCATGTAACTGACCCGGTGGCCGAAGAAGGGACGATCGGTCACCGGGCGGTTCGCTGTCCCCAGGACCACCACGTCGATGTTCTCGAGCGCGGCGAAGTCGAGGATCTCTTGCTCGGCGTTGGGGGCGACGCTGATCCTGGTGTCGATGTCGACACCGAGACGTCTCCCGAACTCCCGCGAGTGGCCGATGAGTGATTCGGCGTTGCGCCGTGCCTCGTCCACGGATCCCCCGGGGAGGAAGACACCTTCGCCGTCGGGCCGGTTCACCACGTGCAGGGCCACCGCCCGTCCTCCGGTCACGCTTGCGATCGTGTATCCCAGCTCTTCCGCGGCGCGACTGGAGCGGGTGGCGGTGACCGGGACCAGGACGTTGGTGGGGAGATCCTCGGGCACCGTGTCTCCCGAGGGCAACTGGACCACGATCGTCTCGATCTGGGTCTCCCGGAGCACCCGTTCCACCACGCTGGAGACCACCAGCGCCTCCCGGCCCCGGGAGGCGCCCATGATCAGGAGGTCGTAGCCGAGTCTGCTCTCTGCGACGATGGCATGAGCCGGGTCCTCGGCGACACGCTCGATCACCTGTACGTCGTGTCCCTCGAGTGCTTCGACGACACCGGAGGGATCGGCCTCCTCGGACTGCTCGGGTCTTCTCCGGAACAGGCCTTTGCGCTCCGTCTTGGGGCTGATGGCGAGGATCGTGATCTCGGCATCTGGGAAGACCGAGGCGGCTATGCGGGCGGCATAGATGCTGTTGGCACCGCCACGGGTGGGGAGGAGCACCCGACTCACACCGAGGATCTCCGCCTCTTCCTTGAGCGACTCCTTCTCCAGTCTGGTGGCTTCGTCGGCCGGTGGCTCGGTGTCGCCCAGCGCCCACCTCAACAAGCTGGGGGCGATCACGGAGGTGACGACTGCGGCGAGCAGCAGCACCGTGTAGGCGGCTTCGTTGATCACTCCGACGTTGAGCCCGATGATGGCGACCACCACGCCCATCACTCCCAGAGGGCTCAGTCCGGACCCGAGGGCGAGCGAGGTTCTCTTCTCGACACCGACCATGCGGCCGCTGACGACGGTCCCGGCGATCTTCGACGATACGGCTAGGACGATGGCGGCCACCGTCCAGAGGGCGGTTTCCAGGTCGGCCAGGGCGGTGATGTCGACACGGAGGCCGCTGACGGCGAAAAAGACCGGAGCGAAGAATGAGGCGGTGACCATCTCGAGACGCTCACGCACCGCAGGGAGTTGGTGTCTCACCCGTGACAGAGTGAGGCCCACGATGTAGGCACCGAGGATGGCCTCGACGTGGAGCGCCTGGGTGATGGCTCCACCGGCGAGGCCGGCGACCACGGCGATGGAGAAGCCGACCTCGATGCCGGAGCCGCGCGACAGGGTGAAGCGAAAGAGACGGTCCAGCGCCCGGCGACCGACCGTCAGCATCGCCACCACGAACACCGCCAATCCGCCGAACGAGATGCCGATCTGACTGAGCACGACGCCGCCGACGGCGATTCCGCTCAGGACCGCCAGGATCAGCCAGCCCACCGCGTCCTTGGCCATGGCCGCCGCCAGGGTCACCTGGGCGAAGTCCCGGCGCATCACGCCCAGGTCGGCGAGGATCTTCCCCACCACTGGCAGCGCGGAGACCGACAGGGCGAGAGCGAAGAAGGCGGCGAACAACCAGGGAGCGGGATCCGCCGGTCCCGAGAACTGGTCGGCGAGGAAGTACCCGAGTGCTCCGGTGAGCAGCATTGGAGCGATTAGAGAACCTGCCGCCACCGCCAACGCCTGGTTCTTGAATCGGGCGATGATCTCGAGGTCGGTCTCGAAGCCCATGACGACGAGGAGGAAGACGACGCCGAGCCAGGCGACCGCGAAGGTGGCCGAGTTGACCACGGGATCGGCTGCGAAGACCCAGTCGTACCAATCCGACAAGGCCAGGCCGAACAGAGACGGCCCCAGGACCACACCGGCGAGGAGCTCGCCCACCACGGGCGGTTGTCTCAGACGCTTCATCATCGCTCCCAGCAGCCGCGCCACTGCCACCAGCAGCACGATCTGGACCAGGAAAACCAGGACCTCGTGCTCGGTCAATGGAGCGTCGACGCCCACGGGCGCGTCGGCAGCCACGATCATTTCGGTGGGGAGCCGTGGCATCGGGGCACGATACACCCCCGTCCCTGCTCGAACCCAAAATCCGCTTATCATCGGTTGCAGAACGATGCCGAATCCCGCAGAGACCTTTGCCGACCGCCATATCGGCCCGCGGCCGGCCGATGTCGAGAAGATGCTGGCGACCGTGGGGGCCGCTTCGCTCGACGAGTTGGTGGCCGAGACGGTCCCTGACTCGATCCTCGACACCACCCTCGAGCTTCCCGAAGCCCTGTCCGAGATGCAGACGGTGGCCCGTCTCGAGGAGTTGGCCTCTCGCAACGAGGTAGTTCCCTCGCTGATCGGGCTCGGCTACTACGACACCATCACCCCGCCGGTGATCCAGCGCAACGTTCTGGAGAACCCGGCCTGGTACACCGCCTACACCTCCTATCAGCCGGAGATCTCCCAGGGTCGGCTCGAAGCCCTGCTCAACTTCCAGACGATGGTCTCCGACCTCACGGGTCTCGAGATCGCCAACGCCTCGCTGCTCGACGAGCCCACTGCGGTGGCCGAGGCCATGGCGATGGCCCGGAGGCTGTTCCGGGGCGATCGGGAGGTCTTCTACTTCGACCCCGACTGTCATCCCGCCACGCTCTCGGTCATGGAGACCCGAGCCGAGGCGGTCGGGATCGAGTTGCGCCAGCTCGACGACTCGGCCGATCCCGGATCGGCGTTCGGTGTGTTGCTCAGCTATCCAACGTCCTCGGGCGGGATCGGGGATCACAAGGCCACCGTCGACCGTTTCAAGGAGAGCGGCGCCCTCATCGTGGTGGCCACCGACTTGCTCGCCCTCACCCTCCTCGCCCCGCCGGGGGAGTGGGGTGCGGACATAGCGGTGGGCTCCGCGCAACGCTTCGGGGTCCCGCTCGGCTATGGCGGCCCCCACGCCGGCTTTATCGCCACCCTTGAGCGGCATGTGCGGGGACTCCCCGGCCGACTGGTCGGGGTTTCGACGGATCGGGCGGGCAGAATGGCCCATCGGCTGGCTCTGCAGACCAGAGAGCAGCACATCCGCCGGGAGAAGGCCACTTCCAACGTGTGCACGGCGCAGGTCCTCCTCGCCGTCATCTCCGGGTTCTACGCCTGCTGGCACGGGCCCGAGGGATTGCGCGGAATCGCCACCGAGGTGAACCGCCTCGCCACCACCATCGCCGACTCGCTCGTCGAGGCCGGCTTCGAGTTGGTCAATGAGTCCTGGTTCGACACCATCACGGTGAGTGCACCGGGTCGGGCGGCGAGCCTCGTCGCCGACGTCGCCGAGGCGGGGATCAACATCGGCCTGGTGGACCGGGACCACTTCCGGATCGCGGTCGACGAGAAGACCGATGCGCCCCTGGTCCGCAGATTGCTCGACGCGCTCGGGGTGTCGATGGCCGAGTCGAAGGGTCGAATCCCGTCCCGTGCCACCAGGGAGAGTGCCTACCTGACCCATCCTGTCTTCCATCGGTATCACTCCGAGCACGAGATGCTCCGTTACCTGCGTCGTCTCGGTGACCGGGACCTGGCACTCGATCGCAGCATGATTCCCCTCGGCTCCTGCACCATGAAGCTCAACGCCACCACCGAGATGATCCCGATCACATGGCCGCGGTTCTCTGCGATCCACCCTTATGCGCCCGTGTCGCAGGCCTCCGGGTATCTGGAGCTGATCGATGAGCTCGAGAGCTATCTCGCCGCGATCACCGGGTACTCGGCCGTGTCGCTCCAGCCCAACGCCGGGTCACAGGGTGAGCTCGCCGGTCTACTCGCCATCGCCGCCTACCACCGGTCGCGAGGTGAGGGGCAGCGGGACATCTGTCTGATCCCGGCCTCGGCCCACGGCACGAACGCGGCTTCGGCGGTCATGGCGGGAATGAGGGTGGTGGTGGTGGCGACGGACGACTCGGGGAACATCGACACGTCCGACCTCGAGGAGAAGGCTTCGAAGCACTCCGACGAGCTCGCCGCGCTCATGGTGACCTACCCCTCCACCCACGGGGTGTTCGAGGCCGCCATCAAGGAGATCACCGGGATCGTCCACGATCATGGAGGACAGGTCTACGTCGACGGAGCCAACCTGAACGCCCTGGTCGGGCTGGCACGGCCTGCCGATTTCGGAGCCGACTGCGGCCACCTCAATCTGCACAAGACGTTCACCATCCCCCATGGAGGGGGTGGCCCCGGGGTGGGCCCGCTCGGGGTCAGGGAGCATCTCGAGCCCTTCCTCCCCAACCACCCACAACTGGCCGAAGCCGGGCCGGAGACCGGTATCGGCGCGATCTCGGGCGCGCCGTTCGGGTCGGCGGGAATCCTTCCCATCCCGTACGCGTACATCAGATTGATGGGCACCGAGGGGCTGAGACGGGCCACGTTGGTGGCGATCCTGTCGGCCAACTACGTCGCCCGACGCCTCGACCCCTACTTTCCCGTGCTCTACACGGGAGAGAACGGGCGGGTGGCACACGAGTGCATCGTCGACGTGCGGCCCCTGACCAAGCAGACCGGGATCGACGCCGAGGACATCGCCAAGCGTCTCGCCGACTACGGCTTCCACGCCCCCACTCTCGCCTTTCCGGTCGCCAACACCTTGATGATCGAACCCACCGAGTCGGAGAGCCTCGAGGAGCTCGACCGCTTCTGCGACGCAATGATCGCCATCCGGGACGAGGCAGATCGGGTGGGGAGTGAAGAGTGGCCCCGTGACGACAACCCGTTGGTCAATGCGCCCCACACCGCGGAGGACGTGGCCGCGGACGATTGGGGCCGGCCCTATCCCAGGGAGTTGGCCGCCTTCCCCGTGTTAGAGGTGAGACGGGACAAGTATTGGCCGCCGGTGAGCAGGATCGACGGGGTGGGCGGAGACCGCAACCTGGTGTGCGCCTGCCCCCCTCTCGACGATTACGCCTGACCGGCTTGACATTTTCCGATCCGATGGGATCTTTACCATTGCCCGTGAGGCCCAGCCCAGCACGAACGAGGATTCCTCTTGAAGTTCAGCGGTGAGATCAAGTTTCCTGAGATCGACCATCCCGGGGTCCCGGTCAAGATGGTGATCGAGGGCTCCCAGGCCGAACTGCTGGTGGAGGGAGAGTCGCTGGGACGCTGGTCGTTGTACGACGTCCATGCCCGCAGACTGGTGGCCAGCGCCTTTCAGATCGATCTCGACGGGACCGAGGTGACTTTCGTCGCCGACGACCCCATCGATTTCGCCTACCGGGGGGTCGAGCACATGGCCGAGGCCTGGGCGGGCATGAAGTCGAAACGATTCGCCACCCGGGCGCTCGCGGTCCGCAAGTCACGCACGGACACCATCCCCTCACGCATCGAGGAGATGAAAGAGGCCATGCTCGCCAACCTCGAAGGTCGATTGGAGCCGAGACAGCTCGCCGGCGAGGTGGCCATGCCCGACACCCCCGTGGTCGAAGAAGAGGTCTTCGAACCGGCGCCTGTCGAGGAGATCGGCACCGAGGACTCCCGGTGGATCGAGGAGGAGCGGCAGCGTCTCACCGCCGAGCGGGCGCAGCTCGAGGAGGAGCGTCGTCTCGCCGAGGAGAGGGAAGCCAACCGCGTCGAGGCCTACCGGCTGGAGATGGAGCGTCTGAAGGCCGAACGCGAGCGGCTGCAGAGTCAAGCCGAGGAACTGGCGAAGGGCCAAGTCCCCGCCATCGAAGATATCGTTGAGACGGCTGAGCTCGTCGACGAGGCGGAGTTGGTGTCTCAACCCGCACCGGTCGCCGCTCCCGAGTCCGAGCCCGAGCCGGAGTCCGAGCCGGAGTCCGAGCC
>CAZYCX010000027.1:23073-29337 GCA_964645875.1 uncultured Acidimicrobiaceae bacterium
GAGCCGGTGGCCGAGGAAGAGCCCGAAGCCGCCGATGAAGAGATCGCAGAGCCGGTGGCCGAGCCCGAGCCGGTGTCGGCCGTCGGCCGAGCCGCTCCGGTCGTCGACCTCAACGACCTCGAGAGCGAGCCCCTGCCGGTCCCCGATCTCGACAGGGGCGCCCCGGCACCCCGTCAGCCGGCCATGGCCGGGGGAGCCCGGCAGAAGGGTGGTCTCATGGGGGCGGTGCGGGCGGCGTTTCGCAGCAGCGCGAGAGAGCACGACCACCAGTTCGTCGAGGCTCCCGGAGGTATCGGGATCACCCGCTACGTGTGCGAGGAGTGCGGGTACGTCTCGATCTCTGCCTGACACGACCAGTCCCGACGGGTTCGTCGCCCGGAGGACGGTCGGTACGCTCGCCGCATGACTCGATTGAGACCGGTGGTTCTGTCCGGGGGATCCGGCACCAGGCTGTGGCCGCTGTCCACGCACGAGCTGCCCAAGCAGTTCGTTCCCCTGTTCGGGGACCGGTCGCTGTTCCAGTTGACATGGGACCGGCTGGCCGGGATTCCCGACGTGGGCTCGCCGATGTTGGTCACCGGATCCGATCACGTATCCCTCGTCGAAGGAGTGCTTGCCGCATCTGATCTCGAACCCCCGGTCATCGTCGTCGAGCCCACAGGGCGCAACACCGCCCCGGCGGTGATCGCGGCGGCGCTGGTGGCCGATGACGACGACATCCTCGTCGTCGTCCCATCGGATCACCTCGTCACCGACGTGAACGGGTTTCAGGCCGCGGTGACGTCGGCGTCGAAGCACGCCGACGGAGGTGCGATCGTCACCTTCGGGATAGAGCCCTCCCGCCCCGAGACCGGATACGGCTACATCGAGATCGGGGGTCCCGTCGACGCCACCGCCTTCGAGGTCAGGAGGTTCAAGGAGAAGCCTGACGTCGGCGAGGCGCGCACGATGGCGGGCGACGGCCGCCACTTCTGGAACTCGGGGATGTTCGTGGCTCGCGCCGACCGGTTCCTCGCCGAGGCGGCGGTCCATTGCCCGGCCGTCCTCGGCGGGGTGGAACGCTCCCTTCCCGGGGCGAGCACCGGCACGATCCGGCTGGGTGAGTCGTTCTCCTCGGTCGAAGCGATCTCCATCGACCACGCCATCATGGAGAAGACGGACAGGGCCCTCGTCGTTCCCATCGACGTGGGTTGGAGTGACGTGGGCTCATATCAGTCTCTCATCGAGGCGGTGGAGCGTGACTCCCACGGCAATCACGTCTCCGGGGAGGTGATCCTGGTCGATGTGGAAGGGTCGCTGGTCCGGGCGTCGTCGAGGACGGTCGCCGTCGTCGGCCTCAGTGACGTCGTCGTGGTCGAGACCGGGGAAGCGGTGCTGGTGATACCGCTCGAGCGGTCCCAGGAGGTGCGCGACATCGCGCAGCAGGTCGAGCCGGATTGAGACGGGTGACTGCAGCACTCGCGGCCGCCCTGGTCGCCGGCGGATGCACGCTGGGATCACCTTCGGGCCACGCCACCGGAGAGGAGATCTACATCCAGTTGTGCGCCCGATGCCATGGGGTCGATCTCGAGGGAGGCGTGGGCCCCGGTCTCGGCCCCGGCTCCAACGCGGTACTCGAGGACGACTCCTACCTGGAGTTCACGATCCGAAACGGGCGGGGGCGGATGCCGTCGTTCTCCTCTCTAGACGATGTCCAGATCGAGCGGCTCATCAGATATCTGCGGGAGGCCCAAGACCGATGAGAGAGGCACTCGAGGCCCTCGAACTGCATCCGGTGCGGATCCCGATGCGTCAGCGATTCAGGCGTGTGGATCATCGCGAGGCGGTGCTGTTGCGCGGGCCGGCGGGATGGGGGGAGTTCTCACCGTTCCCGGACTACCCCCCCGAGGTGACGACGAGATGGCTTGCGGCGGCTCTGGAGCTCGCCTGCAGCGATCTCCCCTCTCCGGGCCGGGCGATGATCCCGGTCAACGTGACGGTGCCGGCGGTCGACCCGAAGACTGCAGTGGCGCTGGTCCTGGAGTCGGGGGCGACCACGGCGAAGGTGAAGATCGCCGATCCCGGTGACCGCGAGCAGGACGACCTGGAGAGGGTCCGGGCGGTCCGCGAGACGATCGGCAGCGAAGGCAAGCTCAGGGTCGACGTGAACGCGTCGTGGGACCTCGACACCGCCAGCGCCCGAATCGAGCGTCTCGACGAGTTCGACCTCGAGTACGTGGAACAACCCGTCGCCACGCTCGAGGAGATGAAGGCGTTGCGGGGTCGGGTACGGGTTCCGCTGGCCGCGGACGAACTCGTGCGTCAGAGCCCCCATCCCCTCCGGGTGATCGAGGAGGGAGCGGCCGATGTTCTCATCCTCAAGGTACAGCCCATGGGGGGCGTGGGGCGGGTCCTCGACTTGGCCGACCGGGCCACGATCCCGGTGGTGATCTCGTCGGCCCTGGAGACGTCGGTGGGGATATACGGAGGTCTGCTGGCCGCGTCGCTACTCGACGACCTCCCCTATGCATGTGGTCTGGGGACCGTTGCCCTCATCGAAGGGGACCCGACCCTCGAGCCGCTGGTCCCCCTCGACGGGATGCTCGAGGTGCGGCGTCCCGAGCCCGACCCCGAGTTGCTCGAGCGATGGCGCCCGGATCGGTATCGGGGAGCGGAGATGCTGCGCAGGCTGCGGGCCGCGGCCGAGGTGCTTACATGACCCACCCCAATCCCAGCACCGCCCTTGCCCGGGTGCTCGTCGACCAACTCGCCGCCGAGGGGGTGCCCCTCATCGTGATCTGCCCCGGGTCGAGGTCTGGCGCCCTCGCCATCGCCGCTTCGGAGCATCCCGAGATGGAGACCCGGGTGGTGATCGACGAACGTTCTGGTGCCTTCCATGCTCTCGGTGTCGCCCGGGCCTCCTCCCGGCCGACCGCGGTCTTGTCCACCTCGGGTACCGCCGCGGCCAACTTCTTCCCTGCCATCGTGGAGGCCGACCTCAGCTGTGTCCCCTTGATCGCCATCTCCGCCGACCGCCCCGCCGAGTCGCAGGGGGTGGGCGCCAACCAGACCGTCGACCAGATCGCGCTCTACGGGGCGAAGGTGCGCAATTTCACGGGTGTCGAGGCTCCGGACTCCTCCAACGACCGTAATGTGGAGTGGAGGGGGTCGGTGGCGAGGCTGGTCTCCGCCGCCACCGGGATTCCGCCGGGACCGGTCCATCTCAACGTGCGGTTTCGTGAGCCAACGGTGCCGGTCAGCGACGATGGCCGCACGATCGGGGCCGAGTACCCGTTCGAGACCCCCCGCATCGGCGACGTGGTCATCCCGTCGGTGAGGGAGGTGGAAGACGAGCTCCCCCACCTTCCCGCGGACCGCGGGCTGATAGTCGCCGGCGATGGCGATTACGACCGCGGGCTGGTCGAGAAGACGGCGAAGGGCTTGGGCTGGCCGATCCTGGCGACGGCCCTGTCAGGAATGCGCGGCGACGACACCATCACCACCTATCACCACCTCATGGCGGGACCGATCCCCGACGAGCTCCGGCCGCGAACCGTGGTGGCTGTCGGATCGGTGGGTCCCAGCTCCCGTCTCGAGACACTGATCGCCTCCGCCGAGAACCGGGTCAGGGTCGACCGGTGGGGGAGGGTGACCGACCCGGAGCGGAACGCGACCCACGTGCTCGAGGCGGACGTCGTCGAGATCCTGGAGCTCGTCGAGGGGGCGGCCGAGCCCGGGTGGTGGCAGGCATGGCGGCAGGCAGAGGAGCATCGACGCCGGAAGACCGACGAGATCGTGGACGGCTTCGCCGCGATGACCGGAGCCGGCGTGGCCCGGGCTCTCGATCGGGTCTCCTGGGGGGCGCTGGTGGTGGCGTCATCGCTCCCGATAAGGGAAGTCGACGCCCATCTGAGGCGGAGGGGGCCCGTGTTCGCCAACAGGGGCGCCTCGGGAATCGACGGCTTCGTCTCGACGGCTCTCGGTGTTGGGGCGATCATGCCGCGCACCCTGGCGCTGGCCGGCGATCTCTCCCTTCTCCACGACTCGAACGGGTTCCTTCACGACGGCGCCATCGGCCTCACCTTCGTCGTCATCGACAACCGTGGCGGGGGGTTGTTCGACACGCTCCCGCAGGCGAGCCATGCCCCCGACTACGAGCGCCTATTCATCACCGATCCGCACCGTAGTTATGCCGCCCTGGCCGAGTTCCATGGTCTCGGCTACCACGAAGCCACCGATAGCACCTCGCTGGTGGAGCTGGCGGGGGCCTCGTTGGACCGTCCGGGCATCGATCTGATCAGGGTGGCGGTGAGCCGGTCGGAGGATCTCGAGATGCGGGCTCAGCTCGACAGCTGACCGATGGCCTCGAGCATCGGGGCCAGTTTCAACTCGGTCTCGCCGAGCTCTGCTCGTTCCTCTGACCCCGCGACGAGACCGCCACCGGCGAAGAGTGTCACCCTGGACCCATCGATCTGCCCGCACCGGAGGGCGATGGCGAACACCCCGTCCCCGTCGGCGCCCAGCCAGCCGACGGGTCCGGCGTAGCGACCGCGCGACTTCGGCTCGATCTCCCGGATCAAGTCCATCGCCGCTTTGGTCGGGGTCCCGGCGACTGCCGCGGTCGGATGGAGGTCGGCGAGGATCTCCGTCACAGTCGTGCCCGGCACGGCGGGCCCCTCGATCCTGGTCCCCACGTGCGACATGGCGCCGTGGTTCACGATCACCTGCTCGGTTATGTCGATCTCGACCAGGTGCTGGGCCAGCACGCTGGTGACGGAGTCGGCGACGTGGCGATGCTCTTCGGAGATCTTGACGGTCTCCAGCTCGTCGGGGTCGGTGGCGGTGCCGGCCAGCGCCAGCGTGCGCAACCGGCCTTCGCGAAGACCGACCAGTAGCTCGGGGCTGGCCCCGACCAGGCCGTCGATTGCGAACAGATAGCAGTCGGGATTCCCCGCCTTGAGACGGGCGACTACCCGCAACGGGTCGATCTCACCTCCCAGCTCGACGACCACCTGCCGGGCCAGGACCACCTTGGCGAGGCTCTCGGTGCCGATCGCGCTCATGGCGAGGCGAAAGCCCCTTCGCCACTCTCCGATCCCGTCATGGACCACCCGTCCGCCGGACGGTTCGCCGGGCTCGATCTCCAGTGGGCCCATGGTGGTGTTCTCCGGGATCACGACCACCGATCCCGGCTCGGTCTCGTCGAAGGTGAAGGAGGCGAACGCCTTTGCCTTCCCCGAGGAGCGAACCGACTCGAGTGCGTGTCGGAAGCGGTCCGGCCCCACCCCGGGGTCGATCACGTCGATGCATCCGTTGCCGACCAGGGCTCCCTCTTCATCTACCCAGACTGGGTTCATGGCGCGAAGGGTATGACGGGTTCGTCGATCGAGGCGAGTGCTCGGGCGAGTTTGGAGAAGACCGCCCTGTCCCCCGAGGCGGCCAGGGTGAGGCGGCCCTCGCCGTGCACGTCTGGTGCGACCCGCGCCGTCTGGGCAGCCACCGCCATGGCGGGATCGAGGACCTCGAGCCCGCTGAGGCGTTGGATCGTGCGCTCGAGGAACGCGAAATGGGTGCAGGCGAGGACGATCACGTCGGCGCCCTCGTCGACCAAGGGGTCGACCACGGCAGCCACGGCTGTCTCCGCGCGCGGCCCGGCCACGGTTCCCTCTTCCACCATCTCGACCCACTCCGGGCATGCCCTGGCAATGACTTTGACTCCGTCGGCGAACCGGGTGACCACCGACTCGAACAGTCGTCCCTGGAAGGTGGCCGCGGTGGCCAGGACCGCCACCTTGTGCGATTTGGTGATCGCGGCCGCCGGCTTCACCGCGGGCTCCATTCCCACCACCGGGACATCGGGGTGAGCGGAGCGCAGGGAGTCGAGTGCGGCCGCCGATGCCGTGTTGCAGGCCGCCACCAAACACGTCGCACCCCGATCGAGGAGCCACCCGGCCACGTCCTGGGAGATCGACTCCACCTCGGTCAAGGTCCGATTGCCATAGGGGGCACGGGCGCGGTCGGCCACATAGAGGAGGTCGGCATGCGGAAGTGCCCTGCGGATCTCGATCAGGACCGACAGCCCGCCGGCTCCGGAGTCGAAGACCCCGATCAATGTGTACCGTCGTCGGTCGAGCTCTGGAGGTAGCGATTGCAGATCGAAGGATCAGTTGCGTTGGTCACCGGTGGTGTCTCTGGGTTGGGCTTCGGGGCGGCCGGCCGGTTGATCGCGCTGGGCGGGCAGGTCGTGATGATGGACATCAACGAGGAGCGTGGCAAGACGGCCCA
>CAZYCX010000028.1:0-29326 GCA_964645875.1 uncultured Acidimicrobiaceae bacterium
ACATGGTTCTCACCTATCCAGGTGACTGGTACCTCGCTGAAGAGAGCCTGACACCCCAATTCGAAGGCAAGGATGCGTGCCTCGCTATGGCAGTGTCAGACACCTATCCGGAACGTCCGACATGTCCTCGGAACGATCCGTACGAAATCACCCCGGTTTCCTACAAACCGAGGGAAACTCTGGTTTGACCCAGTTTGACGCAGTCGCGTCAGACACTCCGAATTCCCCAACAACCAGAGCCCTCTCCCCAACCATACGACCTGGGTCCCAGTCGAGTGTCTGACTCGGGTCGATGAATGGCCAGTACCGGACGTGTCATCGATGCTCAGCACGCGTCCTGTCTCGCTGATACGTTCACGTCGATGGACAGTAACGACCGAGTCGAGTATCGATTCCCCGATTCCGAATCGGGCCGGGTGGTTTTCAGGGTTGGCGATCCGGCCTCGTCAAGGCCGGTTGTCTTACTCCACGAGCTCGGAGGTCTCTCCCAACCCACGTTGGACTACGCGGACAAACTCGTCGCGGCCAGATGCGTGGTCCACCTTCCTCTCATCTTCGGCTCGATCGGCCAGCAAAGCGCAAGCAGGGGCTTCGCCCAGGTTTGCTGGGGTCGACAGCTGACACTGTGGCTCTCGAATCGTCGATCGAAGCTGGCCGATTGGCTCGGTCGGTTCTGTGATCATATCCGGGACGAGAGTGGTCATTCGGCGGTCGTCATGGGGATGTGCGCTACCGGTGGTGTCGTCTTCTCGGTGCTGATGAACGATTCCGTGGGTGGGGGAGTAGCAGCGCAGCCTTCGCTACCGTTTCGTCACCCCTGGAGCGTGCACAACACAGGCACACTCGGTGCCACCGCCGAAGAGGTAGAGGCGTCGGCCGAATCAGGCAAGCCGTTCGCGGCTCTGCGGTATCAGAGGGACTGGATTTGTCCCGCGGGCCGCATCGTCCAGATGGCTGAGACTTTTGGCAACGAGAACGTCGTCGAGGTGTCCGGCAAAGGTCATTCCACCCTGGTCTACGAGTATCACGATCAGGCACATCAGCGTGTACTGGAGCTACTGGATCAGGTCTTCGACTCGACGGAGTGATGGCACGGGGCGGCGAGGGCTCGAGGCGGGACGCTGGGAGGAACGACCCTGCCCGCCACCGCCTGTAGGACATTTGATAGGGTTCCGGTGTTCGCACTGAACCGACCCGCAGCCTTTGCGTGGTTGGTTTCGTGATGAGGGGGGACACATGACGTGTCAAAGAACCGCCGGATCTCATCCCGTCCTAAACGACTGCAGAAGGCGGTGATGAGCGGTGCCCATCGTCTTCGTCCATGGAGTAGCCAACAGACGCGGCAGCGGCTACGAGCGTGCGTTCTCTTCAATCGAGAGGTTCTTGAAGAACTACGTGGCGCCATCCATTTCCGATGATCCCGACGGGGTCATGGTCATCGACGCCTATTGGGGGGATCTCGGTGCGAAGTTTGCATGGGGGCGGACCAGTCGGCCGCGCACACCCCTGCTCGGAATGGGTCCAGAGGACGCCCCCGATGAGATTCGAGTGCAGACCTACGCCCAGCTCTACGATCAGCTACGACCGATCCCCGTGGCCGAGGGCTCGAGCCGCGAGACCGGAGGTCTCATCGCCGCCGGTGTCGCAGAAGGCAAACCGCCACTGTCCTCGCTTCCGCCGGATCAACTGTCCGATCTGGCCGCGGCCATCATCTATTCGCTTGCCGACGACACAGAAGATGATGTCGAAGCCGCATTGATCGCAGCCGACGAACTTGCCCATGACAACCAGTTCCGAGATGAGCTCGCCGAGTTGGAGCCACCGGAGCAGTACGACCGGTTTGCCGGTGCGGTCGAACGCAGAGCCGAGGAGGAACTGGGTCTGGTCGGTCAAGGGATAGGTTGGTTGGGTGGGCTCAAGGACCGAATCGGGGAGGTCTTCGATCGGGGTAGGAAGGCACCGGGGTGGGCAGCGAGTCGTGTGCTTCTCGAGGCGCGGCGACCGCTTCACGACATGGCCTCGGTATTCCTGGGGGACATCTTCGAATACCTGGAAGAAAGGGGAGATGCCGGGAATCCGGGTGCGATCGAGCAGAGGGTGGTGTCCAAGCTGAGGGAGGCCCAAGGCATCTCCCTGCAGCGCGCAGGTGAGCCGATCATTGTTCTTAGCCACTCGATGGGGGGCCAGATCGTCTACGACATCGTGACCGAGTTCCTGCCCAACGCAACCAACGGAGACGAGAACCTCTTCATCGACTTCTGGTGCGCTGCGGCGTCACAGGTCGGTTTCTTCGAGGAGCTCAAGTTGTTCCACAACAGCAGCGATCAATTCTCCGAGGCCAACGCCAATCTGGTGCCATTCCCGGGCTCCAACCTCGGTTTCTGGTGGAACGTCTGGGACAGCAGCGACATACTGTCGTTCACCGCAGAGGGCATCTTCGACGGTGTCGACGATGAGGAATACGTCAGCGGCACATCGATCATCTCGGCGCATAGTGGGTACTTCCGACGTCCCAGCTTCTACAGGGCGCTTGCAGAGAAGATCCGCGACGCGAGCGATGGAGGCTGAACCATGTCGCTGCAACTGGATCCGCAAACACCTGGACTGTGGACCGACGAGACACGAAGTGGACAACCGGCGACCCACGCCCTGGTCATAGGGGTCAGCGACTATCCCCACCTGAAGGACGGGAGCGGCCAGACAGCGCCGGACCATTTCGGGCTAGGACAACTCGCCGTTTCTGCCTTGACCGCCTTCAGGTTCTTCGAATGGCTGCGTGACGACTACAGCTTCGAGACCGCCCCGATAGGTAGCGTTCACCTTCTTCTCTCGCCGAACAACGAGGAATTGGCCGAGGCCCAGGACATGGCTGGAGCATTTGGCCCGGCCGACTTCGCTGCCTGCGAGAGGGCTCTCAACGCATGGCGGCAGCGTCTCTCCAATCTCGGCGCGTCGGCGTCACGCAGTCGGTCCGTCTTCTTCTTCAGCGGCCACGGCCTGGAGATAACCCAGCAGCTGCAGATCCTGTTGCCTAGCGACTATCTCAATCCGGGTCTGCCGGGCGTCAATCGCGCACTCTCGACGTTGAACATCAAACAAGGATTGCTGCCCCTCGATGTGGAGGATCAGTTCTTCTTCGTCGACGCATGTCGTAACGGCAGCCGCCAACTCGGAGGCACAGTCGTTGTGGGTACCCCCATCTTCGACGTGCATTCGCCCGACGAGAACAACGAGTTGGTCAACTCGGTGGTGATGTATGGCACCGCATCCGGCGCGCAGAGCTGGCAGCCAGCTCGGGTCAGCGAGGGGATTTCTCTATACGGTCAAGCTCTCCTCGAGGCGGTGGGCGGAGGGGCGCCGGTGGACGAGACGGTCGCTCCTCCGACTGTGTGGTTCAATGACGTGGCCGGCTTCACAAACCAACAGATCGGCAACCTTCTCCGCCTTCGCGGTGCGCGTGTCCGGCAGACGATTCGAGGTGATCTCGGGTTTGTCGGAGTCATCCATCGTCGCTCCGAGCCAGCCGCACCGGCGCCTCCACAGCCCATGAGCGCCCCACAAGGAGAGATTGGCGGCGAATTGGTGCCGGCAGGAGCGGTCGGCGGTGTCCCTTTCAAGGACCTGGTGCGGGGTGAGTTCGTGGATCCAGAGTCCGGATGGCAACGCTTCGGGCCCGATGCCAGCACCCACGATTGGTTTGGGCGGGAGACCATAGAAGCCGTCTGGGTGGGCACAGCCAAGGCGGTCCATCTCCGTTCCGGCGACGAGATCCCGGTACAGGTTCGAGACGTCGAACGCTTCGAGGTGGTCAGCCACAAGGTCCGGTTCACCGTCGACTCGCACGGCCCGACTTGGCTCACCATCGACGCCCCGAACGCGAGATACGGCGCCTTGCTATGGGCGACTCCGTCGACAGTTTTCGAACTCGGAATGGACTGGGAAGGCGATGCCTTGGTCCAACTAGATGTAGACCTCTCCACGACAAGCGACGAACCGGTGAAGACGTCTGCACACCTCTGGGATGAATATCGGACCTCAGATATCGACGCGGCCGCGATGCAGGTCCTCGAATCTCACGACCTCGAGCAGGCGGTTGGGATGGTTCAGACGAAGGTCGCCACCCAAGCCTCACCACTTTCGGCAGTAGTGGCGTCACTCGTGCTGCTGCATGCCGGTCAGTGGAGGCGTTTACCGCCACCGTGGGCGGAGAACATGGCGACCTTGCCCCAGTTCCAAGATCTTCCCGACGGAGTCGTGATCTGGGCAGAACTGCTGAAGCGGTTGCGTCGCAAGGCGCCCACACCGGTCGAGGAGGCGGTGGCAAGACTGGCCGATCGGGACTTCGTTCCCTTGACCGGCGACGCGGTATCGTTCGCGCTGGCGCTCGCGGAGATCCTCACGGAAACCCTTCCTGATACCAATCAGCACAGGGGAGCCGTCGAGGAAGTGGCCAACCGCTTGTCGGCCCTTGCTCCCTATGTGCATCCGGGGGGTCTGTTTCTGGTCCTGTCCGGCAGTATCGAGGAGATAGACCAGTCGTTGGTTTCTGACCTTTGAACTGGGGCGGCAAGGAAATTTCCCTCACCTCCCATCGAGCGGTTGTGGTCTATTGCAATTCCGCTGACCAAACCAGGAAGCCGCGCAACCCACGCCCCGTGGAGGAGTCTGCTTCGATCGATTGTTGTTCCGGCGTCGTGTTCAGTCGAAGCGTCCTGATCGACCGGGGATGATTGGGATCGTACAGCCGGATCGAGATCCTCCTTGCGTCGACGAGGTCATAGCCGATGGCCACCACCTGGTGGTGACGTGCCGGGCTATCCAAGCCGGATACTCGAATCAGCGTGAGAGCGGTAGGTTGTCCGTTGTCCAACGCTTGCCGGAGTCTCGGCCACTGTTCGTCGATCGTCTGGCGTAGGACGCTCTTGACCCAGAACAACCACCAAGGGGGTCGGTCTGGTGTGATCTGCAGTTGCAGACACCGCTCCATGAGACCTCGGCCTCCCATCGAGTCGGCCTGGCGTGCCACCAGCTCGGAGAACAGCTCGTCTCCGGGACCCGGTGGTGACCCGACCGGGGGCGTTCCTACTCCGCGGCGGAAACGATCGAGGGCGGCCCAGGACATCCCCCCGCACAGGCCAAACGTCCCCCAGAATCCGGCGTTCTGCGCCAGGTCGGTCAGGTCGCGAACCACCCGGGGCAGCCGCAGCCCGACCAGTTCCGTCAGGCGGTCCTGGCGGGCCAGTTCCGCGACCACTTGTCCACCGAAGAACCTGTTAGGGAACCGGAATCCATGGACCTCGGGGTCGAATTCAGAGTCCATTGCCGTCAGCTTCTCCGGACCGCACCGATCGACCTCTTCCGCTGATGCGCGTCACCGAGATCTCATAGTCGCCGGTCCCACGCGGCCAGTAGTGCCACACCCGAGCCTCATAACGCCCCCGGTCGAGTCTTGCTGAGATCCGAGCATTGTGGTCCTGTCCGCTGTCGTCGTCCTCGGCGAGACGATGATCTGGGTCGTCGGGCCCGAAGACAGCCATCACCACGTCGGTGGCGCCGCTGGTCTCGATGATGTGGACACCAGGATCCTCCACGAGGAACCAGAAGTCGTCGACTTCACCGTGAGAGCCGATGTCGGCATGGACGCTTCCTCCAACTTCGAGCTGTGTGGGAGGACTGGCGTCCGGCGGATACTGGGTGGACATCAACTGACGATCGAGCTCGGAGAGTGTGTCGTTCCAGCCGACTTCGAAATGGTTGATGGTCAGTTCGTTTGGGATCGGGTAGAGCATTATCGACTCGGGGTCGAACCGCGTGTGATTGGTCAGCTCGGCTTGGTAGGTCTGGAAGATGTTGACGTCCACCGTCTCCCGATCCCAGTAGTTGGGAGCCAATGCATATTGCCGATAGACGGCGTCGCGGTTCCACGGGATCTCCACACTCGGGTTCTGGTGCTCGTGGACCGCCCCCAGGGCGTGCCCGAACTCGTGGAGAACGACTCTGCGATATTCTTCCTCAGACAATCCTGGCTTGAGCCACCCGAAGTTCATCGTGGCACGATCGGCGGCGATGCCGTGGGCGTCGGTTCCCAGGTAAGACCACGACCCGGGAAGTGAGAACGAGATCCGGATGTCCGGGTGCGGATGTTCATCGAAGTCGAAGTGAAGATTGATGTGGTCGGTCCAGCTTGTGCTCATGGTCTGGACTATCTGCTGGACTTGGGGCTCACCGTCGAGGAATCCGACGGTGAGGGTCTGACCCGGGTGCCAGCTCTTGCCAACGAGCACTCCCATGCGCACGGGCAGCTCCACTCCTGGAGGAGGACTCGAAAATCTCTCCGCGTGACGTCGCAGGTCACGCGGGAGCAACACTTCGGTACACGTGCGGACGGGGGTCTCGGCGTTCATGTGTGTGAGAGGATTCTCGTTACGCTATTGATACATCGTTCGGGGGCCTTTGGTATCACTGGAGGCTGAGGTTGCTCTTCTGACAGTCATGAGCCGCGGGGACCACTCCGGCCCGACGCCTCATCGGAGGCGTTTCTCTTGGCGACGAGCCGCCGTTGGCCTCGGCGCCGGGCTGCTTGGCGGCCTCGGCGTTTCCCTCATCCTCACCCAGAGTGGACGGATCGAAGTCTCGGCGTTCTGGGCCATGGCGGTGTGGCCGGCAATCTTCGGAGCTGTTTGGGGCGGAGTCCCCACTCCGAGACGTCTCGATCTGGTGCTGAGATGGCTAATCATCGGGACGGCCGTCGTTTCACTTCTCCTCGGTGCCCGTCCCGTTCTCGCCCAGGAGGAGTCGTGCACGCTAGTGATGAGCTCCACGTCGGAGTCGATGCTCGGCGGATCTACGGCGCCTGCCGGCGAGCGTGTGCGCGCCTCGGACACTGACTCCTCCAGTCCTTGGACGGTGCGCTCGGAGGTCGGCGAGACCTTCGACTTCGAGATAGGCCTGGGAACGCTGATGCGGGGCACGGCGGAGCTTCGGCTGAGCACCGTCCTGCCGGCCAACCCATTTTCGCCGGAAGGCACTGTGCTTTGGGTCGGCAACGTCGTCGGAGACACGGTCTCGGGCTCGGTCAGGGTCACCGAGATGTCTCCCACGTCGATCACTCTGGAGTCCAACGGGGTGCTCACCCGCAGTCTCCCCATCGGAACCCTCGGATTCAGCGGGGTCGTCACCGATGAGCAGGGAGAGACTGTTTGCACGACCGAGATCTGGGTCCGGATCGTGGACCAGCCTTACACCAGTGTCACCGGGCTCGTCGGTGCCATGGCTGCTGTCATTGGAGCAGCCGGATTGGTCGCTCTCTCTCTTACGACGCCGCCATTCCCTCCACCTCCACCACCACCTATACCGGCCCGGGGCCCCCACAGCGAGAGGGTCAAATGCCGAATCAGCGACGAAAGCGGCAAGCCGGTCCCCACGGATCAATCGCTGAACCCGAATACCCAATACCGGCTCGAGGTGCGTCTCACGCTGGGGATGTCCGAGGATGACGAAGAAGGGGCCAGAGCGGAGCGCATCGAGCTTCACCCGTTCGGCCGAACGTTCAACTTCGACCGACCCCGGTTGACTCTCGATCTGAGTGGTCCTGGAGTTCCGGTCGAGGTGGTGTCGCTCCGGACCCCCTCCAGCAATGGTCGGTTCCCGCTTCATCTCGCCACGCTTCACAATGGTCACCTGCTCGAACTGGAGACGCTCGAAATCCCCGTGGGTGATGTATTGGACCGTGTTCAGGTCACGACGACGAGAGTCTCAACTAGTGACTTCAGTTCGTCCGATCTCGAGAGTCGCACCCCGCGGGCCGCCCAGGTGCTGGTCCTCAATGCAGCCGACGACTCCGTTGATATCGAGGTCTTAGACACAGCAGGCGAGCGTCTCCTCACCTACGACACTCCGTATCGGGCGGAGGCTCTCCTCAATGTGGCGCGTCGGGCTCGTGAACGCCTCACCGAGATCCTGGAAGGTAGCGCAAACCATGCTGGCCTGGGCCTCGGGCTCGACGTCGCGATGGGAGACCTCGACAGGGCCCTTCCGTTGCTGGCCGAGGCCGGGGCCAGCCTCTACGAGCCGCTGTTCGGTCGGGGTCGGTTGCGTGACTCGGCGAGGGGCGAGAGGCTGGCCGACATCCTGTCCCATGGAGCCATCATCCAGTTCAACGTCGATCAGGCCGGCATCGGAGTCTCCACTATCCCGTGGGGATTGGTCTACGACCGGCCTTTGTTCTTTTCCTCGGACTCCTCGGTGTGTCCCGTCTTCGCTTCGCACGGCGAAGACGATTGCCCCAACGCGGAAGATGCTTCCATCGTCTGTCCGTGGGGATTCTGGGGGTTCCGGTATGTCCTCGAGCACCCCCCGGCTTGGTCGAGCGCCGCCGTCGCGCCCCCATTGCCGAACTCCATAACGAACCAGCGACCACTCACCGTGAGCTTTACCAGCGATCCGTCGTTCCCCAGTCGGGATGGACATCGGCAGCGGCTGGAAGCCGCCGGGGAGCTGGACGTGGCCGAGATTGAAACGCTCGGCGAACTGCAACGTGTCTGGACGAGTCGGCCGGAGGGTTTCGACTTGGTCCATTTCTTCACCCATCACGTCCTCGATCCGGGGACCGGGGCCCCGGCGTTGATCCTTGGAGGCGAGTACCTCACCGAAATCCATTTCAGCGCCCTGAACCTGAAATGGCCCCATCATCCGCTCGTGGTCCTCGCCGGGTGCTCCAGTGGGGTGGCTCACAGCCTCTCGGCGCCATCCAGTCTCATCAGCGCTTTCCGTCTCGCTGGAGCGTCGGGCGTCGTCGGCACGGAATGCACGGTTCGTGACAGCGTCGCCGACGGATTGATGGGAGCTTTCCTCGAGGATCTCTTCGCCGGGAAGGCGGTCGGGCCCTCGCTGCTCGCGATGCGACAGCATGCCCTTCGTGAAGGAAACTCACCGGCTGGTCTGGCCTATTCGCTGTTCGCTTTGAGCGACCTTCACTTCCTCGATACGGCAGGGGAACACGGATGAGCCTGCGCAGCCAATTCGATTGGGCCATTCCAGCGCTTTTGGTCCTGGCTGCCTGCCAGATGCCCGGAGCTGCGGTGGCCTTGGACGATTTTCACGTCGCCACCGATCGCGCAGGCACCGAAGTCGACGTTCTGGCCAATGACCACATCACCGGATCCGAGCCGACCATCGAGGTGGTCTCCGGTCCCTCGTGTGGTGAGCTGATCCCTTCGGCGTCGACGGTCGTCGTCGTCGGGACCCGGGATTGCCCGGAGGTGATCACTCTCACCTACCGGGTGATTGATGAGTACGGAGCGTCCGGCGAGGCCAACGTCGAAATAGCACTGCCAGAGGTACCAGACGACGGGGGCGACCAGACCGATGGCGAAGGCACCTTGATAGCTGATCCGCCGCTGGTCGACTTCGGCGAAGTCGAGAATGAGACCATCGATCGGCATCGCGTCCTCGTGAACAACATCGGTACGGCGCCCGTCGAGGTGTTCGATCTGGTGACCACACCTGACACAGACTTCGATGTGGAGGGCGGTGACTGTGAGCGAGTCATCGAGGCAGGTGATGCCTGTTTCGTCGACCTGATCTTTAGACCCTCACGGAATTTGCCGGACGATCCAGCGCTGCGATCGACTTCGCAGGGCCACCAGGGGGTCCTCGAACTCCTCGACGATCAGGACAACACTCTGGCTGAGGTGGAGCTGGTCGGCATGTCGGTCTTCCTCTTGGCCGATCTCACCATCGACGTGACCGACTTTGGGCTCCCGGGGAGGGCAGAAGACGGAGTGGGAGTCCCGTTGACGCTCAATATGCATAACGTTGGTCGTGCAGACGCAAGTCAGTTCTTCATCACCGCCGAATACCAGGACGTCGAGGCCCAGGAATGGCTCCCGGGGTTCATTGCACTCCAGTCCCCGGCCGCAGGTCTCCGGGTGGAACCCGCTTTGGCCGCATTGCCGATCCCCGGCCTCCCCGTTGGCAGCGAAGATGAGCTGGCCGTTCGCGTCGAGCTACCCGGCGACTTCGACCCCGCCTCAGCTCTCCCGGTGCGGGTGACCATCGACAGCTGTGTCGGCGACCAGGCAAGGCCCGACTGTCTGGTGGTCGAATACGACGAGTCGAACAACATCTCGGCGGCGGTGGACGTCAACCCTGTCTTCGGGCGCTCCGTGGTGCCCCTGGACGGGAGGCTCTCGGAGGAAGACGAGTTCGAGCGACGGGTTGGGGTCGGTGTAGGCGAGACCAATCTCGCCAACCTGGTTGCTGATGCTGGGTACTGGGCTGCCACTGTGAGGTCGGAGGAGATCGGTCTGGAAGGTCCGCGAGTCTCGCTGCTCAGCTCTCAGACGATGATCACCGGAGTCATCCCGCCGGGTGACCTTCGCCATCTCCATCTCATCGACGTCTGGGACTCCGAGATCGTCGTCACCGACCCCATCGGCACCGCAGTGCTCAAGAACGCCCTTGAACTCGGAGTAGCAGCCGGAGACTCCCGGGTTATTCGCTTTCCCCACATGGGAAACGGGTCCTACGCCTGGTGCGTTTCAGGAGCAGACGATGGGGATCGGGTGTTCAACGTCGAAGCCGGCGGTAACCAGGTGGTGGAAGGTGGGCAGGTGTTGGATGAGGAGACGTATCCCATCACCACCTTGGATCCGCTGATGGCGGGCGGTCCCTACCAACTGGAGGGACTGGGCTACTCAGGTCTCGGAGTGAGCTTGCGTCGAGCGGTGATCGAATACGTCCAGGTCGAACTGCAGGGCACGATCACCGCCGACGCCAACGAAGGTGCCTATCAGCCGGGAGGAAATGGTCGCATCGAGGAGGTCTTCTGTGGGGTTGGTTGACGGAACCTTCGTCCATGTAGATGGTTGGCCGCTATCGGAAGCATCCGCTGAGAGAGCGACAGACCAAAACGACTTCTCTGCGAATGGCCTTCATCGTCGGATGGAGTCCGATTGACGGTACGCCTTCAACATTGAGAGAACTACCGCCGCGGCGGCTCTGAGCTCCACATACACCTCTGGGTTCGGTTCGGAGAGAGTGAGCACGAAGAATGGTGCGCCGTCTATGAGCGGGCCAGTGTTCCAATGCGCGGTGAAGCTCCCAGGTTCGGCGTCAACGACGATTTCGTCGTCTCGGGCAGCAACGAGCGAGAGATGCGCAAGCCGATGCTTGTCAACATCGTTGAGTTGGGCCAGCCACCAGATCGGGGCGAACCATCGGCCCGGTTTGGGTCGGTTGTACGGCTGCGCCCTCTCGACAGCTGCCTGAGTGGTAGTGCTCAGGGATCGGATGCGGTATCTGGATTGGGCGAAGTGGCTGCTGTCACTACAAACGGGGAAGGCGAGGATTTTGTCATCGTCGGGCGGTTCGGCGCCGGTCTCGTGGACAGCAAGGGCGTAAACCATATGGTCGAGGGCGCATCGAAGGTTATGGAGAGCGTCACCGAACAGCACGGCCCATTGCCAGACGTCGGGTTTGACTTTGACGTGAAGGCTGAAAGTGGCGTCGTCCGTTGGCTTGGCTCTGACGATCAATTCGGAACGGGTCACCATCGCACCACCCGTCGGTCTCGCGATAGAGCGTTGCAAGGTGTTCGTCTGCCCGCGCGATCCTGGCGCGAGCGCTGGAGACGTACCGAGCTTTCAGTCGCGGGTCGACAGCCATGCATTACCCTCAGCGACTCATGGCTGATGAATCCAACGAAGACACCCGGAAGACTCAGCCGAAGAGGGGCGATCCGATAGAAATCCCGATCCCTACGCAGATCGCGCGTGACTTCTCGAGGGTCGCTCTGGCTGAACCCGCCGACGAAGAGGAGTGATTCAGATGGCGTTGATAACCCTTCCACTCACAGTGGTGAGTGCCGTGAAGACCTTGGGATCATTGGCTCACCGAGGTATTCAATGGGTGCGGTATCAGGGTTGGCCCGCTTGGCGTGAGCGTCGGGCATCGAAGGACGCCTAGAGTCTCGGTCGTGCAGTAGCTTTTAGCTATTGCCAGCCAGTCGAGAAGCCCCGCCGATGATCCTCCGCAAGCAAAAAAACCTACGAGTGCCTGGTAGCCGGTGAAGACATCTTCGGGATCGCGGCGGTGTTCGTCCGCTACACCGACGACGGCATGGTGGTCCTCCACTTCGACATCGAGACGTGGAGCCGGACGCAACATCAAGTGTGGATCGCGACGAACTTGGAGACGCGGGATTAGCGCCGAGGGTCAACCACGAGACCCCGAAGCGCCTCGTGCGCTTCGCCCATCACCTCACCGGACCAACGCCAGCTGGCCGCTGTCGTCCAGTTCGTACTCGAAGTAGAACCACTTCTTGAGATCCGAGTTGGATTCGATCTTGAAGGCGGTGATGAGACGGTCCCCGTCGGTCTTGAGGTAGATCGCGCCCCACACGTCGACATTGATCCTGCCCAGCTCTACCACCCGCTCGGCCATCGACGCCTTCAACTCGTCGCTGGGATTGGCGGCCAGCTCGTCGATGTCGATCTTGAGACGTCTCACCAGCTCCTGGTCCTCGCGCTCGCGGGTGGAGCGTTGCAGTTCCGTAGACAACAGGACCGGGGCGTTGCCTCTGCCGTGCCGGCCCAGCCTGCCGAGAAGGTCGGGGCGGGGGTGGACGTGACCTTCCTGATCACCGGACGAGATCACGAATGCAGCCGGGTTGACAGTCTCCAGGAAGGCGTCGGTGACGTCGGCGGAGCCGTGGTGGCATACCTTCATCACGTCGGCCCGGAACGTGCTCGAGGCGTCAGCGATCATGTCGTCGTAGGCCTGAGTGCCCTGGGTGGGAAAGTGGTCGATGCCGGCGTAGTGGCTGAGCAGAAACTTCTCGGCGCGCACGTTCAGGTCGCCACCCAAGAGGACCTTGAAGCCGCCGTAGCTCAGCTTGATGAGCACCGAGTGGCCGTTCTTGGTCTGCCCGTAGTCGCCGAGGAGTCGCAGTCGTGGTCTTCCGTTCCCGGTGAGCTCGACGACCGGCCCGAGCACCTCCATGGTGTACCCGCGGTCGTCCGAGGGAGCGAAGCCGGGCACATAGGTCTTCGCGTCCTCCACAGTCCCGTGGGCGGTCGACAGCATCCTGAAGTTCTCGATCTTTGGGTTCTGCAGGGCTTCGAAGATGACCTGAGGAAACCTCTTCCCTCCGTTGACGGACTTGTCGCCGAACTCGCTGTCGATGACGGCGTTGTCGAGGGCGAGGCTTTCCAGATAGCGGCGACCCGTCGACGGGTCGGGGGCGCTGCGTCCCCCGAGCTTCTCCCATGTGCCCGACACCGGTCGTTCGACCAACCCGTTGTGGTAGACGGTCTCGAAGCCGATATTGCGGTTGGAGAAGATCGGCTTGAGTCCCCAATAGTGATCCATGTCCGGGTGGGTGATGACCGCAGCCTCGAAGTCGAATTCCGACGTGTACGATCGGAAGCGGGCGTTGAGGAAGTTCGCCATGTTGTTGCCCACTCCGGCGTCGACGACCAGGATCCGCTCGTCGACGCCCCTCTCCGGGCTGATGATCACCGCCCCGTCGCCCTGGCCGACGTCGACGAAGATGATCTCGAGCGGACGTCGCTCGATCGTGTCCGACTTCCTTATGTAGACGTCCTGAGGCTGGGGCGAGTTGGGGGCCCACACGATCTTCAGCCACCCGTCGGACATCTCCTCCTGCACCGTTAGGTAGTCGCCCCAAAGGACCTGTCGGAACTTGGTCTTGCGATCGCTCCGGTAGAGGTACTGGGGCTTACCGTTCTTCCCGAGATCGACGAATCGGGCCGGCATATACACAACCTCCGGCTGCCACTTGTACAGGCAGGGATTGCATTGTCAAGAGCCGCCAAACAGGTGCGCAGCAGTTATGGCGCTGTCCCGACCGGATAGGATGGTCCCACACCACTATCGGAGCTAAGAGATTGGCGAACCTGGCGACAACGGGGTCCGTCACACAGTGCAGTTTCGGGGCGGCTCCGGGGACCCTGACCGCCTCGCCTACGAACCGCGCCCGAGCCGGGACTCACGTGGCCACGGTCACCGATATCCAGGCCTACACCAACATCGGTCCGTTCGCCATGTGCTCCAGCCTGGCCAATCCCGCCGTCGCCTCGGCGACGTCCGCGGCGTCGGGGGTGCTGACACCACAGCCATGCACGCCGATGGTGTCTGCTCCCTGGACTCCCGGTGCGCCGCGGGTCACCCAGGGAAAGGTCGCCGTCGTCGGGGTCGACTCGACCTGTATGTGCGCCTACGGCGGGCTGATCAGCATCACCACGCCGGGTCAGGGCCGGGTCACCACCCGCTGATCGGGCATCTCCGACACGAGAAATGGGGCTCTCGCACAAAGAGAAGAGCGGCCCTGTGGACCGCTCCAAACACACGAGTCGGGATTCGAACCCGGCGCTATCACTACTCCAAAAAGACGACTGTCATAGATAAACAAGACTGCCGAAACTCTTCTTCGCAAGCACTATCCGTTACAACGCGCCTACCCAAAAGTATGACAACGTGCACCCTCGAACATACCGTCGACTTACCGGACGGTCAAGGGATCGTGGCGGTCTAGGCGCGGGCGAGATTCTCCAGGTCGCGGTAGGTGATTCCTCCGGGCATGTTTCCGAAGACGTCGACGGACGTCGGCGCCGACACCGCGGTCTTGGCGCCCTCGGCGAGGTTGTCGACCACCAGCCAGCGGCGGGGCGCCCTGCTGTTGAGAGGCACCACGCGAATCCCGATGGTTCCCTGCCGGATGTGGTTGTCGCGGACGAGGAGACGTGCCCCGAAGTGTCCATGGCAGGTGATCCCGTCCATGGTGATGTGGCCCGCATCCGCGGTCCTGGTCACCTTGACGTGGTTGCCATCGACGACCTGGCTGTCCGTGTTGCCGATGAAGATGCCCTCCGGTCTGCGCAGCACGATCGGGGTGACTGTGACCCCGAGGGAGTTGCCGCGGATCACCACCGTCCCCGCCATGTCGGGGGTCCCCCGTCGGGCTTCGGAGTGGCTAACGCCTACATGGATGCATTGTCCCGCACCCTCGATGTGGTTGTCGACCATCCAGACGTCGTCGGCGACGCGGCCTCCGATGACGATCCCCTGACTCATCATCCCGATGTTCTGGTTCTGCAACGCCAGGTACCGGTCCCGGATACTCCCGAAGCCGGGGACCACGCCTTCGTCGAGGAGCGCCCTCTCGATCGAGGCGTTGATCTCGCTCACCAGTTCTCCCGACGTCGTGGCGGTGATGCCTTCCGCCTCCACGAAGGGTTGCCACATCCCGCTGAGGTTGCCGGGGCTGAGGAAGCTCGCGGTGTGACCACCGCTGGTCACCCTCACCGTGGACATCGGCCCCGTGTCCGCGGTTGGCTCCACCGTTGTGAGAAAGGCGTTTCGAACGGCGGCCCGGTACGCCTTGTTGTCCAACATCGTCCGTAGCGTCCAATGTCCGGGCAGCCGCCTGGCCCGTATCTCGTTGTTGCTCACCCGGATCGTCCGCCCGTCGGTGACGACGATCCCGGCCTGCTGGTGCCCGACAGAGATGTGACAGTTCTCCAACCTGACCCGGCTGTGACCCCGACTCGGATTGGTGATGCTGATCCCCGCCGATGCCCGTTCGGTCCCGTGCGCGGTGACCACGCCGACGCTCTCGACCGCGACGGAGGCGCAATCGGCGAACGTCAGGGCCCCGGCCAGCCCTTCGAGAGCGCGCGAGGCTCGACCCGATTCCACCCGCACGTCCCTTACGACCACCGACTCGCAGGACTCGAAGCGGAGGAAAGTCTCCAGTTGCAGGCCCCGGAGCCTGGTTCCGTCCCCGAATCCCTCGACGACGAGGTGGCCCTTGTCGGAGATCTCGAGGACCTTCGAAGTGGTGTACTCCCCGTCTTGGAAGCAGATTCTGGCGTCGCGCACCTCCGATGCGTCGAACGCGGCGATCACGGCCTCCACGTCGGCGTCGGGTGTAATGGTCAGAGTGCAGCCATTGCGGATCTGACCGCAGAGCTGGTCCAACGCCTCCTGGACGGTGGTTGCTGTGATCAGGGCACAGTTGGAAGGGTCGTAGGAGACGTCGGTGGCCTCGATTGCCGTGATTGCCGGGAACGAAGGACGGCAGTCACCGACGTGGCTCCAGGCCGTTCCGTCGTGGTCGACCAGGGCCAGCGGGGCGTAGCGATGCACGATCCCATGCGGCGCCAGGTCGACGGGTGCGTCAGAGGCGTCGGTGGGCCAAAGCACTGCACCGCCGGCTGCCCGCGCCGGGATGAGCCAGAAGTCTCCCGGCCGGAACGAGCCACCCGAGAACCGCACCGTGACGCCATCCTCCAACGTGATGTCCGTCGTGGTGTCGATGGGCAGGGCCCCGTCGACAAACGGCACGTCGCTCTCGACGTGGTCCCACCTCTGCACGAGCGCGTGGTTCTCCTGAGCCGCCGCCGCGGATATGGCAGGCACGGGGTCCGTGCCGCCGAGTACGACCTCTCTACTCGAGGCGTCGACCGTGGCGACCTCGGCCAACTGTCCGGTCCCGCCTTTGAGGAGCGCCTCGTCGTCGAGGATCTCTACCCAGCTTCCCTCCTTGATGCCGCGTGCCTCGTCCGGCCCGAGGTCGCGCAGGGTGACCGTGCGGCCGCTGACCGACTCGACGGCGAATCTCACCGAGGCGTTGTCACGGGAGAACTTGAAGGTCGGGTTGCCGGACTCGGACCCGGCGTGCACCACGACCCGGTAGAGCTGGTTCTCGAGCCGGCGGAACCCGGTGAGGCTGGCGGCGCGCAGCGTGCCCGGAGCAGCGCCGGGCGGCGCCCACGACGGGCCGAAGTCCTCGCAGGTGGCGCCTGCGGCGACGTCGAGCAGGCGAACCTGGGCCACCGTCCGGCGCCGAGTGGTGGTGTCGGGGCCTCCCAGGGCCGGCTCGGCCAACGACGGGTCCTGGAGAGCAGTGACATCCAGTTCCCAGACATCCAGATAGGCCAGATAGCGACCGGGAACGAACGTGGCCAGCGGTGCCGGGTCGGGCAGGTCGTCCTGGCTCTCGTAGGTCTGACCGGTGGCACCGACGCAGAGGACACCGTCTACATAGATGTGCCCGGCGGAGATCGTCAGGTCGTCGCCGGTCGGGCTCGGCCGCACCTCGAACCCGCCTCCGCCCTTGGGCGCACCGGTGGGCCCGACCACGTCCCGGGTGACCGTGCGTCGGAGATGAGTGACCACATCGACTTGCTCGTTCCAGTCGGCATCGATCTGGACCCGCCCCTGCTGCTGACGCACACTGGTGTAGCGCCGACTTGCGTCGAATGTGTCCCGTGTGATGTCTCCTGACATGGCTTGGTCCCCTTATGTCTGGTGAAGTGCTCCCACTTCGGTCCCGTAGCGTGTGTAATGATCGAGGGCGCGCCGGAGGTTCTCGATTCGGATCGGCGCCTTGGCCTGCGCCAGTGCCCCCATCTCGGTGCCCCCTTCGCCTCCTGCCCTGATTGCGACAGAGGTCAGGTCGGCGAGCTGCATGTAGCCGGGATCCCCGTAGGCGCTGCTGACGAACGTCGGCACCACGGAGCGGATCAGCCGGTCCTCGAGCGCGGCAACCTCGGCCGGTCCCAGTGACGAGCCTTCGGCCGAGGCACGCGCGCCGGCTAGCTCCGTTTCGAACGTGATCGTGGTGTCCGGCTCGCAGCGGTAGCGCCGAGGCGTCTTGGACGCCCCCTCCGAGTCGCGACGCGGCACGTAGGAAAAGCGAAGACAGCCGGCCTGGGTCCGTTCCACCGCGACCCGACCGGTGAAGATGACGTCACTGGCCGCCAGCTCGGTGACGTGAACCGAGCCGGCGATGGTGCTGCTCTCGATGGCCGCCTCTGCTCCGTGGGTCCCGGCGTCGTCGGCTGCGATGGCGGGTAACGGTCCGCCGGGTCGACGCGGCGCCTGGACCACGCTGTCCCATATGGCCAGTGGTGCCCGCTCTTCGACCCGGGCCGGCTGGGCCGGCATTCGGATCGGTCCGCTGATCGTTCGGCGCAGCTCCAAACGGGTGTCGTGCCCATCCGCCACGACGATGGAGGGGAGGCCGGGATGACGAGGCGTACCGTCGGTCTGCATGGAATGCCCCGGAACCAGGGTGCAATCCCTTAGGTCCAGGGTCAGCGGGCCGTCGACCTCGATGGGACCGGTGATCAACAGCCCGTCGATGATGACGCGGGCCTCGGCGGGCGCACTCAAACGCACCGGACCGATCGCACCGAGGATCGGACGGCATCCTTCCGCCGCCCTCAATGTGAGCTCGGCGTCGACGGGAACGGAGATGTCGATGGCCCCCCCGTATCTGTCACTGTCCGAGATCTCGATCGAGGCGATGTCCGGGGCATCCGCGGCCCATTCGGCGAGTGCAGTGGTCAGGGTCGGGTGATCGACCGGTTCCCCGACCAGAGGTGACTTGCCGATGGAGCGGTGCCAGTCGGCGACCCGCTCGGTGGATTCGGTGCGGTCGTAAGGGCCCCCGCCGATGTCGGCGGCAGCGGCGTAGGCGGAGCGAACCCTGATCTGCGTCGGGTCGAACGGTTCCGGCAGCATGAGCCGTGACGATGTCGGGTCGATGAGGATGGGGCCGTTGGTCGAATCCCATCCGTCGGCGCTCCAGGTCTCGAGGTCGGCGGCGGCGAAGCTCTCCGGATCGATCGAGGCCGTCCCCGAGTAGAGCTCTATAGCCCGATCACGTCCGCAATACCGAGTGGCGGCATCACCCTGTGCCGATCCCAGGTCTCTCTGGAGGGCGAGGAGGCGGATCGGCCCGGGGACGTTGGCCTCCTCGGCCAGGGTCTCGATCGACGTCTCCGACTGGGGCACGTTGAAGACCGGTGTGTCGATCGCCAGCTGTGAGATGCGAAACCGGTTCGGGCCGCTGGGGTCGGCGGCAAGCGGGACTGTCAACGGATAGGCGTCGAGACGCCACAGCCACAGTCCCACATTGGGGATGTTGTGGGTGCCCCGCCCCGAGACGACCCTGCGCACGTCGGGAGTGCGCGGCGCCGTGTCGAACGCGCCCCGATAGCGTCCGAGGCGTCCGTTGCCGCCATGGCGCAGCCGGTCGAGCTCATCCGAGTCACGGAGGTCGAGGGTCCCGCTGCGTCCCGGGCGGAGATGGTTCAGATGCTGGGTGCCCGACAACAGCTCGAAGTACTCGACGGCCCGGGCGCTCCACCCGGTGACGTCGAAAGCCAGCTGTTCCAACACTGCGGCCGTCCCCTTGCGTCGCCGGTAGGCGATCGTGTTGGCGACGTAGGCGCGCAAGCTGGCATCGCGGGCCTCGATCGGGCGGAGACGGGGGGCGCCGAGCAGATCCCCCAGATAAGGCACCACCCACTCGGCGCAGGTCTCCACGAACCAGTCGTCGTAGAGACGATCGATGTCGGCCTGCACGGAATCGAGGACCTCGTCCACCACGGCCAGATAGGCCTCGAGCGGGCTCCCCACCTCGGCGTCGCGCCGGCGGTGTGCTGCGGGCAGCAACTGATAGAGACTCACGACGTCACCCCCGTCAGTGACAGTCCGACCGGGTTGAGGAGCAGTAGATGGGCCGGCCGGACCGCTCCGGCGCCCCAACGGGCGGGAAGCGCCTCGACGAGCGGCGCCACCTCAGAGACGCCGGTTGCGGCGAACAGATCGAGGTCGACGGCGATCACTCCGTCCACGGCGTGAATGGCGGTGAGGACCGACGTTTTGGTCACGTCCTCTCCGATGTCCCGCTCTTGGTACGAGTAGGCCTGTCTCAGGCGGTCTCCCACCTGTGCGAGGACGTCTTCCCTCTCGAAGCGATCGTCGACGATGACCTTGGCGGCGATGTCGAAGGTGCGCTCGGCCAGCGGCACGACCCGCGCCGCTCTGACCGGGTCGCGGTATCGCTCGATGGCATCGGCGAGCCCACGCACGGAGGGAGATGTGGCGGACAGGGGCGCGCCCGTGGCCGATCCCACGGTCACCACGATCATCTCTCCCCGCCCGTCCCACACGCGGTCGGCCCGGGCCTTGCCGATGCCAGCAAAGGAGCGGGCGAAATCCTGATAGTCGCTGACCGAGACCACCCGGTCCAGCGTGCGCACCGTCAGCGGGGCGTTGCGCCGGGCATCTTCGAGCCGCTCGGGGTCTTCTGCACCCGAGGCACCCTCCGGGTTGGTGACGCTGTTGACCCACTCGGGGCGGGCGGGCAGGAGTTGGAGCGCTTCCGGCCCGACTTCTCCGTCGGCGCCGACGCCCACGCGGTAGGTGGCGGTGACGTTGTCCGCACCCGTGGGCAGGCGGCCTCCGGTCGAACCGTCTCCGAACACGACACTCGCCTCGCCGTCGTCGGCGATGCGCACCTCGTAGACCTGGTCGCTGGGGCCCCGGCCGAAGAGCGCGTCGACCCGCTGCCATCGGACTCCGTTCACCCGCACCTCGAGGGCCGGCTCGACCCCCGACGGTGTCGCGGCGGCGACGTGTGTCAGCCGAGCGGGTGAGGTCCTGGGGAGATCGAAGCGCTGGTGACGCTGGGTGGCCTGGCCGCTTCCGATCACCTCGGTGTCGGTGACGCCGTGGTCGGCGGAAACCGTGTTGGCGTTCAACACGACCGAGGAGCGTCGATAGCGATCGCGGAGTGCGGTGGAGAGGAACAGCACCGTCCGGCCGTGGTGGTGCTCGACTCGCTCGACGGTGACGATCTCACCTCGCTCAACTCCCTCCAGGTCGGCGTCTACGCCCCTGACTGCGACCGGCTGTCCTTTGCGGAGCCCTATGTAGAGACCGTCGAGGACGATCGTCTCGGCTCCGCCCGAGTCGGGCTGGTCGAGGACCGGATGCATCGGTAGCGACGCCAGGGGGAGCCGGCGGCTCGCCAGGAAGACCGAGGTCTTCCTGACTCGGGGGGTGAACACCGTGGTGGCGACCGAGGCGCTCAGGCTCAGCGCCGTCACCTCTCCGGTGAGGGAGAATCCCGTCACGGACTCGTCCCACACGTTCTCCACCCTGCGCACGTCCATCTCGTAACCGGCGGTGCTGCGCTCCTCGAGGACGATCCAAGACCCGACGGCGATGTCGGGGACCACGCGGGCGAGCCGGATGCCGCCGTTTGGCCACCCGCCCGTTGGATAGGCCTGGAATATGCTCCATCCAGCGGTGCCATCCCAAGTCTGCAAGAAGGGGTCCGCGTCACCTCTGAACTGCACTTTGATGTCTCCGGAGGATGTGACCACGGGGAGGCTGCTGTAGAGCGGTGCGTTGTGGCCGAATACGGGGACCCGCTCCCGAAAGGCATACACCCCGTGCTCCGCCGCCGAATCCTCGGCAACCGGCGTGGCCAGATGCCGGGTCAGGGAGGCATCGTCCCATCCTGCCGCGGTGAGAAACGATGCCAGGTCGCTGTCCCTCCACCGGCGGTCGCGGATCCAAGTACGCGCCGAGGTCTCGTCGAGACCGGGGGTGACGGTTGGAGGTGTCTGCGCCGATGCCGGATCGACCGGCAGCGAGACGGTTGTCGGCTCGGCGTCGCTGTCCAGGTAGACGAGCGTCACCTCATGCTCGTCGTCGATCGTGACGTCTTCAGCCCGAACGACGACCCCGTCGAGATCTTCAGGATCCCCGCCGACGAACAGGATCCGATCTCCCTTCCTGATCCCCAGGCCCGTGCCGTCGAGCCGGAGCACGTCGAGACGGATGGTCCACACCATGCCCGTCGGCTTGGGCCCGCTGACCACCCGAAACGAGGCAGAGTCCGCGTTGGCCTGGTCTGCTTCGGGAAAGATGGCTTCCTGCGAGAAGAGGCGTGGCTCCCCATCGACCAATGCGATGGTCTGCGGTATCGACCCCAACGGTGAGATCGTGTTCCATTCCGACCTGGCTCTCAGGCTGGTCTTGGTCTCGAACGTCTGGGGGAGGTCGCCACCCTCCGGCATGCTGTCCACCTTGGTCCCGGTGGGGATCGTCGTCTCGCGTCGCTCGGAGTCGTCGAGCACGAACGAGAGGTAGGCCTGGGCCGACGCACCGGGATGAAGCTCGTAGCCGATGGACCGGGCCAGTTCCAGCACCGACCTGCGTTCGGTTGCCGTGCCCAAAAAGCTCTCGTTGGCGATGCGCTCCTGATAGAAGGTGAGGATGTCGGCAATCACCGCAGCTGCGTCGAGGACGGCGATCACCGGGTCGTCGGGGGATCGCGTGGTCAGTCTGGACAGCGGATATCGGATGGTGCCCGTCGGTCCGTCGACGGGCGTGCGATGCAACCCGCCCAACATCTGGCGGAGGAAGTCCCGGTAACCGGCGAACCGATAGTCGAGCCTTGTCAGGCCCGGCCGATTTGTGGCCCTCGACCATTCCGACGGGGTGCAGCAACCGCATGGTCTGGCGTGGTTGCTCATGGAGCCGCCTCCATGAGGATCTCGAGACGGCCTCGATCCGGATGGTCCGGATCGGAGTCCAGGCGGGCGATCTCGAGACGCCCGATGTCGACATAGCCGATTTCGACTGCATCTCCCGAAGGCTCGAGTAGCCGGTCGAATCGATGACCGCTGGACGGGCTGTTGCCCAGGTCGGCCCACTCCACACCGGGCACCTCGCTCACCGCGGCGAGCAGACGGCTCAGATACACCGGCTGGCCGAACGTGAACCGGTCGGGATGGAAAAAACCCGCGTGCCCGTCGCCTGTCACCCCGGAAGACAAACGGGATCTCACCGCCTTCTCGACGTCCTCGACGTGGTATCCGTCTGCCACCCGCACGGTGAGAGCGATGTCGAGAGGCACGAATCGGGGGCCGTCGATCTCGAGGTCGTGGCCTGTGAGCCGGAAGCGCTCCAGGAACGAGCGGAGGTCGTCCCCGAACCCCTGGTCGATCGGCGCTCCGTTTCGGCGGTCGACGGTGAGGTAGATCGTGTGCCAGCTTCCGGTCCAGCGTCGAGTGACGGCGCACCGGGCCACCTCCGGGTGGCGCTGTGCCACCTCCTCGTAGTCGTCGGGGGTGACGGCCCTTTGCTGGACGCGGAACGCCTGGGGTGCGTCCCTGCGTGCGGCTTCGACCGTCTCCGGGGGCCGACCCGCGCCTGCTGGGAGCGGATTGCGGACGGCAAGGGCGGTCGTGCCGTCGTCGACGATGGTGGTGATGGCCTCGGCACCGACGTTGCCGGCCAGGCCCGTGCCCACCCTGTAGACCGCCCGGGGCGTTTCTCCCGGCCGGGGAGCGCGCCCATATATGTCGTCGCCGAATCGCAGAGCGGCGCGTCTCCGACTGCTCATCTCCACTGTGAACTCATGGGCGAAGCGATCGCTCGCCAGCAGGTCGAGGCGGGGGCGCCACGTGGTGTCCCCGAACTCGACCCATGCCGCCGGATACGCGCTGCGCCAATCTGTCGCCATCGCGCTGGTGGCTGCCGCCCGACGGGCGTCCCTGTCGGCGTAAGGAGCCGCGAACGTGAGGTGCTCCGTCTGGAGGAAGGCTCGATATGCGCGGTGCCATGGAGCGGCGGGGACCGGCGGCAGGCCCTCGACTACGTCGGGCGTGGTCGGATCGTCGGCCTCGCTGACGCGGTAGCCGTGGTCGGCCAGGACGACGTTGCCCCGCACCACGGCCAGATCCTCCATGAGTCGGACGTTCTCGCCAAAGAGGATCCGAGCCGAGACACACAAGGCGAACGGAAGGGCATCGAGCTCATGCCACTCGATGCCGACCAGCTGCAGTTCGCGATTGGCCGGATCCACGACCGGGTCTACCGCCGTCAAGCGAGCGGCATGACGCTTGGTGGGGTCGGCATCGGCGCCGGCGCCCGTCTGTGGGCTGACGACCTCCTCGAAGAGCACCACGTCTCCCGGCTCCAGTCGGATCGGGTCGTCCAGCGGGTCGCCGGCCAGAGTCGCCCGGGTCGTGCCCTCGGGGAGACAGCACTCGACATCCCCCCACGTGTAGATGCGCAGCCGGTTGTGGGCCGACCTGGCCCGGATGCCATGCAGGCTCTCGAAGACGATGGCGCCCCCCGCCACCAGGTTTCCGACCTCGCCTGGGGAAACCCGGTCGCGGTCTGGCACCCCGGCGAGAAAACGGGTGCCCGGCGATCCGCTCGGATCGTGACCGTAGGGAAGCGGATGTTCGGTCGACCCCACCGCAGGGCCCGGGAGGTCGACTTCGAGACCGTTCTCGTTGGCAGCGCCGACGGTGACGGCGATCCAGGCGCGTGCGTTGCACCCTTCGGCGAGGCGGTAGTCGAGCATGCGTGCGTGGCGGCGGACCGACTCGCGGCGTCTTGCCGTGCCAAGGTAGGCCTCGGTGGCCACCGCGTCCTGGTAATAGCTGAGATGATCCGCCCGGTATGCGATGGTCTCGACCAGGGTCGTGATCAGGTCGGCGGGATTGGCCTCGTCTTCGAGGTCGAGATGGAGTGACAGACGGTCCAACATCAGCCTGCGGAAGCTCGGATAGTCCTTGGCGAGGTAGTCGATGACCGGCGCCTCGGCGGGCTCGGGCAGGCATGCCACATCGTGGCGGCAGTCGAACCGGTCGACGGCGTCGATGTGGAACCGGAAGTCGATGAGAGACAACACGGGGTCGAACCCCGAAGGTGGGCCCGAACTCTCCGGCTCTCCCGCTCCTGTGCTCACCAGCCTGATCCGATAGCGGGAGTGATCGCCGACCCGATCGAACGTGATCGTCCACACGGGCCCTGCGGCGGCGGCGCCGGTCACCACGATGTCGGTGACGACGTCGCCACCTTCCACGACGAAGTTCTGAGGGCCCAGGCCCGGCTCCGGGAAGAGGAGGTGCACCTCGAGCCGTGATCCGCCGCCGACGACTTCGACGTACTCGATGCCGTTGAGGCCGGCCGCATGGGCGATGTCGACGCGCTTCTGGTCCGAGCACCAATGCGATGCGATGAAGGGCGGCACCCTCAACATCCGGACCGCCGCACCGGTCGGATGAGTGATCGACGAGCCGCTCGTGGACCCGGCGAGATAGCGGTGGTCGAGGGTGGTCGTCTCCAGGTGGCTGCCGGTGAATGGGCCGTCGAAGTACACCAGTTCCCGGATGAGCGAGGTTTCGGAGCCCGACTCGATGATGAAGTAGGCGGGAGGTGCGATCGTCGCCGTCGGGTCGTCGTGGATGGTTGCCACCAAATCGGTGGGCCCGAACGAAGCGGCGAGCGTGGTGGAGAAGGTCCCGTCGCTCATGGCGTCTCGCTGGTGAAGGTTTCGGTCGTCACCTCGGGGTCGGGTCGCAGCGAGTACCTGACGGTCACCGATAGCGTGGACTCGGCTGAGACGACGTCGACGTCATGGACTTCGATCGCGTCGCCGAGCCACTGCTGCAGTGCGCCCTGGACCGCGAATTGGAGGGCAGCGGCCACTTCATCGCCTCCCGGCTCGAAGACGAGCTGGGAGAGGCCGGCGCCGAATGTGACTCGGTGGACACGCTCGCCGGGGTTGGTGAACAGCAGCTGTTCGATCAGGCCCCTGACGTAGCCACTGCGATCGACCGTCTTGGTACGACCGGCCAGGTCGATGTCGAAGGGGAAGTCGACGCCAGTCACACGACCTCCAGGGCGCCCTTGTTCATCGAGACGGAGACCGTGCTGAGCTCGACCGATGCCCCGCCGTAGGTGATCTCGATGCCGCTTCCGGTGACAGCGATGCGGGCGTTGATCGCGGATACCGGAGGCCCCACCTCGATCACCAGCCCGCCGACGCCGGGAAGATCGTCGAGCTTGAGCGTGACGCTGTCGGTCTTGAAGACCTTGGTGGTGGGCAAGGCCCCTTTCACGGGGACTTCGTTGGGGCCCCAGAAGCAACCGGCCCAGATCGGATAGTCCACGTCGCCGCCCTCGAACTCGACCCAGACGTTGGCGCCGATCGGTGGAATGGCGAAAAACCCGACGCCATCGCCGGCGTATGGGGCGTTGGGCATCGCCCAGCTGAACCGGCCCTGGCCGAGGACGGTGGGGACGCTGACCTGGACACGGCCCTGCATCATGGGATCGATGTTGTTGGTCACCGTCCCCCGGTACTTGCCGAAGTGGCTCATGGGACCACCACCGGAGTCGTCGACCCGACCCCCTCGCGTTCGAGGGTGAAACTCTGGGTGTAGCCGCCGGGCTCGAGCGAGTGGCTGACCGACTTGACGTAATAGAGCCCGTCGTGCATGTACCCGACTCCGCGGAGACCGACCACCCCCCTGGGGCGAAGGACCCCCCCGTATCGGGCCACGTCGATCTGGCCGGTGACCGTGACATTGTCCGCGGCGGCGTCGACCATGCCTTGGGCCCGGGCGAATGCCTGGGCGTAGGTGAGCCCGCTCGTGTCGATGATCTGCGTCTTGACGTCGCCGCCCTGGACCAGCCAGGAGGGCAGGGCAGCCAGGGGGAATCGGAGCGGAGCAAAGGCGACCACCGGGAGGTCGACATCCAACTGGCGGTCTTTGACCTGACCGTTGACCTTGATCGGCCCCAGACCGTTGTACTGGATGTTGACCGACGAGCAATTGGCGTGCGCGTCGTTGCCCACCGTGATCGCGGGCTGGGGCACCCCGCCTCTGATCGGCGGCCCCCAGTAGGCCTTGTTGATCCCCGGTACCGGGCCCGGGTCCATGTAGAAGACGTATCCGAACCGTGACGCCATCGTCCGCAGGTAGGAGAGATCGGTTCCGCGTTGCACCGGGATGCGTTCCAGCGGGTTGGGAAAGTCGAGCGACGGGGGAGGGACCACGAAAGGCGCCACACCCAGCGCGGCGTACTGCCCCAGGATCTTCAGGACGATGAGCATCTCGTTCTGAGCGGGGTGCTCGACCACCCGCTCCTCGAGGTCCATCTTGACCGTGAGGTCCTCCCCGGTGAGCGTTAACGTCGACTGCCCAGCTTGGGAGCTCGCGTTCACCTGCCGGTCGGTGACGATGCCATCGACGAGGACCTGGGGTAGACCACCGACCAGCACGGTCAGGATCACCCGGTTGAACGGCGCGGTGAGAGGGCTGAGCAGGAAGTCGTAGTCGAGCGCGCCGACCACCGGGGAGCGACCCATCGCGAGATTCATCTGGAAGCCGGTACGACCGTCGTCGCTGACCTGCACCTCGAGCCCGGTGATGGCGTTGGTGAATTCCGCCGGCGCGGGCAACGGGACTCCCTTCCCGATGAGCACGCTGGCGTAGCTGCCCAGCATGTCAACCGGCTCCCGGCATCCGGATCGAGATCTGCCGCCCCGGTGTCGAGGTCAGGTCGGGCGGGAACATGGCTCGGTTGTCGTCGCAGATTCGCCAGTAGACGAGAGACTCACCCAACTGACGGGCCGCGATCAGGTCGATCCGCTCTCCTTCCATCACTGTCACCGTGGCGATCACCGGGCGGTTCGCCGGGTCGGGTATGAACCTGCGGCGGAGATGGACGATCTCGTTGCCGTCGGCGTTGACGTGTGTTGTGGTCTCGGTGGTCGCGTAGCGGCTGGTCTGGTCGAACATGGCGGTACCTCAGAGGATGGGGACGTTGCCGCCCAGGACGTCGGCGATGGAACCGGCCGAACCGACGGTCGCCATCGCCTCCTTGAGCGTCTGATGAGCGAGGAACAGGTGAAAGCCGGGGTCGGTGAGGTTGAAGTCCTGGTAGTTGAGGATGTGGACATTGAGGTCGACCTTGGCCCGGATCGGGTTGAGCCCCGGGTCGTGGGCCTCCTCGGTGATCGTGAACTCGGAGAGCCTGATCGGGACGACACGCTTTGGGCCCCATACGAGGAGAGTGGCCGGAGCATCCTTGGGGAGGATCTCGAGGGTTCCCGTTGCCGCCAACACCGAGTTGAGGATGACGTCGAGGGTCTTGGGGTAGAGGAGCATCTCGAGAGCGGCCAGTTGAGGGTGGATGCCGAACGTGGTCGTCACGCCGTCGCCGGACTCCAGTTGGTCGGTGGCGTCGATCTCGATCTCCATGCGGATGTCTTCGCTGGGTGGGCCGGTGAGTCGGAGGGTCTCCGAACGGGCGGCGCTCTCACCCTCGGCGGTCTTGGCCTTGATCGTCCGGGTCAGCGTGTTCGGGTTGTACTGGAACACGATGACGCTGGCGACCGGGTTGGCGACGTCGAAACCGACGATGGCGCCCTTGAGGAGCCGGGGTGACCCGGGATAGGTGGTCATGGCGCGGCTCCTCGTGGTCGCGCAACGCCGGCAGTGGACTGCCGGTCGGGTGCCAGGGTCCACATGTTGGGGACGCTTTGTGAGCAGATGTCCCTTTGTTCCGGTGGCAGCGGATCTCGGAGATTGAGAGGCACGGGTGGCAGGTAGTCGACGCGTCCTCTCGAGCCGAGACGCCGACGGGGAGATTCACCCGACCAGGTCATACAGAAAAAGAGAGGGTTTGCGAAGCCTTGGACCCTCACGCCAAATGCATTGCTCAACGCGTCCAGCAGACCCTGATTCGTCCCTGCGTTGCATCCGAACAAGCGGATGTACGCGTCAGCCGCGAAGCGGTTGCGGACCCTCGCAATTGCGACCGCCCGAGCCGCCAGGTTTCGGGTCGAGACCATCGAGTTGTTTGCCATGGCGACGCCCTGAGGGCTCACGGTTCCCGCGAGCCCCAGTCCGGCTCGAGAAGCGTGTCCGATGAGGCCGAGTCTGTCGATCGAGCCTCTCGCCTGACCTCGTATGAAACCGATCAGTCCGTCGAATGTGTCTCTACCCGCGCCTCCCCCAGAGCTTCTGGCGCCGGCTCGAAAGTCGAGAGTGTGTGGAAACCAAGTCGACTGTTCGATGTGGTTGATCTCCCGCTCGTCTGGTCGATACGCGGCCGGACGGGGATATCCGCTCCCGAACACGATCGCTCTGGAGATGTCACGGTTCTGCGCTCCGTGTTTTTGTTGGATGGTGTGGGTGAGTTCGTGGGCGATGAGGTGTTTGCCGGTGGTGGTGTGGGGTTGGTAGTGGCCGGGGGCGAAGGCGATGTTCTGGTGGTAGGTGAATGCTTTGGCTCCTACCTGGTGGGCGAGGTGGCCGGCTCGGGGGTTGGTGTGGATGCGGACTTGGGAGAGGTCGGTGCCGAATCGGGGTTCGAAGAAGCTGCGGGTGGATTTGGGTAGCGCCTGGCCGGTTCCGAGGCTTGCGATGTCGGTGCTGGTGACGGTCCCGGTGGGGGTGGTGTGGTCGGGTTTGAGCTGGAGTTCTTCTTCGTCTTCTTCTTGGGGTTGGCGGTGGATTTCTTCGGTGCAGTTGCATCCTCCGGGGCAGCGTTGGATGTGGCTGGTGGTGGTGGTGAGGCCGGCGGGTTGTGAGCTTGGGGTGGGCATGGTGAGGATGCGGGTGGCGGTGGTGTCGGCTTCTCGTTCTGAGTGGTCGAGGGGAGAAGAGACCCGCAGACCCGGAGACGA
>CAZYCX010000029.1:0-28173 GCA_964645875.1 uncultured Acidimicrobiaceae bacterium
TGGGCGGGCAGGTCGTGATGATGGACATCAACGAGGAGCGTGGCAAGACGGCCCAGGAGCAACTGGGTGAAGACACACGATTCGTCCGGTGTGACGTCTCCGACCCGGAAGAGGTCGCGGCCGCCATCAAAGGGGCGGCCGAGGCTTTCGGCGGCATCCACATCCTGGTGAATGCCGCCGGCGTGGCACCTGCCCAGCGTGTGCTCTCGAAGGACGGGGTCATGTTCGACCTCGAGCTGTTCCGGTTCACGGTGGGGGTCAATCTGATCGGGATGTTCGATGTGATCAGGAACACGGCGAGGATCATGTCCGCCAACGAGCCCAACGTGGAAGGCGAGCGGGGCGTCATCGTCAACGTGGCGTCGATCGCCGCCTTCGAAGGTCAGATAGGCCAGGCCGCCTACTCGGCGTCGAAGGGAGGGGTGGTGGGGATGACGCTGCCCATCGCCAGGGATCTCGGCTCGGTTGGCATCCGGGTGAACACCGTCGCTCCCGGGATCATGGATACCCCCCTTCTCGCCGGTGCCCCCCAGAAGCTGCGGGACTCCCTGGCCGAGCTGCAAGTCTTCCCACAGCGTCTCGGCACGCCCGAGGACTTCGCCCACCTGGTCACCTCGATCGTGGAGAACCCGATGCTCAACGGCGAGGTGATCCGTCTCGACGCCGCCGCCCGCATGCCGCCCAAGTAGTCGGCCTCGAGGTCCAGGAGGCCATCGGTCAAAGTCGGCTCGCCATCAAGGCTGTCTCAGGCCCTCCAGGGACTGAGGATTCTCCAGGCTGGTCAGGTCGCCCGGGTCCTTGCCCAGAGCGACCGCCTTCACCACCCGACGCATGATCTTCTGGGAGCGGGTGCGGGGCAGATCGTCGACCCACCGGACACTCGAAGGCCGGAACGCCTTGCCGAGGGCGGTGTCGCAAGCATCGATCACCCGGGCGGTGAGGGCATCGTCGGGAGAGACCCCCGGGGCGGGGACGAGGAACAGCGCGATCGACTCGCCTTTGACCTCGTCGGGCACGCCGATGGCGGCGGCCATGACAACCTCGTCGAGGGCGACCGCCACAGACTCGACTTCGGCCGGCCCGATCCGCTTGCCCGCGATGTTCAAGGTGTCATCGGAGCGGCCGTGGAGGTACCAGAACCCGTCCTCGTCGATCGATGCCCAGTCTCCGTGAACCCAGGTGTCGTCGAAGCGGGACCAATAGGTGGCCAGGTAGCGATCCGGCTCACCCCAGAAGCCGCGTGTCATCCCCGGCCAGGAGCCGCGGACCACCAACTCGCCGACCTCGCCCCGCACGGGGTGCCCCGCATCGTCGTAGACGTCGGCGTCCATCCCGAGCGAGGGCTTGCCGAGGGCGGTGGGTTTGAGCCCCTGGAGCAGATTGGTGGAGAGGATGCATGCTCCCACCTCGGTGCCACCGGAGATGTTCATGATCGGGCGTCGGCTCCCGCCGACGTCCCGGAAAAGCCACCACCACGGCTCAGGGTTCCAGGGCTCGCCGGTCGAGCCGAAGAGACGCAGCGAGGAGAGGTCGTGCTGGTGGGCTTCGGAGGCTCCGTGGGGCTGGAGGGCGCGGATCAGGGTGGGGGACAGGCCGAGGATGGTGAGTTCCAGTTCCGAGGCCACCTGCCAGATCCGATCGGGGCCGGGGTGGTTGGGCGCCCCGTCGTAGGCGGCGACGGCGGCTCCGTTGGCCAGTCCGCCAACCACCATCCACGGACCCATGATCCAGCCCATGTCGGTGGCCCACATCAACACGTCGCCGGGCTCGACGTCGAGCTGGAAGGCTCCTTCCTGGGCGATCTTGACCGTCAAGCCCGCCTGCACGTGCACAGCGCCCTTGGGACGGCCGGTAGTCCCGGAGGTGTAGGCGATGAGCACCGGGTCCTCGGCCCAGGTCTTCGCCGGCCCGAGACGCTCCGCTGTCGGGACCACGTCGTGCCACCAGGAGTCTCTTCCATCGGTGATCGGGGTGTCGTTGCGGTCCACGTAGTCGACGACGAGCATCCTGGCGATCCCGCCCGCCATCTTCGCTGCCTCGTCGGCGGCCTCCTTCATGTGGACCTTCGCTCCGCGGCGCTCGAACCCGTTGGCGCAGATCATCAGCCTCGGCTTCGGGTCGTCGAGACGGGTCGCCACCGCCTCCGCGGCATAACCCGAGAAGACGGGGATGAAGATGGCACCGATCCGGGCGACGGCGAGCAGCGAGACGATCGCTTCCTGCCCCATCGGCAGGTAGACGGCGACCGCATCGCCACGCTCGACTCCCAGTTCGCTCATGGCTCCGGTGAGACGCTCCACCTGCTCGAGAAGCTCCCCGAAGGTCAGTTCCCTCGTCTCTCCATTCTCCTTCTGGGAGCGGACTGCGAGACGATCGGGGGTGTCGGTGGCCCATCGATCGACGCAGGCCACCGACAGGTTGAACCCGGAACCGACGAACCATGTCGCCCAAGGGTGGCCCCGTGAGGTGTCGCGCACCGCTGTCCAGCCCGGGTCGAAGGGCAGCTCGAGAAACTCGACCACGGAGGCCCAGAACCACTCCGGATCGACCGCGGACCTCAGCACCAGCTCATCGAAGTCGGCGATGTCGTGCTCCCTCATGAAGCGTGCTGTGTTCGTCGCCTTCGCCTGCTCCGGGTCGGCTGACCAAGCGATCTCGAATCTCTCCATGTTCCTCCTGATCCGCGTTACGAGGCTATCGGCAATGACACCGATCCGTGGGAGCTGGTTCCTACCCTGCGTTCACCATGACCGAGGCCACCGGCCCTTCGGACCACCAGGTCTTCATCCGACGGACCCTCACGGTGGCCGTCGTCTTGTTGGGCGTGTTCGCCGTGGTCTGGCTGGCCTTCAAGCTTCGCACCATCCTCTTCATGGTCTTCGTCTCGATTTTCGTCACGGTGGCCTTCGAGCCACCGGTTCACTTCCTGGCGAAACGAGGTTGGCGGCGCGGGAGCGCCACCGGAGTCGTGTTCCTGGCGGCATTCTCCATCGCTGTCCTCTTCATCTGGGCGCTGGCGCCGCTGTTCGTGCAACAGGTGGAGCAGCTGATCGACTCGATTCCCGGCCTGGTCGAGTCGGTCGTCGTCTTCCTGGAGGATTCCTTCGGCTTCGAGTTCGAGAACGTCGATCCGAGACAGGTGGGCCGCAACCTGATCGAGTCGCTGCAGGATCTCTCCGGCCCGGTGGCCGGTGGTGTCTTCGGGCTGGCCTCGACGGTGTTCGGGTTCCTGTTGTTCATCACCACCGTGGCGCTCTTCTCGTTCTACATGATCGCCGAATTGCCCAAGGTGCAGCGGACCGTGCTCTCGTTCATGCCCGAGGAGCAGCAGCGCAGGGCGATGCGGATCTGGGACGTGGCGGTCGAGAAGATGGGTGGCTACATATACTCCCGGTTGATCCTCGCCGTCGTCTCGGCGGTGGTGACCTACATGTTCCTCAGCATCTTGGGAGTCCCGTTCGCCATCTCCTTGAGCATTTGGGTGGGCACGCTGAGCCAGTTCGTGCCCGTCGTGGGCACCTACCTCGCCTCGATCCTCCCCGCCGTGGTGGCCCTCACCTTCAACGACGTGGCCACGGCCGTGTGGGCGACCGCGTTCTTCGTCGCCTACCAGCAGCTCGAGAACTATCTGATCTCCCCCCGGATCACCAAGAGGACGATGGAGATCCATCCCGCCATCTCGGTGGCAGCGATCATCATCGGAGGCATCCTCCTCGGTGGCATCGGGGTGGTACTCGCCCTTCCGATGGCGGGCATCATCCAGGCACTGATCTCCGAATCGAGGCGGTACTACCGGGTGATACTCGACGACGAGCAGGAGCCGGTGTCGGCCTCCTGACACATTGGCCGCGCTGCGCTAGGCATAGATCGAAATCACGCTCTAGTCTATGGCGACGGTGCCTCTTTTTTTTGGGGCACAGTTACCCCTAGTTCGGAGGAAACTAAGTGAAAGCAACCAAGCCCTTTGGGCTGAAGCTACTTGCGCTCCTCGCCGTATTCGCCATGGTCGTGGCGGCTTGTACCGATACCACGGACGAGACCACCACTACCGCCGGCGATGACGTCACCACCACCGCTGGAGACGACTCTCCAGACACGACGAGTGGCGACGACGACGACAATGGCGCAACTGGCGACCTGGACACCTATACCCTGGGCATCTTCCAGGATGTGACCACGGACAACCCGTGGTCGTATCTGGACAGCTCGGGTAGCGATGTCTGGGTCGGCTACGTAATCGGCCCATCCCTGGGAGCCCCGTACACCATCAACTATCCCGGTCTCGAACCGGCGCCCGACATGGCTGCCGGTGAACTCGCGCCGGCGGTGCAGGATGGTGACAACTGGGTTGGAACCATCACCCTGCGTGATGACCTGACCTGGTCTGATGGTGAGCCCATCACCGCGAATGACTACGTGTTCACGTTCGAGACGGCCCGCGACTTCGAGCTGACGGCCAACTGGCCCGACTATCTCGATATCGCCGTCGACGAGGCACCTGGTGTCATCGGCGTCGAGGCCATCGACGACCTGACCATTCAGGTCACCTACAACAGCGAGCCCGGTATCTCCACCTGGGGTGTCGGCAACGGACCTCCGTACATGCCGGTCCTCCCAGAGCACTTCTGGGGCCCGGTGGTCGATGAGGCCGCAGGCACCGAGGCGCCACGTGACACGCTGATCGCTGCTTCCGGTGTTGGAGCGCCTTCCGCCGGTCCCACCGTGTTCGGTGAGATCCAGGAGGGGAGCTTCGCCGCCACCACGGCGAACGACAGCTACTACGACACCGGCGCGGTCATCGAGTCCGGTGGAGTGACCTATGAAGTCGGTCCGTTCGCTTCCAACTTCAACTACCCGCTCTACGGCGGGCAGGAAGCTGCGGTGCTGGCCCTGGCCAATGGTGAGGTCGACCTGCTGCTCAACCCGTTGGGCATGCAGCGTGGTCTCCGCGACCAGGTCATCGACAACGAGAATCTGGAGGCTCTGGTCAACCCGACCAACGGCTATCGCTTCCTCGCCTTCAACCATGCCCGTGCCCCCATGTCTGATCCTGCGTTCCGTGATGCGCTCACGGCCATGATCAACAAGGAGTACGTGACGGAGAACCTGCTCCAAGGAGCCGCGTTCCCGCTCTACGTGCTTCTGCCCGAGGGCAACGAGGCCTGGTACAACGAGGGCGTGGCCGAAGAGCTGAAGGAAGCCGGCTTTGCGGAGCTCGATGACGAGACTCGCCGCGCGGCCGCGATCGGGCTGCTCACCGACGCCGGATACACGTGGACGGACGATGGTGCTCCCGGCTGGTACGACGCCGATGGCAACTACTCGCCGGAGCCTGCAGACGGGTACTCCTACTCGGCTGCCTCGGGGACCCTGGTTGGTCCCGATGGCGCCACGGTGGAGGACCTCGACCTGCTGCACCCGAACGCCGGTTACGACCCGCTTCGTGCCACCTTCGGTGGTTACATCGCGGGTGTGGCGCGAGAGGTCGGTATCCCGGTCAACTCGCTCCCGACCGACTTCGGTCAGATCATCGACATCGTGTTCGAATATGACGACGCGGCGGCGGAGTACACCTCGCCGTACGACATGTTCATCCTCGGCTACTCGCTGGGGAACCCGGTGTTCCCGACGTTCCACGATTCGTTCTTCGGAACGACCGGCGGCTCGAACAACACCCAGTACAGCAGTGCTGAGTTCGATGACTTTGCGTCCCAGTTCGGCGCCGCGAGCACCGTGGAAGAGGCCTACGAGGCGATGTGGGAGATGGAGCGCCTGATCGCTCAGGACAAGCCCCATGTCCCGCTGTTCGACACCGGAATCCTCGAGTTCTACAACACCCGTGTTGAGTTCCCGTTCACGGAGTCTCTCTCGGGCTTGCAGTTCCTCGACGGACTTCCCGGTTCGGTGAATACCCGTTAGTCGATAGCTAGAAGGTGGAAGGTTGGGCCCGCTTCAAGCGGGCCCAACCCCGCCACCGCCGTACCAGACCGCTTTAAAGTACTCCCGGAGGAAGAGCACCAGAGATGTTCCGTTTCATCGGCCGTCGCCTGATCCAGATGTTCTTCCTTTTCCTCATCTTTCTCTCGCTCGTCTGGCTGCTTCTCCAGGCGATGCCCGGCGACATCTCCGACACGCTCATCGGCGATCCCAGCATTCCCCTCGCCACCCGACTCGAGCTGCGACAGCGTCTCGGGCTCGACCAGCCTCTGTATCTCCAATACCTGACCTACATCACCAACTTCTTCCGTGGTGAGATGGGTGTCAGCTTCAGCCGCTATCCCCAGGAAGTCTCCACGATCCTCCTCGAGGCCATCCCCCGCACCCTCGTCCTCGTGCTCACTGCGACCCTCTTCGCCTACTGGATGGGTTTCAAGTCCGGCAAGCTGATCGCCTGGGGTCGCGGGGGGAAGACCGAGCAGGGTTTCATCGTCGGTGGCATCTTCCTCCAGACGGTGTTCTACCCCTGGTTCGCCATCGTCATGCTGTGGACGTTCGGCTTCTTCTTCGGCTGGTTCCCCATCGGCCGCTTCATCAGCGTCGGCCTCTGGCAGGGCTCCGGCTTCGACGCCACCGAGGTGTTCACGGAAGTGGTGCTCACCACGTTCGCGGCCACGCTCATCTATGTCGGGGCCAGGTACCTGATCAAGAGGACGGCACCGGATCTGGTCACCCAGCAGCGGCTGCAGAGGCTCGCCGGTTTCTTGACCGTCGTCGCGTTGGTGGCCTACTGGTACTTCGATCCCGCCCGGACCTACGTGTGGGACATCGTGTGGCACACCATCCTCCCGGTGGTCACCCTGGGCCTGGTCGCGTTCGGGGCGGTGATGCTGATCACCCGTACCTCGATGCTGGAGACTCTCGGCGAGGACTACATCCTCACCGCCCGGGCCAAGGGCCTCCCCAAGAAGGTGATACGCGACAACCACGCATCCCGCAACGCCCTCCTCCCGGTGGTGACCTCGTTCATCCTGGCGATGGGTACGGTGGTAGGCGGTGCCATCATCACCGAGCTGATCTTCTCCTGGCCGGGCATGGGGCTCCTCTTCCTCCAGGGGATCGTCGTCTCGGACATCCCCCTGGTCACCGGGGCCCTGGCCATCACCGGCGTCCTGACTCTGTTCGCCCACCTCGTCGTCGACATCGTCTACACCTTCCTCGATCCACGTATCCGCATATCCTGAGGCGATAACACATGGCAACCAAGGAAGAGACAAAGCGCGACACCCCGCCCGAGGAGGGGGCGGCCGGCATCGATGGCCTGATCCGCGGCGAGAGCATCGTCGAGGAGCCGTTGTGGAGGATCCGCTTCCGTCTCTTCCGCAAGTCGTTCGCCGCCAACTGGGTTCTGTTCAAGGACTCGAAGATGGGAGTGGTGGGCCTGATCATCATTGCCATCTTCGGCCTCATGGCGGTGGCCTCTCCGATCCTGATGTCGACGGTGTGGGACCCGGCGGTCTATGACCCGGTCTCCGGATACGACGCCGTAGTCGTCGAGTACACCATCGTCGAGAACGGCGCAGTCGAGGATCCGATAACGGAGATGGAGCTCAGCGAGGCGCGGTTCGAGCTCAACCCGACCGTCAGGGTGGGCCAGATCGCCCGGATCCCGGTCCAGCCGGCACCGCCCACCTTCGCCGGGGAGAACCCGCACTTCCTCGGCACCGACCCCCAGGGGCGTGACATCTTCTCCCAGCTGCTCTACGGGGCGCGGGCCGCCTTCCTGTTGGGCTTCGTGGCCGCTTTCACCACGGTGTTCATCGCCACCACGGTGGGCTCCATCGCCGCCTACTACGGAGGCAGGATCGACGGTTTCCTGATGCGCACCGCCGACCTGATCCTGCTGATGCCGCTGCTTCCGGTGTTGATCGTGTTGAGTGCGGCGGTTCAGATCAACATGGTGATGCTCGGCATCATGATCGGGATCCTGTTGGGCTTCGGTGGCGACGCCATCGTCTTGAAGTCCCAGGCGCTGTCGATCAAGGTGAAGTCGTACATCGACGCCGCCCGGGTCGCCGGCGGAGGGGATGGCCACATCATCTTCCGCCACATCGTGCCCAATGTGATCCCGTTGAGCCTCCTCTACATGATGTTCGGGGTGACCACCGCGATCGCCCTGGAGGCGACCCTGTCGTTCCTGGGTCTGTTGAACATCCAGATGTCGTGGGGGATCATGATCAACACCGCCCAGAATCAGGGTTACCTGTTGAGCGGCACCTCCTATTGGTGGCTGCTGTTCCCCGCAGGTCTGGCGGTGTCGTTCCTCGCCTTCGGCTTTTTCGTCGTGGGTCGGGGCATGGACGAGGTGATCAACCCCCGGCTTCGCGCCCGGTAGGAGGGGAGCTTTCTCATGACACTCTCATTGGAGAATCTGCAAACACGCCGCATCGATCCCGACAAGCCGCTCCTGGAGGTCGACGACCTGATCATGAGATACAAGATCAAGGCGGGCGAGGTGTCGGCGGTGGAGAACGTGGGCTTCACCATCCATCAGGGCGAGGCGGTCGGCCTGGTGGGAGAGTCGGGGTGCGGCAAGACCTCGACCGCTCTCTCCCTGCTCCGGCTGCTCCCTGCCAACGCCGAGTACATCTCCGGTGAGATCAGGCTCAACGGCGAGGATCTGCTCCAGCTGAGCGAGGAGGGGATGCGCAAGCACCGCTGGAAGGACATCGCGATGGTCTTCCAGGGGGCGATGAACTCGTGGAACCCGGTCTACCGCGTCGGCGACCAGATCCGGGAGGTGTTGGACACCCACTATCGGGGTGAGATGAGCTACGACGAGCAGACGGAGCACATCGAACAGCTCTTCCGCGCCGTGGGGCTCCCGGCGGAGATGATCGACCGCTATCCCCACGAGTTCTCCGGGGGGATGCGTCAGCGGGCGGTGATAGCCATGGCGCTGGTGTGCAGTCCCGAGCTGATCATCGCCGACGAGCCGACCACGGCTCTCGACGTCATCGTCCAGGACCAGATCCTGAGGGAGCTCAAGCGCATCCAGGCCGAGATGGGGATGTCGATCCTCTACATCTCCCATGACATCGCGGTCATTGCCGAGGTGACCGACTCGCTCGGCGTCATGTACGCCGGCAAGCTGGTCGAGTACGGTCCCACCTCGGAGGTGTTCTCCCGACCCCGCCACCCCTACGCCTACCTCCTGTTGCGCTCCACCCCTTCGATCACCGGCCCCCGCCGCAAGCTGGCAGCACTCGGCGGCGAGCCGCCGGACCTGTTAGACCCGCCCCCCGGCTGCCGGTTCCACCCCCGCTGTCCGTTCGCCACCGAGAAGTGTGCCGTCGAGGAGCCGCCGTTCGAAGAGATCTCAGAAGGCCATCGGGTCGCCTGTTGGAACTACGAGGACGTGCCCGAGCTGGAGACGGAGCTGGTGCGATGACCGCCACCACCCCTGTCAAGACCAAGCCGCTGGTCGAGGTCAAGGAGCTCACCAAGCTGTTCCCGATCTCACGCGGGCTGTTCCGGGCGCCCAACGAGTTCGTCCATGCGGTGGACGGGATCAACTTCGAGATCGCTCCCGGAGAGAGTCTCGGTCTCGTCGGCGAGTCCGGTTGCGGCAAGTCGACCACGGGACGCATGCTGGTCAAGCTCCTCGACCCCAGCGATGGGGCGATCCAGTTCAACGACGGCGACTACGAGCGAGACGTGGCCAACGTCAGCCGTTCGGGGATAAAAGAGTTCCGCTCACGGGTCCAGATGATCTTCCAGGACCCATACGAGTCGATGAACCCGAGACGGACGGTGTTCGACACCGTCTCCGAGCCCATGGCGGTCCAGAAGCAGGGCAGGATCCCCGAGCGTGAGGAGAGAGTGCTCGAGCTGCTCGGCCTGGTCGGGCTGACCCCGCCCGAGAACTTCCTGTTCCGCTATCCGCATGAGCTGTCGGGAGGTCAGCGGCAGAGAGTCGCCATCGCCCGGGCCCTGGTCATGAATCCCCGCTTCGTCGTCGCCGACGAGCCCACCTCGATGCTCGACGTCAGCATCCGCATCTCGATCATGGAGCTGATGACCGAGCTCGGCGACCGACTCGGTGTCTCCTACCTCTACATCACCCACGACCTGGCGGTGGCGCGCTACATGTGCGACCGGATCGCGGTGATGTACCTGGGCAAGATCGTCGAGGTCGGGCCCACCGAACAGATCCTCGCCAATCCCCAGCATCCCTACACCAGGGCCCTGCTCTCCGCGGTCCCGATTCCCGACCCGTCCGTGAAGCGGACCCCGGTCGAGATCGAGGGCGGCATCTCCAAGGCGATCAACCCCGCCCCCGAATGCCGGTTCATCGAACGCTGCCTCTTCGCCGCCGACGTGTGCCGGGAGAACCCCCACCCTGAGATGTTCGAAGTCGGCGATCAGCATTTCGCCGCCTGCTACCGGATCGGCGAGATCTAACCAATGACCAGGTGAGCCTGGTCGAAACCAGCTCCGAGTCGGAGCTTCGGCGTCGCCCGCGCATCCCCTGGCTGGTCACCTTTCTGTCCCGTCGGGCGGTGTGGGCGCTGATCACACTGATCATCTACCTGGCTGTCGTGTTCGTCCTCATCCAGGTGGTGGTGCCTTTCAACTTCGCCACGCCGGCGAGGATGGCCGGACCCGAGGCCTATCAGGCGGCCCTGGAGGCGTTGGGGCTGGACCGACCCCTCACCACCCGCCTCTGGGAGTTCGTCTCCGGGCTGCTGACCTTCGATCTGGGGAACTCGTTCACCGGTCAGCCGGTCACCACCCTGATCGTCGACACGGCGCCGGTGACGATGTTCATCTTTGCTGTCGGAGCCCTGCTCGCCTTCGTCGTCGGCGAGGCGATGGGCCGCTTCGGGGCATGGCATCGCAGCTGGATCAGCGGATCGGCCCTGTCCACGGTCGGTGTCCTCTTCACCACGATCTTTCCCCCGTTCCTGGTGTTCCTGATCGCCTTCTTCCTGCGTGACCCGTTCTGGGAGCTGCGTGAGGCCATGGGTCTGCCCGCCGACAGCCTCGTCATCTGGCGGAACGCGGCGGTGGAGCAGAACGACGTGCTGTTGCTCATGTCACTGGCGCTGTTCGGGGCGGTGATCGTCGGGGTGGTGGTCCGCACCTGGGCGCACCGCAACCGACTCCGCTGGGTGGCTGCGTCGGCCATGCCGGTGATGGTGATCGCAGCCGCCCTGGGGATCTGGCTGGCCGGCATCGGGGTAGAAGCCATCGACCTCCTCTACCGATCCGACCTCTCACAGACCGTGGCGACCGGAAGCCCGCTCCTCGTCTTGGTGGGAGTGGTTCTGATCACCTTCGGGCAGGTGATGTTCATGATGCGAGTGGGCATCGAGGACGAACGCAACGAGGACTACGTGCTCACGGCGCGGGCCAAGGGCCTCACCGAAGCCGTGGTCCGTGACCGGCACGTTGCCCGCAACGCCCTCGCCCCCGCCATCGCCGGATCGTTCCTGGCGCTGCCGACGATCATCGCCGGGATGGTGATCATCGAGTTCGGCCTCGAGGTCCGTGGTCTGTCGTGGGCGTTCTTCAACGCGGTGGAGACCCAGGACATCCCGTTGATCATGGGTGTCCTGGTCATGCTCGGTGTGATGGGGGTCATGTTGCGTGTCGTTGCCGACGTGGTCATCGCCTATCTCGACCCGAGACAGAGGAGAGCCTGAGGTGGCAGTGGCCACGATCCCCAGGAGGCGATCCCGCCGGGTCGAGCTCCTGTCCAATCCCAAACTGGTTGCCGGGCTCGCCCTCGTGGCTTTCTTCCTCTTCGTGATCCTGGCCCATCCCCTCTTCCAGGCGACGATCTGGGAAGGGGAGCGCACCGTCTACGACCCTTTCATCGGCTACGACGCCCAGGTGGTGCATCCCGCCGGGCCGTCGGGCGAGCACTGGCTGGGAACCGACTCCCTGGGGCGCGATGTCGTTTCGATGTTCACCTACTCGGGTCGCTACAGCGTGGTCGTCGCCCTCTCCGCAGGTCTGGTGATCGGGGTGGTCTCTCTTCTGTTCGGGTCGATCGCCGCATACAGGCGAGGCTGGGTGGACAGTTTCGTCACCCACTTCAGCGACGCCATGGTGTTCCTCCCTGCCCTGCTCGCCGTGTACATCATCGGGGTGGGCCAGGATCCCGGAGACTTCGGGGCTCTGGCCGTAGGGATCACCTTCGGGATCCTCTACGGGCTGGGCCCGGCGACGGCCACCGTGCGCGCCGCGGCCCTGGGGGTGATGGCGAAACCCTTCATCGACGCCGCCCGTCTCGCCGGGGCCGGGATGGGACGCACCATCACCCGCCACGTGCTGCCCCATCTGGTGCCGCACGCCGCGGTCCAGGCGATGATCGGCGTGGCCGGTGCGGTCTGGGCCGAGGCTTTCCTCGCCTTCCGCAGCGGTGTCGGTGCCAACATCGGATTCGGCTATCTGGTCTTCGAAGGTCTCACCTGGGGAGAGCTGTTCGCCGGGGTGCTCGACACCCCGTGGTGGGTGATGTCCACCGGGGCCGCCGGGATCACACTCCTCGCCGGTGCGTTCTACCTGATCGGGGTGGGTTTGCGCGAGATCTTCGACCCCCACAGCCTCGACCCGCGCAAGATCGATTAGGACTCTGCGAAATAGACCTTCTGGTAGACGACGCTCCCCGTGATCTCAACGGTGCCCAGGTCCCCGACTTCGACGTTCTCGCAGTCGATCGTCAGCTCGCGAAACTGGGTCTGTGGGTTGAGGATCATCACCTCCTCGTCGGTCAGCATGCAGGTGCCTGTCATCTCGGCGACGGTTTCGTCGTAGAAGATCGTTGCCGGGGTCAGTCTCTCGGTGTCTATGTCGTAGGCCAGGAACAACCCCCTGTTGGGGTCCTTTGGGTTGAGGGAGAGCCCGAGGTCAGCGGCACCTCCACCTTGGCCCTGGAAGCTGGGCCCCACGAACAGCAGAGGATCGACGATCTCCCACTGCTCGTCGCCGACCATGATCACACCACCGGTCTCGGGGAGGTCGAGCTCTATGACGAGGTCGGCGGGCAGGGCAGCGAAGCCCTCCAACGTGATCGACCCGTTGCCGCGGATGTCGACCAGCTCGAGACAGCTGATCGTGACGGCAACAAGACCGGTGTCCTCGTCGTGCTCGCCGGGTGTGAACTCGCAGTCCTCGGGGTCGGGGAAGAAGGCAAGGCCGTCATGGGACATCTGCCCGATCGCCAGCGGGTCGCGGTCGAAGAAGACCCGGGTCGTGGAGTCTCCGATGCCGTAGGAGGGCCCGCCGACGGTGCGGTCGAGGGTGACGGTCGCCTCCCGGGAACCGGTGATCTCGAGAAGGGCTCCCACGGCGGTGGGGACGAACTCGACCTCCTCCTCGGAGTCGTCGGTGCCCACGAACCCCTCGGCAAAGGTGGGCTCGTCGGGGACCATCACCAGAGCCAGACCGGTGACGCCGAGGGCGACCAGGGCGGCCGCCCCGACGAGAACGGCCACTCCCTTCCAAATCACGACTGACCCACAGACATTTTCAGTGAGGTTAGAGACCACCCGATACTTGCTCACATGACATTCCGGGTAGGAGAGCCTTCGCCCAATACGATGCGAGCGACTGTGGATTCTCTCAGGGTCATCTCGATCGTCGCGCTGCTGGCCCTGATCCTGGGCGCCTGTAGTGAGGAGGCCGGAGACACGACCACGACCTCGACCACGAAGGCAACGACCACCACGACCACTCTGCCGCCCGACCCCGCGCTCGACGGCCCGGTGGCCCGGGTCGGATTCACCACGGGGTTGAGCAGCGTCAATTGGTGGGAGGTCCTCGACTCGGCCGACTCGGCCGAGAACCTGGCCGTGGTGTCGAACACGAAGGCTTCCCTGTTCACCCTGACCCGTCCTGGATTCGTCTTCGTGCCCGACCTCGCCGCCGGTGGCCCGGTGCGGGCGCGACAGGAAGGTGGGGTCTGGTTCGTGGAGCAACCGATTCGAGACGATGTCTTCTGGTCGGATGGGGAACAGCTGACTGCAGACGACCTGGCCTTCTACTACGACGTCGTCCGCGAGTTCGGGCTCGGTTCCAACCACGCCGTCAACTTCCCGGATTCGGTGGTCGACGTCTCGGCGGCCGACGACTTCGTGGTCCGCGTCGAGTTCGCCGATGAGCCCTCGATCGTCGAATGGCAGACCGGGGTGGGCATGGCGTCATTCGTGCCCTCTCACTTCTGGGAGCCACACGTCGACGAGGCGCGCGCTCGGGGCGGCTCGGGGCGCGACCATCTCTACTCGGTGGACCCGGTGGGTGAGCCTTCGGCGGGGCCGCTGGTGTTCGAGTCCTGGGAGCCGGGGGATGCAGCGCTGACGATCTCCAACCCCGGGTACCACGCACGAGGGACTGAGACGACGCTCTATTCGGATGGCTCGGCGCGGGTGGCGCACCCGGGAGGGGAGGACGTCGTCTACGGCGGGAGAGCGTCGGGCTCGGTAGACGCCCATCACGTCGTCGGGCCGTTCGTCTCGGCGGTCCAATGGGTCGAATACGAGTCCGCTGACCCCGCCTACGAGGCACTCGAGGGTGGACGGGTGGACTTCGTCTTCCATCCCGACGGGATGACCCTGACGACCCGCAACCGTCTCGTGAGCAGTGGTGGTCTTCGCATCTCGAGCAGCCACGCCGAAGGCTTCCGTTTCCTCGGCTTCAATCTCCGCAAGCCTCCCATGTCCGACCCGGTGTTCCGGGAGGCGGTGGCAACGGTGATCGACAAGGAGCTGGTGGCCTCCACCCACCTCGGCGGGGAGCTGAGCCCCGCCTACACCGTGGTCCATCCGGGCCTCACTCCGTTCCACGAATCTGGGGTCCGCCGTCCCGGCTGGTCCGGCGGTGAGCCGATGGAGGAGCGAGAGCGGTTCGAGGCGGCGATGGCTCTGCTCACCGAGGCCGGCTACACCTGGCAGGCGGAGCCGGAGCTCGTGTTCGGTGATGACGGCCCGCTGGTCGATGTCATCCCGGGCCGGGGACTGCGGATGCCCAACGGGATCACCGTCCCGGAGTTGACCATCCTGGTCGCCCCTGCCGGGGGGGACGATCCGATGCGGGCCACGTTCGCGCTGTGGATCGCCCAGTGGATGACCCACCTCGGCATGGATGTGGTCGTCGACACCACCGATCTCGGCTCGATGATGGAGACGGCGGTGGCCCCCGAGTCGGCGGAGGCGGCGCTGGCATGGGACCTCAAGGTCGCGGGCTGGGGGCGGGCGGAGCCCTCGCTACCCGGGCTCACCCTGGTCGCGCTGTTCCACTCCCGGAGCGGGGTCGAGGCGGGCGGTCTCAACACCACCGGCTATTCGAGCTCGGAGTTCGACAGCGCCGCCGACGCCTTCTCAACGGCGGCCACGGTCGAGGACGCCGCCCGATGGACCAGGGAGATGGAGCGTGTCGTCGCCGACGATCTCCCCTATGTCGTGCTGTACAGGACTTCGGTGATCGAGGCCTTCTCTCCGGCCGTGCGTTTCCCGGTCGAGTCGGTGATGGGTGGACACGCCTCGACGGGGAGGGCGTGGCCGGAATCGGTGCGGATAGTCCGCTGATGCGATGAGCCGGCTGAGGCCGCTCCTGCTGGCGATGGCTCTGCTGGCGGTCGCCTGCGCGCCGACCGAGGGGAGCCCCTTACCTCCGCGGCCCACTTCGACCACGACCGCCACACCCACCACCACGACGATCCCCGTGACCACCACCACGATCACCGTCGACGCGGCGGTGAACTTGGACTGCCCCACCGAGTTCTGCATCGTCTACAACCTCCGTCGTGACGCCACCTGGTCGGACGGATTGCCGGTGACGGCATCCGATTTCTCCCACACCGCGGAGCTCCTGGCGGCATCCGGTGTGCCTGGTCACGACCTGATCCGATCGGTGGAGGCGGTCGATCCTGTCACCGCCCTGGTTGCTCTCGACGTCCCGTACGGTGCCTGGCAGAGCCTCTTCCCCCGAATCCATCGGGACGGTTCCCCTCAGGGAGACCTGGCCGCGCTCGAGTCCACTGGCCCCTTCACCTTCGCCGACTGGCAGCAGGGGGAGTACCTCGTGGTGGAGCGGAACCAGAGATGGTGGGCGGATCGTGATCCCTTGAGCGGTCAGCCGACCGGAGATGTGATGGAGATCACGTTCGTATTCATCGACGATCTGGCGGAGATGGTCGCTGCCCTCCGGGACGGGGATGTCGATGTCATCGCCGCCCGACCCGACCAGCAGGCGATCGAGGCGCTGGAGGGGATAGACGATGTCGAGTTCGCAGTGGCACCAGGCCCTTTCTGGGAGCACATCGACTTCCATCACGACGACCCGATGTTGGCCCGGCCCTGGGTGCGGGAGGCCATCGCCCTGAGCATCGACCGGGAACGCATCCTCGACGAGACGGTCCGTCTCGTCGACCCGTCGACCACAGCTTTGGACAACACCGTCTGGATGACCGGAACGCCCTACTACGAGCCTCACTTCGACGTCGGGTTCGACCCCGGCCAGGCGTTGAGGGTCTTGGACCAGAACGGGTGTGAGCGCGACGAGGACGGGATCCAGGTCTGCGACGGGACCCGGATGTCGTTCGTGTGGGCGACCACCGACGACGACCCGGCGCGTCGGGTGACCTTCGAACTGGTGCGTGAGGATCTCGACACGATCGGAATCGAGCTGACGGCCGCTTTCGTGAGCCCGTCGGAGTTCGTGTCCGGGGACTTCCTCTTCGGTGGGCCGGACCGCTGGCAGTTGATCAACTTCTCGTGGCGGGCGAGACAGGACCCCGCGGCAGCCAACCCCACCTACTACTGCAACGGGGACAGCCTCAACGTGACCCGCTACTGCTCAGAGCAGATGGAGAGCCTGATCCGGGCCACCGAGACCATCGTCGACCCCGCCGAGAGGGCTGCCCTCTACAACCGCGCCGACCACCTCTACCTGGAGGACCTCGCCGTGATCCCGCTGTACCAGAAGCCTGTGATGATGGCCTGGAACGCCGAGCTCCACGGGCCGGCTCCCAACTACACCCTGTCCTCCGACCTCTGGAACGTGGGAGCCTGGAGCGGGCGAAACTCGATCGTGGTGGCCATCCCGGCGGAGCCCGCGACCATGGACCCCCGGTCGCCGGCCGATGACGGTGCCAACCTGATCCTGGGCGGCCTGCTGTACGGTGCGTTCGGCATGGATCCAACGCATCTGCCCATCCCCGTCCTGGTCGAATCCGTCGATCTGATCGGTGGTGGTGGTTGATGTCGGGGCCTCTCGCCGGGACGGTCGTCGTGGAGCTCGCCGGTCTGGGCCCGGCGCCCTTCTGCGGGATGGTCCTCGCCGATCTCGGCGCAGAGGTGATCGGAGTGGAGCGGCCCGGTGGAGCGACGGTCCCATTGGGGCTCGGGGCTCATGACGTGCTGGACCGGGGTAAGCGGTCGATCGCCGTCGATCTGAAGAGCGAGGAGGGTGCCGAGGTCGTGCTCCGGCTCGTGGAGACCGCCGACGCCTTGATAGAGGGATTTCGCCCCGGTGTCGTCGAGCGTCTCGGGGTCGGGCCCGACGTGTGTCTCGAACGCAACTCCTCCCTGGTGTACGGGAGGATGACCGGCTGGGGACAGGACGGCCCGATGTCCGGGATGGCGGGTCACGACATCGACTACATCGCTCTCTCCGGCGCGCTCGGCTCCATCGGTCCGACAGAACGTCCGGTGCCTCCGCTCAACCTGGTCGGAGACTTCGGTGGAGGGGGGATGATGCTCGCCGTCGGTTTGCTGGCGGCCATCGTCCACGCCAGATCGGGAGGGCCCGGCCAGGTGGTCGACGCAGCCATGGTCGACGGCTCCGCCCTCCTCATGGCCTCCCACCACGGGTACCTCGCCGAGGGCTGGTGGGCCGCGGATCGGGAGAGCAACCTCCTCGACGGCGGTGCTCCCTTCTACACGACCTACGAGACCGCTGACGGTCGCCACGTGGCGGTGGGAGCCCTCGAGCCTCGGTTCTTCGATGCGCTGATCGAGGGTCTCGAGCTCACTTTCGACGAAGTCGGCCCGCAGCACGACCGTGACCGGTGGCCCCATATGCAGGCCCTCTTCGCCGAACGGTTCCGCTCCCGCACTCGCGACGACTGGGTCGGGCGCTTCGATGGGACCGACGCCTGCGTGGCGCCCGTGCTGTCGATGACCGAGGCTCCCGAGCACCCACACAACGCCACCCGCGGCACCTTCGTGAGAGTGGGGGGAGTTCGACAGCCCGCTCCGACGCCTCGCTTCTCTACCACTCCAGCCGAGATAGATGCCCCGCCACCCCTCCTCGGAGCGGATACCGATGTCATCCTGAGTCGGGCGGGCTTTAGCCCCGGGGAGATCGGTAAGCTCAGGGAGTCTGGAGCCATAGCCTGATTCCGCGGAGGGAATGTGACCGTTAACGCTGCAGTGCTCGCCGAGCGAGCCGAGATCGACGCGGTCGTCGAAGGCAAGACGATCATCGACTCTTTCAATCGAAACGCCGACACGTACGGTGAAGAACCTGCCATCCACTGGAAGAACGGGGACTGGCAGAGCCTCACCTGGTCTGAGTATCGCGACCTGGTCCACAAGGCCGCGGCCGGCCTCGAGACTCTCGGAGTGGGCGAAGGGGAGTTCGTCGCCATCATGTCGTCGAACCGCCCCGAGCACGTGATCGCCGACTTCGCGGCTGTCCACGCCGGCGCCACCCCGGTGACCATCTACTCGACACTGGCCGCCAGCCAGATCCAGTACATCGCCGACAACTGCAAGGCGACCGTGGCCATCCTCGAGGATCTCGACTTCATGAAGCGGTGGGAGGAGATCCGCTCGGAGCTCCCCAATCTCCGGTATGTGGTCCTCATGTCGGGTGCGGAGAACTACGACACCCTCGAGTGGGTGCTCTCCTGGGACGAGCTGCTCGCCAAGGGGGTGCGCCGGCTCCAGGAGGACCCGGAAGTGGTCGCCAGAGCGGCGGCCGCCATCACGCCGGACACCCTGGCCACCTTGATCTACACCTCGGGGACCACCGGGACCCCCAAGGGAGTCATGATCAGCCAGCGCAACGTGGTCTGGACCCTCGAGAGCCTGCGCCGCGCCGCCGACCTCGAGACCGGACAGCGGATGGTTTCGTATCTGCCGCTGGCTCACATCGCCGAGCGGCTGGCCACCCACTACCTGGGCACCTATCTCGCCGGACAGGTGTGGTACTGCCCCAACCTCGCCGGGGTCCTGGAGTACATCCAGGTGGCCCGGCCCACACTCTTCGTCGGGGTGCCCCGGGTCTACGAGAAGTTCCATTCCCGGCTGCAGGCCCGTTTCGCGGAGGCGGAGGGCCTGAAGGCCAAGATCCTCCACAAGGCTCTCGACCTGAATGCCAAGCGGGTCGACGCCGAGCTCGAAGGAGAGAGTGGGCCCGCACTCGCCGGGTTGCTCGACAAGATCGCTCTGTCGAAGGTGCGCGAGGGTCTGGGGATGGACGAGGTCGATCTCGCCATCACGGCCGCGGCCCCGATCAACCCCGAGCTGATCAAGTTCTTCCACACCATCGGCGTGCCTCTCTACGAGATCTACGGCATGTCCGAGAACACCGGGCCGGCCACTGCCACGCTGCCGGGAGAGATGAAGATCGGCTCGGTCGGCAAGCCTCTTCCCGGAGTCGAGGTCAAGACCGCCGACGACGGAGAGCTGATGATGCGGGGCGGGATCGTCACCGATGGCTACTACAAGCTCGATGAGGCCACGCGGGAGACCTTCGACCCCGAAGGGTGGCTCCATTCCGGCGATCTGGCCCGGATAGACGAAGACGGGTTCGTGTGGATCGTCGGCCGGAAGAAAGAGATCATCATCACCGCGGCGGGCAAGAACATCGCCCCGGCCAAGCTGGAGACGCTGCTGGGGAATCACCCGCTCATCTCCAAGGCGTGCATGATCGGTGATCAGCGCAAGTTCCTGAGCATGATCATCGCCCTCGACCACGAGGAGGCGCCGGAGTGGGCTGCGGCGCGCGGGCTCGAGTACCAAGATCTCGCCAGTTTCTCCCGACTCCCCGAAGTCCAGGATGAGGTGGCCAAGGCGGTGGCCGAGGCCAACGAGTCGGTCGCCCGGGTGGAGCATGTCAAGAAGTGGGTGATCGTCCCCGACGAGTGGACGCCGGACAGTGGTGAGGTGACCCCGTCGCTGAAGCTGAAGCGGCGCGTCGTCGTCGACCGGTACGCCGACGAGATCGAGTCCATGTACGCCGGAGTCTGACCCCGGACGCATGAGCCGGGCCATCTTCGAAACCGACCACGATTTGTTTCGAGGGACGACCGAGATCATGAAAGAGATCGTCAGCCGCTCCCTCGGACTCTGACAGGGAGTGACCCAAGTGAGTGAGCCAATCACATTCGACGGTCGCGTCGCCATCGTCACCGGTGCCGGCGGCGGCCTTGGCCGCACCTACGCCCTCGAGCTGGCACGGCGGGGTGCACGCGTCGTCGTCAACGACCTCGGCGGCGCAGTCGACGGCACGGGTGCTTCGAGCTCGGCGGCCGATCGAGTGGTGTCCGAGGTCGAGCAGGCCGGGGGAGAGGCTGTTGCCAACTACGACTCGGTGTCCACGCCAGAGAGTGGCGATGCAATAGTGCAGACCGCGCTTGATGCGTTCGGGACCGTCGACATCGTGATCAACAATGCCGGGATCCTGCGCGACCGGTCCTTCGCCAACATGGAGCTGTCCGAGATCGAGGCGGTGCTCGACGTGCATCTTCGGGGGGCGTTCTACGTGTCGCAGCCGGCCTTCAGGGTGATGAAAGACAAGGGTTACGGGCGCTTCGTCTTCACATCGTCGAATGCGGGTCTCTTCGGCAACTTCGGTCAGGCCAACTATGGAGCGGCCAAGGCCGGCCTCGCCGGGCTCTCCAACGTCCTCGCCATCGAGGGAGCCAAGTACGACATCAAATCGAACGCCATCGCCCCCATAGCCAAGACCCGGATGACCGAGGACCTCCTCGGCCCGTTAGCCGACATGGTCCTGCCCGAACAGGTGACACCGATGGTGATCTATCTGTGCTCGGAGGCCAACGAGCACACCCACGAGATATTCACCGCCGGAGGCGGCCGCTACGGGCGGATCGCCATCGTCACCAACAATGGCTGGATCGCAGGCCAGGGCGCGGTGCCGTCGGTGGAAGACGTTGCCGACCATCTCGACGAGATCCGCGACCTCTCCGACCCCATCGTGCCCGAGAGCATCCAGGACGAGATCACTCTGTTGGGCAAGTTGCTCGCAGGCTGATGCCCATCGACATCGACAAGGCGGTCGGCGCCGAGCTCGCCGGAGGGCAGTACTCGTGGAACGAGGAGGACCTCATCCTCTACGGCCTCGGTGTCGGTGCCGGCGATCCTCCCACCGAGCCCACCGAGCTCAAGTACGTTTACGAGGGCGACCTCCAGGCCGTGCCCACCTTCGGGAGCATCCCACCGTTCGGGATCATGATGAGCCTGGGGACGGTTGACGGCCTCGAGCTCGACCTCTCCCGGATCCTCCACGGTGACCAGACCCTGACCGTGCATAGATCGATCCCGACCTCGGGCACGGTGACCCAGTCCGGAACGGTCGTCGCCGTCTACGACAAGGGGAAGGGAGCACTCATCGTCCTCGAGGTGCTCTCCACGCTGGAGAAGACCGGGGAACTGCTCTTCACCAACCGTTCGGGCGTCTACGTGCGCGGCGAGGGCGGCTTCGGCGGCGAGAGCGGCCCGGCCGCAGGCAACACGCCTCCCAAGCGTGCCCCCGACCACGTGGTCGAGTCGCCCACGCTCCCCCAACAAGCGCTGTTGTATCGGATGGCCTCCGGGGACAAGAACCCCCTCCACGCCGACCCCGCATTCGCCGCCTTCGCCGGCTTCGATCGTCCCATCCTCCACGGACTGTGCACCTACGGGATCGTCAGCAAGGCGGTGGTGGAGTCGGCACTCGGGGGTGAGCCGGAGAGTGTGGAGACCTACACGGCACGTTTCACCGGTCACGTCCTCCCCGGCGAGACCCTGGTCACCAAGGTGTGGGAGGAGGGCGACCGCTATCTGGTCGAGACGGAGACCAAGGAACGCGGCAAGAAGGTGTTGTCCAACGCCGCGATCACGCCCCGCACTTGATCATGGCGTTGCTATAGCAACGCCGGTTACGCGTTGACCACTACCCGCGTGCCCAGTGGCACCATTTGGTGGAGGGCGGCGATCATGTCGTTGGGGAGACGGACACAGCCCAGCGAGATGCTGCCTCCGATCGATCCCGGGTTGTTGGTCCCGTGGATCCCGATGATCCCGTCCCCACCGTTGAACTCGGTGATGGTGTCCGAACGCGCCGACAGGCCGAGGGCGTGGGGGCCCCAGGGACCGGTAGGGTCGGCCAGGGTGACGTTGTCGGTGACGAAGTAGACCCCTGCCGGCGTCTGGTTGTGATCACTGCCGACGCCGACCTCGGTTCGAAGCATCTCCACGCCGTCGACCACGTACGTGAGGACCCGCTCTGACAGGTCGATGACGATCTCCCCGTCGACCACGTAGAACGAGACGTCATCGGCGGGGATCCAGCCCGTGCTGCCGTTGGGTCGCACCGGGAGCATAACCTCGGCCCATCCGTCGACTGGCCCGGTTACCACCGCCAGGACGGTGACGGTGCCGAGGATGGTGGTGCCATCGAGAGTCAGCATCGGCTCTGTGCCGTCGGGCGACTCGTAGACGTCGAGGGGGCCCTGGGCATAGGCGGCGAGGTCGTGTCCCGCGCCATGGGTCGCCGCGAAGCCCTCCCACACCGCTCGGGTGTCCACCGGCTCTGGATCGGCGAGAGTGGTCGTCGTGGTCGAGGGGGCGATCGGTTGCGGCGCGGCGACTGAACGTCCCTCCAGGGCGAGGTCGCCACCACAGGCGGCGACGAACAGGGCAAGGACGACTGTCGAGACGCGCAGAACCATCACCCTGATGGTATCGGCACTCGGGGCCAGTGCGTTTAGCCTCGCCGGGGTGGATCGCGTCTATGTGACCAAGGAGATCCCCGCGGACCATCTGTCACGTCTGTCCGGATACGACATGAGTCTGTGGGGTGGTGAGGGGCCGGTACCCCGCGATGTGCTGCTCGAGGAGGTGGCCGAGGCGCGGGGGCTCCTCTGCATGTTGACCGATGACATCGACGAGGAGCTGCTCGACCGGGCGGTGCTCCTCGAAGTGGTGTCCCAGATGGCGGTCGGTATCGACAACATCGACGTCGATGCCTGCCGGAAGAGGGGCATCGTCGTGGGTCACACACCGGACGTGTTGACCGAGACCGTCGCCGACTCGGCGTTCGCCCTGCTGGCCGCAGTGGTGCGCCGGTTGCCGGAGGGGGAGCGAGAGGTGCGAGCCGGGGGGTGGGGGCCCTGGGAGATCTTTCACCTAGCCGGCGGCGACCTCCACGGAACGACACTGGGCATCATCGGTATGGGCCGGATCGGACAGGCGGTGGCCCGACGCGCGGTCGGGTTCGACATGGATGTCCTCTATTCCTCGCCGAGTGAGAAGGACGTGGACGCAGAGCGGGTCGAGATCGACGAGCTGCTCTCCCGGGCCGACCATGTGGTGATCTGCACCAGCCTCGACGAGGCCACCCGGGGTCTCATCTCCACCGACGAGCTGGGTCTGATGAAGCCGACCGCCTACCTGGTGAACGTGGCACGAGGGCCCGTGGTCGACACCGACGCTCTGGTGACTGCCCTGGCCGAAGATCAAATCGCCGGTGCCGCGCTCGACGTGACCGATCCCGAGCCCCTCCCCGCCGACCACCCACTTCTTGGCTTCGAGAACTGCCTGGTCGTTCCCCATATCGCCAGTGCCTCGGTGAGCACCCGAATGCGAATGTCGGCACTGGCCGTGGACAATCTCCTCGCCGGCCTCCACGGGGAGCCGCTGCCGGCACCCTACGACGGTTAGCGAGCCAGGACGGGGTAGCCTTCACCTCCGATCCATGGAACGAGTAGACATCTTCGAGTTGCCACACGCCCGTTCCGTAGAGACCAATCCGAGCCCTGAGCGCCTCCGTGAGCTGGCCCTCGCCAGAATGCCCCGGGTCACCGTGACCGAGTTCGGGAATCTCAACTATCAGGCCGAGGTGACCGCCCGGCTCAAGAACTCGACGTTCTTCGTCTCCGATGCCGAGATCCACCAAAACCGCATCTCCCGGGAAGAGGCGGAGCACTGGGAGCGTGTCCAGGACGCACACATCGCCGATCGAGAGATGCTGCTGGTCGAGGGTCACATCGGACCGGACCACGGGTTCCGGACCGGGTCCCGGCTCTTCATCGAAGCGGTCCAACCCAACATCGCCGCGATGCAACAACACCTCTACTTCCCCCGCGGCGACGATTGGAAGCCGGAGTTCACTGTCATCTACACCCCGACCCTGAGAGCGGAGGGCAAGCCGGACGACCGGCTGATCATCGTCGACCTCGACAAGGGGGTGACCCGGGTCCTCGGCTCGGACTACTTCGGCGAGTCGAAGATGGGTGGCCTGCGCATGTGGAACCGCCTGGTCTACGACCGGGGGGGTCTGGCCTGTCACGCCGGTCTGAAGACGTTCCCGGCGTCGGCGACCCGTAACGGAGTGGAGGAGTCGATGCTCATCATCGGCTTGTCGGGAACGGGCAAGACCACCACCACGTTCCGCCGGCAGGCCGACTCCCTCCCGGTGCAGGACGACTTCGTCGCCCTGATGCCGCACGGCGAAGTCCACACCACCGAGGCGGGATGCTTCGCCAAGACGTATGGTCTCGACCCCGAGGACGAGCCCACCATCTACGGCGGCACCACGCGACCGGATGCCTGGCTGGAGAACGTCTCGGTCGACGAGAACGGCAAGGTGGACTTCTTCGACACCTCCTACACCGCCAACGGACGCAGCACCTTCCCTTTGGCCAACATCCGCAATCGTGACCCCCGCGACGTTCCTCCGGCGCGGTATCTGCTCATCCTCAACCGCTCCGACCATGTCATCCCGGGGGTGGCCCGTCTCGGCCGCGACCAGATCCCTGCCTACTTCATGCTTGGCGAGACCAAGGGGACTTCCGCCGGCGGTGCCGCCGAGGCGGGCAAGAGCCTGCGCGTGCCGGGCACCAACCCGTTTTTCTTCGACGACGACTCCCTTCAGGGGAACCGCCTGTTCCAACTGCTCGACACCATGCCCGACCTCGAGGCGTACGTGCTCAACACGGGACGGGTGGGGGGAGAGGGAGACGGCTCCAAGAAGGTGCAGATCGGCGACTCCTCGGCCATCGTGCAGGCGATCGTGGAGGGGACGATCGAATGGGAGACCGATCGGGACTTCGGTTACGAAGTTGCCGGATCGGTCCCCGGGATCGACGATCTCGAACTGCTCCAGCCAAGGCGTCTCTACGAGCGATTGGGACGTCTCGCCGAGTACGAGTCGACGGTGGCCCGGCTGAAGAAGGAGCGGGTCGAGTACCTGTCCGGGTACGACGCCCTCGATCCTGAGGTCTTGGAGGGCATCGGAGGCTAGCTAGACGTCGTCGGTCGGGATCACCGCCATCAGGCATCCCGAGCCCAGCCGGATGTCGGCCACCGGCCCGGTGAACTCGTTGGACACACCCCACGTGCTCCCCGGCTGGATCGTGGCTCCATGCAGATCCCACCGCAACCCTTTGGTGGTGACCCCGGTCACGGGCCCTCCCATCGGGATCAGGCTGATGGTGCTGCCGATGTCGCCATGGATGATCCTCCGGCCCTTGATCACGTGGGACCAGCCGCGGTCGGTAACCCAGTCGATCTCGTCGACTCCGTCCCATCGGTCGGAGCAGAGCAGCATCGCAGTGGCCAGCTCGTGGTCGAACCTCCCGCCGGCGCCTCCCACGACGACGATGCGCTGGGGACGATCACCCGACACTCTGGCCATGGCCAGCTCGAGGTCGGTGGCGTCCTTGTCGGTGGGGTAGCGCTCGATGATCACATGTGTCGGGATCACCTCGGTTGCTATCGAGTCCATGTCGCCGATCAACACGTCGACGGCGAATCCCGCCTCCACGGCCACGTCGTAGCCCGAGTCGGCGGCGATGATCAGCTCCGGCTCGGGTAGCTCCTCGGCCAGTGCTGCGGTGGGGGAGTCGCCCCCGGCAAAGATCAGGACGGTGTCCATCTGAATGACAAAATCGTCTTACGCGCGCTGACGCGGGTAAGACCTAACCCTCAAGTTGAACTTCAAGCTTCTCCATCGCCTTTCTCAAAGCGGATTCCACCTGCTCGGGAGTCTCTCCCCGGGCGTAGACGAAACCCAGGTAACGCTCCCCCTCCGGGGGGGCCACGACCCGGCCGCCCGGCTTGATGGTGAGGTCCATCCCGGTGATCCCCTCGATCTGCCGGATCTCGTCCTGTCCGTCGACCCCGCTGAGCACTCCAGACTCCGGGGTCGGGATCATCAGGACACCGCTTGCCATCGGCTCCCTCCGCAGGCGGGAACGGGTCAGGCCCATCGCGTTGCGCAGGATCAGCGACTCCAGAGTGGTGCCCATGAGCCCGAAGCTGAGGCTGCGCGAGCAGAGCCCACCGATCGATCGTGCCGCTACTTCGATGACCCGGGCCCGACCCTCGTGGACCCGCAGCTCCACGTGAACCGGGCCCCAGCCGAGCCCGAGCCCACGGACGGCCGCGGCGGCGACGCGTTCAGCCTCGGCGATGGAGGAGTCGGGGAGTCGCGATGGGGTCACGAACAGCGTCTCGGGGAAATAGGGGCCCGAGGGGGTGTCGGGTTTGTCGAAGACGGCCAGCACCGTGAGCTCCCCATCCGCCAGCAGGCCCTCGACGGCGACCTCGGTCCCCGGGGCGAAGGACTCGGCCAGCAAGACGGCGTCGGTGCCCACGATGTCCCTGATCCACTCGGTGGTCGGCTTCACGTCCGCGAGGCGATCGACCCGGATGACTCCCTGGCTCGCCGACCGATCCAGGGGCTTGATCACCATCGGGAACCCGATCTCGGCGACGGCCTGATCGGGGGGCTCGCCCGGCGGGAGGGCGGCGAAGCGGGGCTGATCCACCTCCGTCGCCGCCAGACGGGTGCGCATTGCCAGCTTGTCCCTAGTGGTGGCGGCGGCTGCCGGCACGTTGCCGGTGAGACCGAGGATGGAACTGGCGTGGGCGGCCACCAGGACTCCTTGGTCGTCGGCGGCGACCACACCGTCGATCGGGCTGGTCTCGCCGAGGGCGGCGATCGACTCTGCCGCGGCCACGGGGTCGGAACAGTCGATCTGGAGGTACCTGTCACCCATGTCGAAGGGCGGTGGCCCCTCGGAGGCCACGATGAGTTCCATGCCCAGTGAGTCGGCCGCCTCGACGAAGTCGGTGGCCCGATAGGTATGGGTGGGGAGGATTACGACTACTGTGGGCATCTGGGATTGAGAGGTGCTCCTACTACCATCCTGGCACAGATGAGTGAATCGACTGTTCTGACGATCGCGCCCGACGCTTTGGACATGATTCGCCAGCTCCGGGACAACGAGCCCGGAGACGGTGAGTTCGCCCTGTCCATCGAGGTGACCGGGTTCCGTGGCCCTCAATTCTCCTATGAGCTGGCCTTCGTCCCCCTCGCCGACAAGGCGGAGAACTGGGTGGAGGAGCGACACGACGATCTGGCCGTCATCTTCCCAAAGGTCGATGTCGGCAAGCTCGACGGTGCTGCGCTCGAGCTCACCGAGCAGGGGCTGGCCATGAACAATCCCAACGCGCCGGCACCGCCGAAGATCGACGCACCTGCCGGCGATCTGTCCGGCCCGCTGGTCGACCGGGTCCAGCAGGTGATCGAGCAGCAGGTGAATCCGGCGATCGCGGCCCACGGCGGCGGAGCCGAGCTGGTCTCGGTAGACGGGACCATCGCCTATCTCCGCCTCTTCGGCGGCTGCCAGGGCTGTGGACTGGCCCAGGTGACCCTGAAGCAGGGAATCGAGCGGATCATCCTCGAGTCGATCCCCGAGCTCAGCCAGGTCGTCGACGTGACCGACCACGCCTCGGGCGACAACCCCTACTACGAGAGCCAGAAGAAGTAGACCCTGGGCTTCACGAAGGAACAGCTGCAATCGTTCCGCGGCGCCACCGTCGCCGACCTGATCGGCGATGACTGTCGTCTCCTGTTCGTGGGCATCAACCCCGGTCTGTGGACCGCGGCGACGCAGACGCACTTCTGTCATCCCTCCAATCGCTTCTACCC
>CAZYCX010000030.1:0-28024 GCA_964645875.1 uncultured Acidimicrobiaceae bacterium
TTGACCGGCGCTGAACACCCATTCTCTCCCTGTTTTCGCGCATCAAACGAGCGGAGAACGCGCCATCTGATGCGCGCAACAGGGAGCGAGGGACTATGGGGCGGCGATCGACTCCACGTAGGGGGTCTCGACGATGTCGCCGGTCACCGCATCCACGACCACGAGGGCGCGCCGGTCGGGGGGCTCGGTTGCCGAGTAGAGCATGACCGACCATCTAGGACGAGACCGCCAGCCGTGGAAGCGCACCGAGGCTGAAGAGTGCCCCACCGGGAAGTCCACGGCGCCTGCGGCTTTCGTCAGCGCCTCACCCTCGTCGATCTCGAGTGGCCACGAACCGAGGAAGTGCCAGAGAGCGAGGAAGCCGAAGCCGAGCGCGACGATCCAGCCACCCTCGAATGTGATCGCAGACACCACACCTGCCGCCACGTAGACCCAAGCCGCGATGCGTCGCCTCGCCGGGGCCGGAAAGCGGTACTCGCCTTCGATGTTGGCGTCGAGCTCCTCCTCGATTGCGATCTGGTCGGCCAGGTCGCGTTCGATGTGGATGCCCTTCCGATCGACTCGACGCCCATCGTCGGTCACGATGGCTTCTTCGCTATTTCTACGAGACGGTTGGTGGCCTCGATCAACGGCACGCCGCGGGTATCGCGATCCTCGCCGTAAAACCTGAGGCCCACGGTCTGGTTTTCCACATCGTCGTCGCCCACGACGATCACTGCCGGGTGCTTCTGGGTGAGGGCTCGTCGTATCTTGTCTCCCACCGTCTCGGTGGACAGGTCGATCTCGACACGCAATCCGGCGTCCCTGAGGCGGCCCTTCACGTCACGTGCATACTCGTCGTGACGGTCGGCCACCGGGATGATCGACACCTGGATCGGAGCCAGCCACATGGGGAACGCCCCCGCATAGTGCTCGACGAGAATCCCCATGAACCGCTCGAGGGAACCCGCCTTGGCGCAGTGGATCATGAAGGGCACCTCGGGTGAGTTGGTCGAGTCGACGTACTCCAGCTGGAAGCGCCGCGGGGTGTTGACATCGAGCTGGATCGTGGAGCACTGCCAGCGTCTCCCGATGGCGTCCTTGATGTGAACGTCGATCTTGGGCCCGTAGAAGGCACCTTCCCCCGGAGCCACGTTGTAGTCGACTCCGTGTGCCTCGAGGGCATCTGCCAGGGCCTTCTCGGCGACGTCCCAGCGATGCTCCTCGTCGAGGATGCCCTTCTCGGGGCGGGTGCTCAGCTCGGCGTCGAAGTCATCGAAACCAAAGTCGCGCAGCCAGGTGAGAACGAAGTCGAGATGCAGCTTCAGCTCATCCTGGATCTGGTCCTCGGTGCAGAAGGTGTGGGAGTCGTCCTGGGTGAAGCCCCGGGCGCGGAGGATCCCATGGATGACGCCAGACTGCTCGTATCGGTAGACGCCACCCAGCTCGCCGAGCCGCATCGGCAGGTCCCGGTACGACCTCCGCTGGCTCTGGTAGATGAGGACGTGGAACGGGCAATTCATCGGCTTGACGCGATATCCGGGGTCGCCTTCGTAGTGCATGCCGGGGTACATGTTGTCGGCGTAGAACTCGAGGTGGCCCGAGGTCTCCCATAGGTCCTCCTTGCCGATGTGAGGCGAGAAGACGAAGTCGAAACCGAATCGCTCGTGGAGCTTCCTGCTGTGGTCCTCGACCAGCTTGCGCAGCATCCCACCTTTCGGGTGCCACACCGCCAGACCGGCTCCGAGATCCGGCGGGAAGCTGTACAGGTCGAGCTCGGCGCCCAGCCGGCGATGGTCACGCTTCTCGGCCTCTTCCAGTCGATTCAGGTAGTCGTCGAGATCGTTCTTGGACGCCCAAGCCGTCCCGTAGATCCGCTGCAGTTGCTCTCGCTCCTGATCGCCCCGCCAATACGCCCCCGAGCTCCTGAGGAGCTCGAACGCCGGGATTCGCCCGGTCGACGGCAGATGCGGGCCACGACAGAGGTCGATGAAGCCGTCGTTGCGATAGGCGGTGACCTCCTCGCCACCGGTCACCTCGCTGGGATCGACGTTCTCGATGATCTCCACCTTGAACTTGTGGCCGGAGAAGACCTCCAGAGCCCGCTCCCGGGGCAAGGACACCCGCTGGAATGGCTGATCCTCGGCGACGATCTCCGCCATACGGGTCTCGATCCGCTCCAGATCTTCCGGTGTGAACGGCTCCGACACCTCGAAGTCGTAGTAGAAGCCGTCCTCGATCGGGGGACCGATGGCGAACGTGGAGCCGGGATAGAGATCGAGCACCGCCTGCGCCATGACATGCGCGGTGGAATGGCGGAGGATGTGGAGGCCTTCGGGGCTGGCGAGGGTGATGACCTCGAAGTCGATGGGCTCTTCTCCCTCGATGGGTCGGGACAGGTCCCTCTGCTCTCCGTTCACCTTCACCGCGATCGCCGCCCGGGCGAGCCCGGGCCCGATGGCTCGCGCCACGTCGAGGCCGGTCACCCCTTCTTCATGGGTGAGTACCGTCTGGTCTGGTAACCGAAGCTCCACCGGATCGCCTTATCGTCGCTAGCCTGCGGCAGGGTAATTAGGTGACCAGGGATAGTCGTTTCCATAATTCGATAGGGGTGTAGGGATGACAGCTAGGGGACTCGTGGAGCGTCTCTATCCGTCCGGTCGTATACGTGAGTTGTCGGCCGGAGCGAACAAGGTCTTCCGGATCACGGAGAACGAGAGCGACACGGCGATCGTCAAGGTGTATCCGGTGGGGTCGCGTGAGAAGAGGGAGCGTCACGCCCTCGAAGCCCTCGCCGGCATCGACGGCGTGCCCACCGTCCAGAATCATGGGGTGGACGGCGAACAGGCTTGGCTCAAGATGAGCGACGGTGGCAATTGGAACCTCTCCAGCCTCCCGAAGAACCTCGCGGTCGTGGAAGCGGCGGGCCGCACCCTCCGCAACGTCCACAACGCCAAGGCGGAGATAACCAATCTCGCCGTCGGCATCGACAGCGAGTACGTGAAGAGCCACTACCGGTCGACGATCGAGCGTCTCGGTCGTTACCGGAGACGATTCGGCATGCAGCAGACGGTGCTCGACATAGCCCTCAACCTCGAGCCTCCGCTGGCCACCGACCCCGTGCCGTCACACACCCGCCCGACCCCCTCGAAGTTCGTGGTCAACGAAGCCAGTGACGTCACCCTGGTGGACTGGGAGTGGGCGACCCTGGGACCGCCGGAATGGGACCTCACCCTGGCGGTCTGGCAGTTCGCCGTGTCCCATGGTGAGGATGCGGCCGCCGCCTTTCGGCGGGGTTACGCCGCAGAGCTGCCCGAGAGCCGCTATCGCTCCTGGGTGGCCTACCACTCGGCCATGATGATGCTGGACGCGGCGGAGGTGCGGGAGGGCCGTCTCGGCGACCTCCACTACCTGGTCAGCGATCTCACCGAAGCGGTGACAGGCACCTAGAGCCGCCAATCGAAATCCACCGGATCACACCCTGAGTCTCTTAGCCTGACCGTGTCCTGGCAAGGAGACGGGCATGTTGGAAGCATTGGTGGTTGCCACCGCGACGACGGGTCTGTTTGCGCTCGCCAAAGAGGTACGAGGCAACGAGCGATACGAGATCGACCCTCGCCTCGTGGTGCGAGAGAGAGACGAGGGGGATGACGACCTCCCCTGTCCATGGTGTTATGCACCAACCGATGAGCACGATCGGCGTTGCCGCGGGTGCGGGAGAGCGTTCGGTTGACCCCTTAGGGACGGTTGACCCCTTAGGGCCGTCCGCGGTTCTAGTGTTGAACTCGTGAGCAGGGTAGGACTGGTTCTCGGAGGTGGGGGCATCACCGGCGCCGCTTACGAGATCGCGGCCCTTATGGCGCTCCGCATGGCCACCAACTGGGATCCCAACCAGGCCGAGGTGGTGGTAGGCACCTCTTCGGGGGCTTTCGTGACGTCGCTGGTACGCCACGATGCTCTCACTCTGGACTGTCTCGTTCTCCCCACTGACGACCGGGACGACGTGGCGGACCGGATCCGCACCCACGTCTACTCCAAGGACGCATCGGCGAGTGTCAGCAAATGGCTGCGCTACGGCATCATGCCGGGAGTCAAGAACCCCGGGCTCACCATGTTCCTCGGCTCGCCGGCCCGTTTCAGCGCCGCGGGGATCAGCGACTGGGTCACGACTCACATCGGCGAGAGAGCTGCCCTCGACTGGCCGTCCAGCCCCACCGCTATCGTCGCGTACGACCTCCGCAAAGGCACTCGAGCAGTCTTTGGCACACGGGCAGCGCCCGACGTGGGAATCGCCGACGCAGTGGCCGCCTCCTCTGCCGTGCCCCTGGTCTTCAGGCCCTATGAGATCTCAGGAGATCTCTACGTGGACGGTGGGGTCGCTTCGGGCACTCATGCCGACCTCGTGTTGGGGCATCCCGAGCCTCTCGATCTGGTGCTCGTGGTGGCCCCGATGGCCGCCCAGGTGCAACGACAGAGAGCGCTCTTTCACGAGAAGATGTTCGACCGTGTCGGACTTCGTGCCCTCGCTGATGAGATCGAGCTGATCGAGTCGGCCTGGCCAGACGCGGACGTCGTGACGCTCTACCCCTCGCCGTCGGTTCAGAACGCGATGCGACCCAACCCGATGGATGCTTCCCGTGCGGTGGCCACCTTCATGAGAACTCTGATTTCGATGAGGCGGACCCTCGCCCGTCCCGACATCTGGGGCAAGCTTCGCGAGCACCTCGGGAGCCCGCTGGTCACCCGGCAGGCAGCTGCTCGCTGAGATCGACCCGCTCCGTCGCCTCCAGTCGAGCGATAGCGAACACCGCACCGAACCCCACGAGGGCGGCGCCCAGGACCATCACCCAATCTCCGGCCGGGGCAGCGAGCGCCGAGGTCTCAACTCCCTCGGGCCATGGCCACAACACGCGCAACGAGCCAGCCATGAGCCCGATCAGCCCTCCGAGGATGACATCGTGATGGCGGCGCAGCGCCCAATGGAGGAGTTGAGAGAAGACGGCGAGCCCCGCGACTGCGCCGAGGAGGAACACTCCGATGACCAGCAGGTCACGCTGGTTGACCGCCTCGAGGACGGCGGCGTACATGCCCACCAGGAGCAGGATCAACGATCCGGAGATCCCCGGGAGGATCATCGCACAGATCGCCAGGGCCCCGGCCCCCAAGAACACGAGAAGCGAGGGATCGGACACCGTCGCCTCCTCGCCCAGACCCAAGAGCACGAACAGTGTCACCGCCACCACGCCTCCCACCAGAGCCGGGCGCACGGCGGGCTCATCTACCAGCCCCCAGGCTACGACCACTGACCCGACCACCAGACCGAAGAACAGCCCGGCGAGGATCGTCGGCCGCTCTTCGAGTTGATGGTCGAGGAAGCTGGCCAGGGCCACCACGGCGAGGAGGATCCCCCCGAGGAGCGGGAGGAGGAAGACCCACTCCACCTGTCGCAGATGACTCCGGAACCCCCCGAGATCTCCCCTGGCCAGGGACCCGAGGGCGGAACTGCCCTCCCGTATGGAGTCGACGAGACGTTCGTAGATCCCGAGCACGAGTGCGATGGTCCCGCCCGAGACGCCGGGGACCAGATCGGCGGTGCCCATGAGGAACCCGCCGACGACGGTACGGAGCAATTGGATCACGAGGGGACGAGTATGGCCCCGCGACGGGACCGGACCAAGGATCAGCCCAGGGTGGCCGGGTCGAGGTTGGCTCCCGAGAGCACCGCCACCACCCGTGCTCCGGGCTCGGGCCGATACGCGCCGGTCATCAACGCCGCGATTGTGGTCGCCGCCGCCGGCTCTACCGCCGATCGAGTCTCCGACCAGAGCCAGCGCTGCGCGACGACGATCGCATCGTCGTCCACCAGCACCGAATCGTCGATCCAGTGCCGAGCGGCCCATGCATGTTCGCCCACCCGACGGGCACCGAGCGAGGATGCAGCGACACCGGACACCTCCACCACGACCCGCTCCCCCGCCGCCACCGCGGCGTGGAACGAGCTGCATTGCTGCGGCTCGACCGCGATCACGCCCGAATCGTCACGCATCCAGCCGGCGATCCCGGCGATGAGACCACCGCCGCCGACCGCCACCAGCACGACATCCGGGTCGGTGTCTTCAGCGATCTCGATGGCGATCGTCCCCTGCCCGGCGACCACTTCATGCTGGTCGTAGGCGTGGAGCCGGTAGGCGTCCGATTGGTCGGCGAACTCCCGTGAGGCCGCGTATGCGTCGTCGTAGTACCCCGGGATCACCCGGACATCTGCCCCATAGGATCGAATGCGGTCGAGCTTCTCCGCGGGAGAGGTCTCGGGCACGAAGACGGTGGCACGGTGCCCGAGACGCGCTGCGGCATGGGCGGCGGCAGCCCCGAAATTCCCGCCGGAGGCGGCCACCACACCCGAGTTGGGAACGTCGATCGCCGTCAGCGCGGAGAACGCACCCCTCGCCTTGAACGACCCGGTCACCTGGAGATGCTCCAGTTTCAGGGTGAGTGAGTACTCAGAGGACAGGGCCGAGCCGAGGTCCAGCATCGGGGTTCGCCTGACATAGCCGTCGATGCGGCGAGCGGCGGCACGAATGTGGTCTAGCGTGATCGATGGTTTCATGGGCCGGGCGACCGGGTCACACGATCCGACGTTTGCTGGCCCAGCGGGCCAATTCGTGCCGGTTGGAGAGTTGGAGCTTGCGAAGGACCGACGACACGTGGGTTTCCACCGTCTTGATCGAGATGTTGAGCTTCCGGGCCACCTGTTTGTAGGCGAATCCGCGCGCGATCAGCCTCAAGACGTCTTTCTCCCTACTGGTGAGCTGGTCCAGTTCGGGGTCGATCTCAGACGGGATGGCACCAGCGAAGGCATCGAGCACGAACCCGGCGAGACGAGGCGAGAAGACCGCGTCTCCAGCATGGATCCTGCGTATGGCATTGACGAGGTCTTCTGGGTCGATGGTCTTGGTGACATAACCTCTGGCTCCGGCGCGGATCATCGCGATCACGTCTTCGGCCTGATCGGATACCGACAGGGCGAGGAACTTGATGGCGGGATTGGTCTCGGCCACCCCTTCCACGACTGCGATTCCCCCGCCGTCGGGCATGTGCACGTCGACGAGGACCACGTCGGGCCGGTGATTCCGAATCTCCTCGATGGCGGTGTCGACGTCGTAGGCGGTGCCGACGATGCGGAATTCCTCATCCAGCTCGGCCTTCACGCCGGACAGGAACAGCCGGTGGTCGTCGACCAGGTAGACGTCGAGGCTCACAACGCCAGCCTAAGCACGACTTCGGTGCCCTCACCAGGCTTGCTGTCGATGGCAACGGACCCGCCGACCTTCTCCACACGCGACCGCATCGACTCGGCGATGCCCTTGCGGTGGCTGGAGACGCTTGCCAGGTCGAAGCCGTCACCCTGGTCGGTCACGTAGACCTCCATCGACCCCTCCTCCACTTCGAGGAACAGTGACACCCGCTCGGCGCCGGAGTGTTTGGCGGCGTTGACCATCGCCTCGGTGGCCGCCGCGACGATCGCCCGGCTGCGGTGGTCTACGGCGTGATCACCGACGGTCACGACGTCTATCGGCACCTGGAAGTCGGCCTCGACCCGTGACGCCGCCTGCTTGAGGGCCGTGGACACCATGTCGATGCCATCGAGGGGAGCAGTCCCGTAAAGCCAATCGCGCAGTTCCGACTCCTGGTGTCGGGCCAGCATCGCCATGCGTTGGGGATCATCACTCCTCTGAATGAGGGCGAGGGTTTGCAACACCGAGTCGTGGAGATGGGCTGCGACCTCCGCCCGTTCCTCCTGTCTGATCCGCTCGCTCCGCTCGGCGCTCAGGTCGGAGAGCAGCTTGCGAACCCAGGGGCCGAAGGCGACGAAGATACCGAGACCGGTGAGGAACACGGCGAGAAAAACGAACCCGAACTCGAAGACCTGGCCCACCGCGGTGGCGAAGACCACGATCCCGCCCGTCAGCAGCAGTACGCCCACGAATAGACGGGTCTTCCCGACTTGTTCGACCTCCGGGTCGAGCATCGCTGCCAGCGGGCCGGGGCTGGCAGGGTCAGTGAGGGCAGCGACACCAAACGAAAGGGCACCGGTGGTGAGGACCAGCATCCCGTTCGGCCACAGCCCCGCTGCGCCAAGCAGCAGGAGAAACCCGAGAAAGGCGACGCCCAGCCCCGCGGCCTGATGGGTGGTCACGGGTTGGTGGTCACGGTCTCCGATCTTCTCGTAGGTGGCGATCCAGAACAGGAGGTAGATGATCGCCCCGATCCCCCACACCGTGAGCAGGGTGAGAAATGCCGCCCGCACATACCCGGCCCTGACGCCGAGCGTGTCGGCGATCCCGCCGGCGACACCGGCGACGATGCGGTCCGACTGGCGCCGCTGGAAGTCGAGCGAGCGAACGGGCTGCGGAGCGGGTTCCACGCCGAAATCATGCCCCGACGGGCGGGGAAGCTCAATCGGGGAAGCCCCTGACCCCGCTCAGGGACGGATCAGGGTGCTCACCGATGGAGAATCTGCCGCGCTTGTGGCGTAATCGGGTCATGGAATCGACACAGACATCTCCCCCGGATCCGTCGGGGGCTCAGAGACGCTCACCGAAGCTGGTCCGGCCCGTGGAGGGACGGATGCTCGCCGGTGTGGCCAAGGGCGTCGCCGACAACTTCGGGATCGCCGACTGGATACCGAGGGTCTTCTTCTTCGTGACCGCATTCATGGGAGGTCTCGGGGTGGTCCTCTACTTCGCCGGATGGGCATTCATCCGCTCGGAGGACGAGTCGACGTCAGTGGCCGATCGATTCTTCTCCGAGGCCTCGACATCACGCTCGTGGCTCGGGGTCGCCCTGATCGTCGTCGCCGGGATCATCCTGGTCTCAAACCTGACCTTCCTCGCCGGTGACGTGGTGTGGGCCGCTGCCCTCCTCGTGGTCGGGCTCCTGCTCTACCTCGGGTATATCCCGTTCGCTGACACCGGGGCGAGCGCCGAGACCCCGGGAGGTTCGGAAGACTCGAAGGAGGGAGTTCAATCAGTGACAAGGCAGAACGTCGATGAAGCCACGAATCCGCACGGCGCCTCCTCTGCCGGCGACACCACCCCGCTGCCAACCACTCAGGGGCTCGCTCCACCGGACCTTCCCCCTTCGGGGCCACGCGAACGCTCGATCCTGGGACGGCTCACCATCGGGATGATCCTGCTCGGGCTGGGAGTCATGGCGATCCTCGACAACATCGCCGCGGTTTCCATCGACGCCCAGCCCCGTCACTACATGGCGTTGGCCGTCACCATCCTCGGGCTTGGCCTGCTGGTCGGCTCGATCGCCGGCAGGGCTCGCTGGCTGATATTGGTCGGTGCGTTGCTGGTGCCGACCCTGGTGTTCTCCCCGGTCTTCGAGTACGACTGGAGCTCGGAGAACTTCGACCGTCGCGTGCAGCCGACGACGATGGCCGATTGGGAGTCGGTGCAGTCGATCGACTTCGGCACTCTGGTGATCGACCTCCGTCACCTCCCCTGGGACGGCGAAGCCCTGGAGCTCGATGCCAGCGTCGATATCGGCGACCTACAGATCTACGTGCCTTCCGGGGTGGGCATCATCGGCACCGCGTCCGTCGACATCGGGCGCGTTGCCGAGCCGGGACGCTCCAGCGCCGGGTTGCGCGACCCGCGGATCGAGTGGGATGAGCAGGGCGAGCGCGGGACGCTGCTCCTCGACGCCGAGGTAAACATCGGCAATATCGACATTCGCCGCTGAAGAAAGGATCGATCATGAAACTGCACGAATTCGACAGCCTCTCGTTCATAGCGGGACTGGTGATCACCGCGATCGGCCTGGTCTTCCTGTTACTGCCAGAGGTCGGCGACATCGTCTCCCTCTTCACCGATGCGGGCTCCTGGTTCTGGCCACTGGTATTCATCGCCGCAGGCGTCGCGGTACTGGCACCGGTGATGATCCGTCGGACCGGTGAAGCCGACGATGAGGAGAGCGACTAGACGAGCCGGATCAATCGCGCACCGAGCGGTAGAGGGTCCGGGACGCCACGAAGAGGACGAGGATCCCGAAGACCACCGAAAGAGTGCGACCCTCGATCAAGAGGGCGAGCCGCGATCCGGTCAGCGACCCCAGGACACCGCCGACCCCCGCCAGGAGTCCGTCGACGAGACGGACTCTCTGGTTCTTCCGGTTGACCACCGTCCCGGCGATCGAGGTCAACACGATCGCCAGCAGGGAGGTGCCTTGCGCCTCGTGCTGTTCCAGGCCGAGGAGAAGCACCGAGGCCGGGACGATGACCACTCCCCCGCCGATCCCGGCGAGACCGGCGAAGAACCCGGCGATGATCCCGATTCCAAGAGCAATCGCGGTCTGTCCGAGCATCGGAAAGTCGACAGCACCAGGTAGCGGCTCGGCGCTCAGGACGAGCCGGATGCCGGCCACGAACAGGACGCTGCCAAAGACGATGGTGAGGACGCGGGCGCTGACCCGGTGCATCAACGTCGTTCCGACCACCGAACCGACGATGCCGCCGATGCCGATGATCACTCCCGCCACGGGATCGATTTCGCCGGAGAGTCCGAAGGAGAATGCGCCGGCAGTGGCGATGAACACGATGGCGGAGAGCGATGTGGCGTGCGCCCGATGTCTCCCCAGGCCGACGTAGACCAGCAGCGGGACGAGGACGATGCCTCCACCGACACCGAGCCCGCCGCCGAGGACCCCGGCGGCGAGTCCAATCAGAACCAGCTTCCATGGCTCTACCCGTTCTCGCTGGTTCACGGCGAGACACCTTAGAGTTGTGAGCATGGAATACAACGCGACAACCGCACTGCTGGTCGTCGACGTCCAGAACGACTTCGCCGACCCGTCAGGGAATTTGTACGTACAAGGCGGCGAAGAGGTGATCGGTTTCATCAACGAACAGATCCACCTCGCACGAGAGGCGGGTGCCACCGTCGTCTACAGCCAGGACTGGCATCCGGAGTCCACCCCCCATTTCGAGAAGGATGGGGGGATCTGGCCGGTCCACTGTGTGGCCGATACCCACGGAGCAGCTTTCCATCCCGATCTCGACGTCATCGACGATGCCGTCTTCATCAAGAAGGGGGTTGGTGGCGAGGACGGGTACTCCGCCTTTCATCTCCGTGACCCGGTCACCGGTGAGGAGTCGTCCACCGGCCTGGCGGAGAAGTTGGAAGGGATCGAAGAGGTAGCCGTGGTCGGATTGGCGCTCGACTACTGCGTCAAGGAGACCGCCCTGGACGCGGCCGATCGCTATCGAACCACTCTGCTCGGTGACGGCACCCGTCCGGTGAATCTGGCCGTCGGGGACGGGGCGCGAGCAGTGGCCGAGATGGTCAAAGCCGGAGTGTCCGTCTCCTGACTCAGGCACCCAGCTCGGCCATCAGGTCGAGCTGGAGTTGTTTCATCCGCTGGGTCAACGAGACGTGATAGATGTGAGGGTTGACCAGACGCCTCACCCCCGGATCGAGCCGCTCGATGTCGGCATGCCGGCGCCGCCTGAGCTCTTCGAGATCGGGCCCACCGTCGTGTCGCGCCCCATCGGCGAACACCAACTCGAGGAGATCCTCCGACTCCGACACGTCCCCCTTGGAGAGAGTGCGGTGTGCCTCCCGATGCGGATGGAAGAGTTCGATGGAGTCCGCGGTGAACGGGTCCTCGCCTGACTCGGCGATGATGTCCGCGGTGGCGAGACCCCTCCGGTCGTAGGCGCGGATCAATCGTTTCTCCCCAGGGACCGGGATCTTCTCGATGTTCTCCGAGATCTTGATCGCCGGCTCCCAGGTCCCGGTGCCGTCGTCTATGGCGACGAGCTTGTAGACACCTCCCAGCGCCGGATCCCCATGGGAGGTGATCAGTCGGGTGCCGACTCCGAAGGTGAGGCGCGAGACGAGGGTTGCCGGATCCAATCCGTAACGGGATGCTTCCGTCTCCAACTGGGAGAGGATCTGCCAGATGACCAGTTCGTCGAGATCGGAGGAGAGCACGATCGAGGTCTGTTCGAACCCGGCCTCGTCGAGCAGCATCGCCGCCTGAATGGTCATGTAGGCCAGATCCCCCGAGTCGATCCTCACCCCGACCGGCTCGTATCCGGACTCGCGCAGCTCGCGGAACACCGTAATGGCGTTGGGAATACCGGACTCGATCACGTCGACGGTGTCCACCAACAAGATGCACTCGTCCGGATAGGTGGCGGCGAACTTGCGGAAGGCATCGACCTCGCTCATTCCAAGAGCGAGGAAAGCCTGCACCATGGAATGAGCATGGGTCCCTTTCGGGTCCAAGCCCACGGCATGGGACAGAGCCACGTTGGAGGTGAAATGAGCTCCCCCGACCAACGCTCCCCGACCCCCGGCATGAACTCCCGATTCCGGCCCGCGTCTCATTCCGAACTCGAGCACCGAGGCGCCGCGTGATGCCTCGGCAACCCGAGATGCCTTGGTCGCGATGAGCGTCGGATAGTTGAGACGGTTGAGAAACGGGGTCTCGAGTATCTGCGCCATCGCCAAAGGGCCTCGTACCGAGGCGACGGGTGTGTTGGCGTGGACGATCCTCCCTTCGGGCACCGCCTCCACCCTGATGCGGGACAGGTCGCCGTTCTCCGTCAACCAACCGAGGAAGTCCGGGTCGAAACGTTCTTCGCCGCCGGCGGTCCTCTGGCCGGCCAGGAGCTCGACGTCAGCTTGCTCGAGTCGGACCTCCTCCATCCATTCCAGGAGCCAACCAAGCCCCGCGGTCACGCAATATCCAGCCTGATGGGTCCCGTAGTCCGGATAACTCCGGAAGAAGTAGTCGAACTGCGCGTCGCGGTCGGCCAGCCCTTCCTTCCAGTAGACCTGGGCCATGGCCAGCTGGTACTGGTCGGTGCCGAGAAGACCCTCCAGTCGCTCGCTGTGGTTTCTCATGACCTCGAATCTACGTGTGGCTGACCACGATGCCCTCGGCCGGAGAGAGGGTGACCGGACCGCGGATTCGATCGCGACGTTCGAAGTCGGAGGTCGAGAAGATGACCTCACCGCGACCGAGATCGATCGCCCTCTCCTCGTCGGAGAGGTTCAAGGCCACCGTCATGGTGTCGGTATCGGACTCTCGCCGGTAGGCGAACACGTCTTCGGTCGATTTGGGATGGCTGAGGAACGAACCGATTCGCAGCGCGGGGTGGGCTTTCCTCATCTGAAGCAGACGCCGGTAGAGATTGAGCAGGGAATCCACCCCGTCGAGCTGGGTCTCGACATTGATCGTCTCGTGATCGGGCCCGACCGGGAGCCATGTGCCGGCGCCTTCCGGGGCGAACCCGGCGTTGGGCCCGGGTGCCCATTGCATCGGGGTGCGGGCGCCGTCCCGACTCAGCCATTCCACGTTGTCACCCCACGGGTCGCGTGACTCGCTCTCCGAGATGCGCGCCTGTCTCATTCCCAGCTCGTCGCCGTAGTAGAGGAACGGCGTGCCGCGCAGAGTCAGGAGCAGCAGTGCGGCCAGACGCTCGTGGCCTTCGGGCACCCGGGAGGCGAGCCTGATCTCGTCGTGATTGCCCAGGGTCCAGTTGGTCCAACCACCCACCGGGACATTCCACAGGACTGCCTCGATGACGGCCCGCAGGCTGGGCACCTCCCAGTCGGCGGTCATGAGGTGGAAGTTGAACGGCATGTTGAGCTGGTCGAAGTCCTCTCCGTAGTAGGAGGCCCATTCGGGGAGATCGAAGATGTGGATCTCACCGACCGTGAGGATGTCCCGTTCGTACTCGTCGGTCACGGCGCGGAGCCGGCGATGGATGTCGTGTACGTCGGGGTGCCCGAAGTCGTAGAGGTGGATGAAGTCGTCGTACTCACCCATATCCTTGTAGGGACGGGGGTAGTCGACCGGAGCGGGTGGATTGTCCCGCTCGTGGGGATCCTTCATCATCTGGTGTGCGGCGTCGACCCTGAACCCGTCGACTCCCATGTCGAGCCAGAATCGAACCACGTCGAACATGGCTTCGACCACCTCCGGGTTCCTCCAGTTCACGTCGGGTTGCTCGCTGAGGTAGGTGTGCCGGTACCACTGCCCGGTCGACTCGTCGAAGGTCCACGCCGGCCCGCTGAACACACTCACCCAATTGGTCGGCGGCCCACCGTCGCGACCATCTCTCCACACGTACCAATCTCGCTTGGGGTTGTCCCGGGACGACCGCGACTCGAGGAACCACGGATGCTGGTCTGAGGTGTGGTTCATCACATAGTCGATGATCACTCTCATCTCTCGTCGGTGGGCCTGCTCGATGAGCTCTGAGATGGTGTCCAGGTCGCCCATGAGCGGATCGACGTCGGTGTGATCGGAGACGTCGTAACCCCAGTCCTTCATCGGGCTCTTGAAGAAGGGAGAGAGCCAGACGGCGTCGATGCCAAGGGTGTCGGAGAGGTAGTCGAGTCTCGAGATGATCCCTCGGAGATCACCGAAGGTGTCGCCGTCGGAGTCGCAATAGCTGAGCGGATAGATCTGGTAGAAGACGGCGTGCTTCCACCAGGTGTGGTTCGAAGTGCGCGCCATTCACCGAGACGCTAGAGCGATCTGGCCCAGGACCGTGACAACTCCGGTGATGTCTTCGACACGATGAGAAGCCGCGGTCGGGCCCTCACCTACCTTCACTCCCAAGTCATCCGGACCGAGGGTCTCGAAGACGGTCTCGTCGGTGGTGTCGTCGCCGATGTAGATGAGCGGACGTCCCCGCGCCAGGGCCCGTATCGCATCGCCCTTGTCGGCCGTGGCGGTGGTGAGCTCGAACACCTCCTTGCCCTCGATGAGCGAGATGCCCTCCTTTCCTCTGATCCAGGTGCGGATAGCGTTGCCTGCCTCCTCGCGGTCCTCCGGACCCAGGTTCCGGGTATGGAAGGTGACCGACCTCTGCTTCTTCTCGACCAGACCGTCCGGGAATCGCTGTCTCAGGGTGTCGACCAGGTCTCGCGCCTCTACCAACTCGCGGCTCGGCTCGACGGTGCTGTCGTCGATGTCGTTTCCATGCTCGCCCACGAATGTCGCCCCCGGTAGCTCGCCCACCCGCTGCCGCAGGTCGGCGAGGGTGCGGCCGGAGACGACAGCCACCTCGAAGTAAGCCGATCCGGCGATCTCGCGTAGTAGCTCGAGAGCGTCGGGGTCGGGTACTGCGAGGTCGGGATGTGAGACGATCGGCGCCAGGGTGCCGTCGAAGTCGACCCCGACCAGAACCTCGTCGTGGGAGACGAGTCGTTCGACCGCTTCGGCGAGGCTCAAAGGTCCAGTGCACTGAGGCAGCGGTCTGCCCACCAGAAGACGTCGTGTCGGTTGACCGACCGTCGCAGAGCCTTCATGGGAGCGTTGCCCTTGACCGAAGCGGTGCCGATCGCCTCTTCCAGGGTCCCCGCCAGCGCATTGAGGTCGAAGGGATTGACCAGGAACGCCTGGGTGAGTTGTTCCGCGGCCCCGGCGAACTCACTGAGGATGAGAGCCCCGGTGTTGTCGTATCTGGTGGCGACGTATTCCTTGGCCACCAGGTTCATCCCGTCGCGAAGCGGGGTGACGAACATGACGTCGGCTGCCCGGTAGTAGGCGATCAACTCGTCGATGGGAACACTCCGGTACAAGTAGTGGATCGGAGGACGACCCACCTCCGCGAAGTCACCGTTGATCCGGCCTACCAGGCCTTCGATGTCGGCCCGGATGCGCTGGTACTCTTCGACGTCTTCCCGACTGGGCACGGCGATCTGGACGAAGACCATCGTCCCGATCATGTCGGGTCGGTTCTCGAGGAGCGTCTGCAACGCCCTCATGCGCAGATCGATGCCCTTGGTGTAGTCGAGACGGTCGACGCCCAGGATGACTACGTCGGGGTCGCCGAGATAAGACCTGATCTGGCTGGACGCCTCGGTGGTTTCCTCGGACGCGGCCTTCCCCTCGAACACAGACGTGTCGATCCCGATCGGAGCCACCTGCAGGATGACCTCGCGTCCCTGCCATTCCAGGCGCTTGGAGGAGCCGGAGGCTCCGGCGAGACGTCGGGCTGAGACCGCGAAGTTGGTGCGGCTCGACCGCGACTGAAAGGCGAGCACATCAGCTCCGAGCAGACCTTCGAGAACCTGACGGCGCCAGGGGAGCTTGGCGAACAGCTCCACGGGTGGGAATGGGATGTGCAGGTAGAAGCCGATCTTGTGGACGTCGGTCAAGCCCCTGAGCATCTCGGGCACCAGTTGCAGCTGGTAGTCCTGCACCCAGGCCACGTCGTTGGGTCCCAGGCTCTTCGCGGTGACCTCGGCGAATCGTTCGTTGACCGCGTGATAGGGCCGCCACCAGTGCCGGTGGAACTCTGGGGGCCGCACCGCGTCGTGATACAGCGGCCAGAGCGTCCCGTTGCAGAACCCTACGTAGAACTCCTCATACTCCTCCTGGGAGAGGGTCACGGGGATCTGGTTGATGTCCGAATGGACGAAGGGGTCGAAGTCGCTGTCGGAGATCCCGCTCCACCCCACCCAACTCCCCTTCGTCCGCTGGAGGATCGGGGTCAGAGCGGAGACGAGACCCCCCGGGCTGGTGTTCCACTCGCCAGACTCCTCGTCGTAGGCGACAGGGAGACGGTTTGCCACCACGACGACCCGGCGTTCACGCTTGGACACGGTGCCAACCTATCGCACCACGAGACCAAGGCCTACTGTGACCACTCATGGCAGCCAGTGGTGGAACCAAAGCGGTCATCACCGCCATGACCGCCAACGCCGGCATCGCCATTGCCAAGTTCGTCGCTTTCTTCGTCACCGGGTCTGCCGCCATGCTGGCCGAGTCGATTCACTCCGTCGCCGACACTTCCAATCAAGCTCTGCTGCTGCTCGGCGGTAGGAGGGCCAAACGTGTCGCCGACGACCGTCACCAGTTCGGATACGGACGGGAACGTTACTTCTGGGCATTCGTGGTCGCCATGGTGCTCTTCGCGTTGGGCGGGTTGTTCTCGATCTACGAGGGAGTCGAGAAGCTTCGCCATCCCCACCAGCTCCAGTCGCTCGGTTGGGCCATCGGTGTGCTGGTCTTCGCCATCGCCGTGGAGAGCTTTGCGTTCCGCACCGCAATCGTCGAATCCAGGAAGGTCAAGGGTGAAGACCGCTCCTGGTGGGATTTTGTCCGGAAATCACGCTCTCCCGAACTGCCGGTGATTCTCCTCGAAGACGCCGGTGCCCTCATCGGCCTCTCCTTCGCCCTCGCCGGTGTCGGTCTCGCAGAGGTCACCGGGAACCCAACCTGGGACGGTATTGGCACTCTTGCCATTGGAGTTCTATTGGTCATTATTTCGATCGTTCTGACTATCGAGATGAAGTCGCTCCTCATCGGGGAGGCAGCCATTCCAGAGCACATCGCAGCTTTGAAGCGAGCGGTCGAGGAGATACCCGCGGTGACCCGGATCATCGACCTTCGCACTCAGCACATCGGTCCCGACGAGCTGCTGGTTGCGGCGAAGCTCGAGTTCGTCCGATCGTTGAGCAATCGGGAGATCAGCTCGGCAGTCAACGAGGTTGAGACAGCACTCCGCTCCGCGGTGCCGCTCGACATGCAGATCTACCTCGAACCCGACCTGTTCAACCCTGATTTGGTGGACACGGCTTCCGATTGAGTGCGTCCACATAGGTACCTTGTCCCCATGCCGAGGACCCCTCCAACAGGAACATGACGCTGACCCGACGCCGGCTCAACCGGGCGACTCTTCACCGTCAACTGCTTCTGGATAGGGCTCCGCTCTCGGCTCCCGACGCCATCCGCCGAGTGGTTGCGCTGCAAGCTCAGGAACCTGCCTCCCCTTACATCGCACTTTGGAACCGGGTCCGGGGATTCGACCCGGCTGATCTCGACGCCGCGTTCCACCGGCACGAAGTGGTGAAGGCGACGCTGATGCGGATCACCCTCCATGCGGTACACGTCGACGACTACCCGAGCTTCCACTCCGCGATGCAGGGGACGCTTCGGGATGCACGAATGAACGATCGCCGCTTTCTCCAGACCGGCCTCTCCCCGGACGATGCACATGGACTGGTTCCCCATCTGCGGGAGTTCGCCTCGAAGAGACGCACGAAAGACGAGATCGAGAAGAGGCTGAAAGACCACCTCGGAGCCGACCCGTCCTGGGTTTGGTGGGCACTGCGGCAGGTGGGCCCTTTCTGGCATGCCCCTTCCGACGAGACGTGGTCGTTCGGGAGCAGACCCGCGTACGTAGCGGCGCGAACCGACGGCGACCGTGATGGGAGCGAGTCGGTCGAGTGGCTGATACGGCGTTATCTCGCAGGCTTCGGGCCGGCGACGCCACAGGACTTCGCCCAGTTCGCACTGCTGCGCCAGTCGGACATTCGGCCGGCGTTGAACGCGATGACCGACCTGGTCGAGTTGGAAGGACCCGACGGAAGGACTCTACTCAACGTCGCCGACCACGACATTCCGGATGAGGACGCACCCGCGCCCCCGCGGTTGATGGCGATGTGGGACAGCACGCTCCTGGCCTACAAGGACCGCAGTCGCATCATCCCTGAGGAGTACCGGCGCGTCGTGATCCAGCGCAACGGCGACGTGTTGCCCTCAGTATTGGTCGACGGCTACGTGTGCGGTGTGTGGAGGCCGGTCGAGGACGGGATCGAGATATCCGCCTTTCACAGACTCGATGACGACGACTGGGAGCGCCTGGCCGCAGAGGCGCGCGATCTGGTGGCTTTTCTATCCGACCGCGAGCCGAGCGTCTACAGCCGGTACCGGCGATGGTGGTCGGACCTTCCCGCAGCGGAGGTAGAGGTCGTCCCCGGCTGAATGGCTCGACGGGCATCATCAACCGTTGCTGTGAGTCCAGTCCGGTTCGAGCTCTGCGAAGTCGGCGCGCTTGTACATCGAGGAGGCGTCGTGACCGACGAACGGCCCCCTTATCTGGCCCACCTGGGCGGCGAATGGGTTTTCTCTGCCCCGTCCGAAGTCCCGTCGATTTGGGGCGATGCCGAGGAGGTCGCCTGGCCTCAGGGCGAGACGCTCATCGTCGCCGGCACGGACGGCGCCGGTAAGACGGTCCTGGCGCACAATCTCATCATCCGGCAGGCGGGGATCATCAGTGACCCGTTTCTCGGTCTCACCGTCACGCCACGCCGCCGAGTGCTGTACCTCGCTCAGGACCGCCCCAGACAGGTTCAGAGGGCTTTCGAGCGGCTGGTGGGCCTGGTGGATCGGGACACACTCGACGAGGGCCTAACGGTGATCGACTGGCCGGTGGAAACGCTTGTCGACCAAGACCCCGAGCTCCTGGTCCGTCTCGCCACCGAGAACGAAGCCGACACCCTCTACGTCGACTCCCTGAAAGACAACTGCGCCGAGCCCTCCTCAGAGGTCACCGGGTTGGCGGTCCGACGCGCCTACAGCCTTTGTATCGCCGAGGGCATCGAGGTCTGTCTCCTGCACCACGACCGGAAAGCTGCCTCAGACTCGAAACGGAAGATCCTCAAGCTGGCGGACGTTTACGGGTCGAGGTTCATCACCGCCGGCGCCGGGTCGGTGATCGCGCTCAATGGCGGCTCTGGTGATCCGATCATCGACCTACGGCACCTGAAGCAGCCGTTCACAGGAGGTAGGGCCGCTTCGACTCTCGCTCGATTTCGCCACCGGGGAGATGGAGGTCTTCCAGGGTCAGACATCTACGGCATCCTCAGAAACGCCAAGAACGGAGTCACAGCCAACGACGCCGTCTCCTCTACGGCACGGAGGCCCCGACAGCCAAGGAGCGGGAGCGGGCGCGACGCAAGCTCGAGAGCGCTGTCGGACGGGATCGGGCACACAAGAAACCCGGCGATAGGGCCAACGAACCTACCCGGTACTACACCACCGAGATCAGGCCCGGAGACACCCTCACGGTTCCCCTCACGGAGGGGGTTTCGGCGTGACCCCCTCACGGACTCAGTCAAGGCTCACGGTCAAGTCACCTACCAGGAGAGATATCCCTCACGGTGACCCTCACGCCGTTCACGCTGTAGACCCTCACCCACCCATCGAGGCACTCAATGAGACGCGCCGGTGGGCTGCTCCCGTTGTGGCCGAACGCTTCAAGCCCGACCGGGGTTAGGCATATATGAAACTCTCGATGACGGCTCAGAAGTCGGGGCTGATGGGAGTGACCCCTCCCCAGAGCGCTGCGAGGAACGCGAGCGCAAGAACGACGGCGATCACGATGATGACGGTCCTCCTCACTCTGCTAACTGGTATGCGCTCGCCGCAGTCCGGGCACTCCGGGACGTCGTGGTCAAAGCTGGCCCCACAGTTGGGACAGGTTTGGAGGATCGGACCTCCGGTCCCCACAGGCTCATCCGGCATAGCGGGAGGCTACGCCGAGCGGGGCGAAGAGGGACCCGTTTTCTCCCTGCGGATGCTCGGGCAGTGCCAGCGGGCCGAGACGGCGAGAAAATGCGCGAAACCCCCTTGGAAGAGCCTGATGGACACCTGTACCAACTGTGACGCCCCGCTGCCGCCACCTTCGCCCAAGGGCGGCAGGCAACGCCGATTCTGCTCTGCCGAATGCAAGAACCGTTGGAGGTACGAGGTGCGCCTGGAACGGGAGAACTCGAAGCAGCGGGACGAGGAGCGGATCTACATGTGGGACGTCGAGTTCTACGGCCGGGAGGGGGCCGACCGGCGGGCTGCTCGCCGCCGGCGTAGGCAGGACGAGGCCCACGGTGCCACCTAGAGCCTGCATCGTGTGTGGGCGCCCCTCGATTCCGGGTGGGAGCCGGTGCCCCGATCACGTCCGGTCGAACTGGGACCGTTGGAAGGCCCGGCACCCGGGACGCGTCGTCATGTGGCTCCTTTGGTAATCGTTCGCAATGACCTTCATCCGTTCGACGCCGTAGTCTGATTCTTACTTGAAGATCGAAACCCACCATTGCTGTGGGGTACCGATCGGCGTGGTGATCTCAGGGTTGCGATACGGAGGCGGCGGGCTGGATTTTGCCCCTGGGTCGCCGTCTGGGCGGGTCCTCGGGGTGCTCCGCTGCACTCGTCACTCTGTCTGCCACCGGTGCGGATACTCCGCGAGCAGCCCGCCACCCAGAGCATGGGACGACTGCGAGCCGACCGAGGGGCGGCCGGCTCGCGATGTCTCTCCGTCAGTGCTGTTCGTGTGCCGCCGCGTCAAGGACACAGTCCTCAGGCGGATCCACCGGGATGGTGAGCGGACCTTCAGCGGGTACCTCGAAGAAGGTTGCGACGACAACCGCACCTTCGGGCCCGGCGTATGCACTGTGGACGTTCCCCCCACCGGGGTCGATGAAGGCTGTGCCCTCGGGGTAGGGGCGATGGACGCAGTCGTTCGCCTGGACGTAGGTCAGGTGCCCGTCGGCCACGTTCACGATCACCGGCCCGGGGTGGGTGTGCCAAGGGAACTGTGCCCCGGGCTGAACCGTGATCTTGGCCACGATCGTCTGCGACGGATCCCGGCTGTTGATCACCCTCGTCCTGTCTCCTTCCAGCTTGAACCGGAACTGCAGCGTCACCCGGTCGGTGAACTCACCGCCGTCCCTTGGCGTGAGCAGCTCCGCCACGATGGGCGGAGGTGGATCCTCCTGGGCGGCCACGGGTCCCATGAGTACGGTGCTGATCAGCGCCGTAGCCACCAGCACCAGGACCACTGCGTTTCTTCGATTTCTCATTGCCCTCCCTTTCGTTGAGCTTCCACCAACGTATGCGTCAATGCTGAGCATGTCATGACCTCATTGCGCCCTTTTCAGGCGGATGACCGATAGTCAGGATTGACTACACAGCGTCAACCAATCGAGTGCCCGTGGCCGCCCCCCGGAACGTGGCGTCGAGCCGCTTCAGAAATCGTTTCAACCGTTGCGGAAGTCATTTCAGAGCCGAAACGAAAACCGACATAGAGCCAGCGACGAGCCGACCTCGAGTACGCCGCCGCGTATGCCAAGTGGCTGCGCGGAAACCGGGAGCCGAGATTCGCTGATCACTTCGACAACAAGGAGGAACTATGACCTAACTACCAGAGCCGATGGAGGTGTCGGATAAGGAGTACATCGCCAATCTGCGGACCATTGCCGAGGGCACGATTACGGCACTCGCGGAGAACCCGAGAAGCTGCGCGAGGTGCGCGAGGGCCCAAAGGCTGGGCTCATCATCCGGATTTCGCTTTCCGTATGGCAGACGGTTTATCAGTCCGCGTCGCTACGTCAACAAGCGAGAGCATCCGGGTAGTTTCCGGTCGCTTTCAAAAAGTTAGAAACTCCCTTGATGATTCCCGGGGGTTTCCGAATGACCCTCAGGGGTTGCTGGGGCTCACGACAAGCGTCCCTCGCATGAACGGGTGGAATCCGCAGAAGAACTCGTACTCGCCCTCCGCGAGACGCTCTGTGTTGACGACCCTCTCTCTTCCAGGCAAGACGGCACCCGATTCGAACAGAAAGTCGTCGCTCGAGAGGGTGTGCGGCTCTTCAGGACCTTCATTCTTAAAGAGAATATTGGTTCCTTCCGGGATCGTTACATCCCCGAACTCAAAGTCCACTACGGTCAACTCACCTCCCACTGGCCTGTGCTTGGCCACAGCCGGCAGAGCCAGCGCCAATACCATGATCAGACCCACCAACAGCAGCAACCTGCCTGAGCGCCGGTAGGACTTGAAGTTCTCTGTTCTCGCAGAGATCACGGACTCCAACATGAGAAACCCCCTCCTTTGGTTGGCCTCCTGAGTCTGTTTATCGCGAAAGGCTGGTCTGGTGTCAAGGACCTTTTTTTGAGACTGCGCGGTGAACCGGGAGCCGTTTTCCGGTGTTGACGATGGACCGCTACAGGGCTCTACCTATGGAGCCGTACTGCTCTCCTCCTTGGCCTTATCGTTGATGACGCTTCTCGCGGCTATAGGACTCTCTGGAGGCGACGAAGAGCCGACTGACACCTACTTGGGGGCCCGGCGCCGGGCGCTTCTCGATCACAGACGAGTGCACACCTGCGGATCTCGGTAAACCAGTAGACCGGGTCGGTTCCACCGCGCACACAGTTGCAACACGCCCGTTTTGTTGTGTCGCACCAATGCATCACCGGATTCGGGCGACGTTGTCTCGATCCCGGCCTGGCCCGTAGCGCTGATCCATGCGGTCGGCCAGGTCTTCGAGGTCCTCGTCGAATAGCGACCCGTAGGTGTCGAGAGTCATCGCCGCCGAGGCATGGCCGAGCATCCGCTGTACCGCCTTGATCGAGGCGCCCGCGGAGATGGCCAGCGAGGCCGCGGTGTCGCGTAGGTCGTGGATTAGGAGCCCTTCCGGCATCTGTGCGGTCTCGCACGCCGGCACCCACACCCCGCGGGTGAAGTTGGAGTGTCGCAGCGGCCCACAGCGCGGAGCGGTGAACACCAGTCCGTCGCCAGCCTTGCCGAGGCCCTCGATGACAAACCCGGGCACGATGACCATCCGCACCTCGTGGGTCTTCGGTGTACCCCATTCGAGACGGCCCCCTATCTCGGTTGCTGACTCCTTGACCTTGACCCGTCGCCGCGCGGTATCGACGTTCTCCCATCTGAGCGCGACTGCTTCGCCCCACCGAAGGCCCCCATAGCCGAGTAGGTGGATCAAACCCCCCGCGCCCTTGCTGTGCCCATCGGCGGCAAGGGCCAGAGCGTCGAGCTGGTCGGCGGTGAGGAAGAGCTGACGACGTCTTCGCACCGCGGGCGGCTTCACCCTGTCGGTCGGGTTGCGCGCGAGTAGACCGTCATCGACCGCGACGTCGAGCGAAGCGTGAAGCACTTGGAGAGCCTGACGTGTTCTCGCCGGGCTCAACCCCTCGTCGACCATCGAGGCAACCCACTCCCTTACCGCGGTCGTGGTGATCCGCCGTAGCTCAGTCCCGCCGAACGTGGGCAGCACCCGCGAGCGAAGTAGCGACTCGTACCCGGCGAGGGTCTTCGGCTTGATCGAGTGGAGACCCGAGAGCCACCGATCCGACCACTCCCGATAGGTGACCTTCCCCGCGGTCGGGTCCGCCCATTCGCCCTTGATCGACTTCGACTCCTCGAGGGCGAGCCACTTCTCGGCGTCGACCTTGCGGCGGAACGCCTTGGAGTGATGGCGGCCGTCCGGACCTTTGTACCGGGCGAGCCATTTCTTCGGCCGGTCCTCACGTTGCTGGATATAGCCCATTCCGGTCCTCCTGTTTGGTGCGCGTATGGTGCGCGAAACAAGAGAAATGTAGCATGAGAGCGCAAAATCCAGAAAGATTGCGGTGGAGTAGCCGGGGAGGGTGTTTTCCCTGAGTAGTGGCCATTTCTGGCCGCTCCTCCTGGTGGGTCGTTTGTGGGCCCGGCAGGATTTGAACCTGCAACCGACGGATTATGAGTCCGCTGCTCTGACCTGATTGAGCTACGGGCCCTGAAGCCTGGAGGGTACCGGGCCACCACCCCCAACTGTGCATCCGGTAGACAGATCACGGGAGTCGAGATTCTGTTGTACGAGAATGCTCCCAGAGGGTGGATTTCCGTCCAACAGATTTGGTCGGTCGTGGGTCCGCTACTTTCCAGCCCTCGTGACCGACATCTCCGGCAGCCAGGCCACAGAATCGCTCTTGGACGCGCAGACATCACGTCGGCTCGTCCTTCAGCCGGGTGAGGTGCTCATCCACCAGGACGAGGTCGCCGACACCGTCTACGTCCTGGTCGAGGGCAGCCTCGAGATCGTCCGACAGATCGACACCGACAGCGCAGTGTTGGCCATCATCGACGAGCCCGGGTCGGTGATCGGAGAGATAGTGGCCATGGCGGGTGGGACACGTTCGGCGACGGTGACCGCGGTCGAGGAGACCGAGGTCATTGAGCTGTCGGCAGCACAGTTCCAGGAGCACCTCGCTGCGAACCCCGAACTGGCGGACGAGCTCGTTGCGGCGGCGGTGCGTCGGCTGGAACAAGTCGAGCTCACCGAGATCCTGGCCAGACACTTCAGCATCGCCGATCGGGGCCTGGTTGCCGACACGTGCGATCGCGTCGAGTGGCGGCGCTTCAACCACGGCGAGACGCTGTTCCGGGAGGGAGACGACTCGGACTCGGTGTACATCGTGGTCCGGGGCCGACTGGCCGCCAGCGCCCGAGACCCCATCGACGGGCACGACGTAAAGATTGGTGAGATGGGCAGGGGAGATGTCGTGGGTGAGCTCGGTGTGCTGGGACACGCGCCTCGGAACGCCACCGTCACCGCAATCCGGGACTCGGTCGTCGCCCTTCTCGACGAGCCCACGTTCCGAGGTCTGTTGGAGAGCCGTCCGGGAATGATGATCGACCTGGCACTCAGGACGGTCAAACAGGCCCAGGAGACACGTCTCCACTCGGCTCCCGACACTGTGATGGCGGTGGCCGGGTTGTCTCGTCTCCCGACCTCCGAGCTCGTCGATCTCATGGAACAGGAGCTCGGCCGACACGGAACCGTCGCGCGCCTCTCACCCGAGCGGGTCGATGCCCTGTTGGAGAGTCCCGGGGTATTCGACGTCGAGCGGGGTCAGGTCGGCGACATCCGAGTGTCGCAGATGGTCCACGAGGCGGAGTTGGAGGCCGATCACCTGATCCTCGAGGTTGGCGATTCGGCAGGGCCGTGGGCAAACCGTGCGCTCGGGATGGCCGACCGGGTGCTCATAGTGGTTCCTTCGGATCTCACCGACGCCGAATTGCAGAGCTTGAACCTGCTCCTCGGGGGCTGTCCGGTGGCGGTGCGGAGGACAGTGGTCTTGCTTCATCCGCCGGAGGTGAACTCACCCACCGGTGCGGCACGGCTCAGAGAAGCGTTGGGGGCGGACGATGTCTTCAACCTCGCCATCGGCTCCGCGTCCGATGCCGCCCGTCTGAGCCGGGTGGCGATGGGTCGCGCCAATGCACTGGTCTTGAGCGGTGGGGGTGGCCGTGGGTTCGCCCACATCGGTGTCTACCGCGCCTTGGGAGAGCTCGGCTTTCCCGTCGACATGGTGGGCGGGACTTCCATCGGGGCGATCATCGGCCTGGTCATTGCCAACGGCATGACCCCCGACCAGATCGTGGCATGGGCGCAACAGCACTTCCCGAAGGTTCTCGACTACACCATCCCGTTGGTCTCGCTCATCAAGGGCGATCGGATCGCCCACTCGGCCAGGGAGACGTTCGGTGATCGTGACATCGAAGACCTGTGGCGGACTTGCTTCGCCGTTTCCACCGACCTGACCACCTCACGGCTCCACGTCCATGACCGAGGCTCAGTGGTGGTGACGATCCGCGCCACCAGTGCCATTCCGGGAGTTATGCCCCCGGTGCCGCTGGGCGACTCGCTCCTCATCGACGGCGGAGTGCTCAACAACCTGCCGATCGACATCGCCCGAGCGAAGGCTCCCATCGGAAAGGTGGTGGCGGTCGACGTGGCCCCGCCGCGCGGTCCTGGCGCTCATGGCGACTTCGGACTGTCGGTTTCGGGGTGGGATGCCCTTCGCTCCAACTTCGGATCGGGACGAACGCAGTATCCGCGTATCTCGGCCGTCCTGATGAGATCGATGATCACCGCCTCGATGCTGGAGCGCGACACCCAGGTGAGCAATGGGCTCGCCGACCACTACCTCGATCTCGACATGCGTGGCGTGTCGATGCTCGAATTCGACGACCCATCGGGGGTAGCCGCCCGGGGTTACGAGGCGGCGATGCCCCTGTTGGAGACCCGGCTACAGGGACTTCGTAGCGAACCGAACCGGTAGTCCCATCCATGTTGCGTACAGTGTCGCTTACCAATTTTTCGCGAATTCGCACACGCGGCCGTATCAACATGACTAGATTCCGCTCTTCTGCATAAGGGGGCAGCCCGCCTGGGCGTGGGGGAACCCCGACACGAACGCATCCGGAGCGACGAACTTCGGGCGAATGGGAGGAAACACTATGGCATCAGCCAGAAACTTATTTGGGAAGCTCAAATCATCGGACGGACGGATCAAAGCGGGGACAGCGTCCGGCGTGTTGGCGGTAGTGGTCGCACTGGCTTTGTTGGTGGTGCTCCCGGCAAGTGCTGCCCCCGGAGGTCCTTCGGGCGACGGTGTGCAGCCGATCGAGGTCGGGGGAAATCCCAGTTGCTCTGATCTGCTGGACGCAGGCGACTACCTCTTCGAGCACAAGACGGATAAGCCGACCAGCGAGACAATCGAACTTTCTTTCGATGAGTTGAGCGGATCGGTCACAGTCGTCGTACGCAACACGAACAGCGGACAGGTATTCGATTTCTCGTTTAGCGGTGACTTCGAGGCTGCGGCGGTGATTGTTAAGGGTGGGCCTAACGCCAACCTCTATGACTACAGGCCCGGTGGCAATGTTGCCGATACGGGGCTTCATGCGCCGGTCAACCCGCAGAACGGTCGCTTCCATTCGCTGAGCCACATCAGCTTCTGCATCGGCGAGGCACCGAATTTCTTCTGTGACACGCCGGTGACGCTGACCGATGAGGAAGGGCCCATCGTCGAAGTCACGGCCGCGATCTTCGCGAACGCCTTGTTCGAGTGCTTTGACAAGGACGCCACCTTCACCAACGACGGCAACCAGGTCACACTTGCTTTTGAAGGTGATGGAACTCTTACAGCCGCCGGTCGACTCGACTTCACCAAGGAGTTCGGCAGCCCGCCGGACTTCGACTCGCTCCAGTACGACGGCAGCAGTCCGGGGACATTTGTGGACGTGATCTGGTGCAACGTCCGGGGCAAGGATACCGGAGACGGTGACGAGTTCGACGACGTACTCGAATCTAATGAGTACCCGTCACTCCTCGACGACAACGAGGATCCATTGACAGACGACGGCGGCCAAGCCACGGCTTGCAAGGTCTTCGAGACCGAGGACGCCTCGGGCACTCAGTACACCGTCGTCTACTTCCAGTTCGAGGATCCGAACTTCAGGTAAACCGACGTCACAACTCGAGAGCGACATCCGCCCCCTAGACAACCTCTAGGGGGCGGATGTCTAGACGCTCGATGATGCTCCCACCCTCCCTGCGCAAAGCGTCCGTCTTGTCGGGGTCTACTGATTCGAGAAGGTCAGCTTTGC
>CAZYCX010000031.1:0-22685 GCA_964645875.1 uncultured Acidimicrobiaceae bacterium
TCGATGCTCATGACCACCCCAAATACCGTTTTCGCGCATCATATGGCGCGCTTTCGGCGCATGTGATGCGCGAAAGCGGTTGGTGGCAAGAGATCACCGCACCGCGGCCACCCGCCGCAACAGTGAGCGGCGGAAGGCGAGAGCGATCACCAACCCGAAGACGAATCCGCCGACGTGGGCCTCCCACGCCACGTTCGTGCCCCCCAGGCCGAACTGGCCGACGAACCAGAAGGCCAGGAAGACGATCGCCGGCAGCGGTACCAGGAACCACCCCACGAACGTGATGATCCGATGTCCAGGGAAGAGCACCGCATAGGCTCCGAGAGCCGCCGCGATCGCACCCGACGCTCCGACCAGCGGGTCCGTGGAGAACGGGTTGAAGAACACGAAGGCCAACGTCGCCACCACGCCTCCGGACAGATAGAGGAGGAGATAGCGGAAGTGGCCGAAGGCCTCCTCGACGTTGTTGCCGAAGATCCACAACGACCACATGTTGAACAGGAGGTGGGCGAGTCCACCGTGGAGGAACATCGAGGTGAGCATCGACACCAGAGGCTGCTTCTCCGGGAACACCACCTGACCGGGCTCGTTGTTGCACTCCTGGTCCTGGATCTCGGCCACGGTGAGCGGTTGGCCGGTGAGGATCTCACATGAGACGGCGGCGCGTTGGTAGAGGAACTCGATCTGCTCCCGCTGCGTCTCGTGGTTCTGGAGCCCGAAGAACACCGCGACGCAGGAGGCGATCAGCAGCAGGGTCACCCACGGCCTGATGCGGGTGGGGTTGACGTCTCGGATCGGAAGCACCGGCGAACATCGTAAGCGCAGCCGTCTCGGAGCGCGCCCTCGTCACTCGAGTTGTTCGACACCCCCGGCCCACACCCGCCACAACCCGGGACCGCTGACCTCACCGACCACCACCGGGCACTCCACCCCGTAGAGAAGTCGTGCCGCCAGCACCCCGGCCACGATGATCGAGTCGGGCTCACCGAGGACGAAGGCCGCCGGCCCGGTGCCGATGCGGAGCGACTCGGCGATCACCGCGGACGACGAGCTCGACCCCCGGCCATGGGCCATGGCGAGCACCTTCCCGGCCAGTGACTCGCCGCGCTGGGGGTGAGCCCTGTCGATGATCCTTCCCGTCTCGGGGTCGTAGCCTCCCCAGAAGGACAGCGGCGCGTCGAGAATCGCCGCCTCTCCCGTGGCTTCCCCTTCGATCAGCACCCCGACCATCAGAGCTCTCCCACCCGGATCTCGCCGCTGACCGCCGAGTCGACGCAGTCGGAGAGACCGGCGAGAACCACTTGCACGCCGATGTTCCCCGGGGCGTAGTAGGCCCACTTGCCGGAGTTGGTCATCACCGCACCGTCAGGATCCTCCATGATGGGGGTGATGTAGGTGCAGGTGTCGGTGACGATGGTCGCCCCGAACCCTTCGATCACCTCCAGATGGCCCGCTTCTCCCGCTCGATCGAGCATGTCACGACCGGTGTTGACGTAGAAGGGAACCGCGGTGTGACGGCCCTCGACCAGCCTGGCGAGAGCAGCCATCTCGGCCAGCGAGGCGTGCGGTGTCCCGATGCTCACCGCACCCAGTGTCGTGGCGGGTGCCGAGAGCTGGGACACGGCATCTCGGAGTCGGCCGGCGTCGACGGTGACGACTCGGTTGGGTTCGTTCCCGTGTGTGGCCGCCTCCACCGTCTCCGCTTCCGGGGTGACCCCGGCGACATGGAACATGCCCACGGCCCCTGAAGACGCCGCCGCCGCTCCCAGCGCCTTGAGCCGATCCTCGTCGGCGCGGTGGTCGAGACCGGTGATCACCGCTACCTCGGTCCCCGCCTCCTGCCCGATCACATGGCCCAGAGCGACGTAGGTGAGGTCGTTGTCGAGAAGCCGGTCGTCGATGTCCACGTCGACCCGAAAAGTGGCCCGCCGACCATCGTCGAGATGCAACCCGGCGGCGGGCGCCCGGCCGGTTATGGCACAGCAGATGTCGATGAAGTCGCCGTAGCGGTTGGTGCGGGCACCGAGCACCGAGTTGGCGAACACGATGGCATTGGACTCGCCCCAGGCGATCTGATCGCCGAACCCGGGGCGTTCGGCGAGCTGGAACGGAGCACAGGTCCAGGTGGGGCGGCACCCCATCGCCACGTACGCGTCCATCAACGAACGCGCCTGGCGAGCGAGTCCCTCGTCGCCCCGGAAGAGATCGGGATGGAGGAGGTCGAGGGAGGAGACGTTGAGAGTGGTGGGGACGGCGACTTTGGCCCCCAGATCGGCCAGCTTCGCGGCGAAGTCCATACTGGCCTGTCCGTGATAGAGACAACCGTCGATGTGAGCGGCGCTGATGTCGAGGAGACGCTCGGCGCCCATGGCCCGGCCCGCGGCGACGATCAGGTCCATCGCCATCGCCACCGCGGGGCCGGCGTCGCCGGCAAGTCCCGCTCGATCCTTCTGGCTGAGGAGCATGAAATCACGATACGGTGTCCGCTTGACCGAGAGCCAACGGACTACCGGAAGCCCCGCCACGATGAGTGACGCCCTTTCGGGCATGATCGTCGTCGCCAGCGGACTCGTCCTCGCCGCTCTCCCCCTCTTCATGGTGGGTGGTCTCGCCGTGCAGATAAAGGAGGAGTTCGGGTTCACCGAGGCTGCGCTCGGAGCCGCGGTCACCATCGGATTCGTGTGCGGGGCCCTCATGGCACCGTTCGGGGGTCGTCTCGCCGACCGTATCGGCCCCAAGACCACCCTCTACCTGGGGAGCACGATGACCGTTGCCGCCCTGGTCGGTCTGGGACTGCTCGCCACCGGTTGGGGCACCCTGGTCGTCTTTCTCTGCCTGGCCGGTGTCGCCGTCGCGGTCACCGACCCCGCCCTGGCAATCGTCGTCGACCGGGCAGTGCCGTTGGGCCGCCAGGGCCTCGCCTTCGGGATCAAGGAAGCCTCGATCCCGGCGTCGACACTGGCTGCCGGGCTCGCCGTCCCGCTCATCGCACTGACCGTGGGGTGGCGCTGGGCCTTCGCGGTGGGGATCGTCCCCTGGATCGCCGTCATGGTCCTGCTTCCCCGTCTCGACACCCGGCCGCGGGCGGAACGCGAGCCCGGTGGCGGAGACGACGTCCCGCGTGCGTCGGGATCGAAACGACGAGCGCTCCTGCTGGCGGCGGCGGCCGCGGCCATGGGCACCGCCGCCGCCAGTGGAGTGGGGATCTTCCTCACCGACAGTGCGGTGGCGATGGGGATCAGCCCGGCCGGCGCGGGGATCCTGTTGGCCGTCGGAAGCGTCGCCGGGATCATCGCCCGGGTGGGCACCGGGGTGATGGCGGACCGGACCGGCGGACCCCAGTTCAAGCTGATCGCCCTCATGCTCGCCGTGGGCGCGGCAACCATGGCGTTGGGGGGAACCGGGAACAACCTGCTCCTCGTCCTGGGGACGATTGGGGCCTTCACCGGCGGCTGGGCCTGGACCGGGATCTTCTTTCTGTCTCTGATCAAGACCAACCCGGACCGGCCGGGAGCGGTGGCGGGAATCGGGACCGCCGGGCTGGGGGTGGGCAACGCCAGCGGTCCTCTCCTCTTCGGGGTCGTCGCCCAGTCGTTCGGCTATGGGACGGCCTGGCTGGGCGCCGCCATGCTCGCTGCCGTCGCGGCGGTGTTGATGGCGATGGCCCGGTCCCGCTTCTAGAGGTCTCCCAAACCGCGAACCCTGGGTTGCAGGCCCCGCTCAGCGAAGTCTGGCGCCCTGAGAACGCGGAAGGGCCAAGTCGACTGTGACCCGGTGCACCACGTTGTTGGCGTACCCGTTGCCGTTCCAACGGGGCTCGAGAGGCTGGGTGTGCCCGGCGGAGTCGGTAGCCCGGGCCAGGATTTCGAGACCTCCCGGCTCCGCTTCGGCGCGGTAGACCCAGGCAACCGGTGCCCACTGGCTGCGGCCCTCGTCGATGTCGAGCGTGGCGGGATGCCACGTCTCGCCCTCGTCGATCGAAACCTCGACGTTCACCACCTCTGCCGGGCCGGACCACGCCGAACCCCGGATCTCTATGGGCCCGGCCGGGAGAAGCTCACCGGCACGTGGCGAGGCAATCATCGACCTGACCGCCAACTCCGCCACCGGAGCCCCCTCCGGCTCCAGGAAGGAGTCACCGAAGTAGCGGTACTTCTCGACGAAGTGACCCCTAAACGGCTCGGTGACGGCCTCCACCTCCACCAACCACTTCACCGACTTCATGGCGTAGTGACCGGGGACGACCAGCCGGATCGGGGCGCCGTGGAGCCGGGTCAGCGGCTCGTCGCCGATGTGGGTGGCCAGGATCGGGACCGGCGACTCCGCCAGGTCGCGGGTGATGGAGAACTGGTACGGCACCCGGCTCCCGTCTTCGACCGTGCCGACGTCGGCCCCGGTGAACACCACTTCGACGACCTCCACGGGCAGATGGCCGAGTAAGTCGGCGAGGCGGTAGCCGCTGACCGTGATCGCCGAGACCGCGTCGAGATCCCATGGCGTTCCCCCGGGGACGGGGGTGGCCATCAGGGTGCGCCCGTTGCCCGCGCATTCGAGGACGATCTCGGTGGTCACCCTCTCGAATTGCTCCAGGTGCTCGGGGGTGATGAACCGATCCTGTACTCCGGGGACGATGAGCTGGAACCCCGACGGCGGTGTCTCCGGCACCGGGAGATTGCACCGCACGTACATGCTGTCCTGGCTCAGCGGCTCACCTGTCAGCGCGGCCATTTCGACGCCGATGTTGGGCGGGCTCTCGGTGATGACACGACGACTGACCAGGGCGCGGCCTCCTTCCCGGGCACATTAGACGTGGCCTTCCCGCGTTCTCAGGGCGCCAGACTTCGCTGAGCGGGGCCTGCAACCCAGGGTTCGCGTCGCGTTGGCGGGTTGCGGGTCAGGCCTGGCGGAGCAGGCCGACCACGATGCCGTCGGTGAGAGCCTCCCACGAGGCCTCGATGACGTTCTCGTGGACCCCGATGGTGCCCCACGACGAGTCGTGGTCGGAGGTCTCGATGAGGACCCGCACCCAGGCCGACGTGCCGTCATGGGAGTCGAGGACCCTCACCCGGTAGTCGGTGAGCCTCAAGTCGGCCACCCCCGGGAAGTCGTCACGCAGCGCGCCGCGCAACGCCATGTCGAGGGCATGCACCGGCCCCACCCCTTCCCCGACACTGACCCGCCGCTCGCCTCCGACCCGGAGCCTCACGGTGGCCTCGGAGGTGACCACCTCGTCGCTGCGTCGCTCGGACTGGACCCGGAACGACTCCAGCTCGAAGTAGGGGTTGGTCCAACCGGTCATCTCCCTGACCAGGAGCTCGAACGAGCCGTCGGCCGCCTCGAAGTGGTAACCCTGGTGCTCGAGCTCCTTGACCCGCTCGACGACCGCACCGGCCAGCTCGCCGTCCACGTCCAGACCCAGCTCGTCGGCTTTGGACAGCACCGAAGCCTTGCCGGCCAGCTCGCTGACCACCATCCGGGTCCGGTTCCCGACCTGGGACGGGTTTTCGTGCTCGTAGGCGTCGGGACGTCGTGCCAGCGCCGACGTGTGGAGACCCGCCTTATGAGTGAAGGCCGAAGCCCCGACGTAGGGACGGTGGGGGTCGAGGGTGATGTTGACGATCTCGGCTATGTGATGCGAGATCGAGGTGATGAGCCCGAGGTCACCGGTGATGACCTTCCGTCCCATCTTCACCTCCAGGTCGGGGATGAGCGTCGAGAGGTTGGCGTTGCCGGTCCGCTCCCCGTAGCCGTTGATGCAGCCCTGCACCTGAGTGACCCCCGCCTCGACCGCGCTGATCGAGGAAGCCACCGCGGTGCCGACGTCGTCGTGGTAGTGCACTCCCACCAACGCCTCGGGAAGCATCCCGCCGACCTTCTCTATGGCCACCAGCGTCTCGCTGGGAAGCGACCCGCCGTTGGTGTCGCACAGGACCAGACGCTCGGCCCCGGCGTCGTAAGCCGCCTGGAGCACTCCTAGGGCGTAGTCGGGGTTGGCCTTGAACCCGTCGAAGAAGTGCTCGGCGTCGAAGAAGACCCTCCGGCCGTGGGACTTCAGGAACTCGATCGACTCGGCGACCATCCGCTTCCCCTCGTCGAGGTCGACCCGGAGCGCCTCGGTGACGTGGTAGTCCCAGGTCTTGCCCACCAGGCAGATGAACTCGGTATCGGCGTCGAGCAGCGCCCGCAGCTGCGGGTCGATGGCCACCTCGCCACGGGGACGCCGGGTCGAGCCGAACGCGGTGAGCACGGAGTTCCGCAGGTCGAGCTCGGAGCGGGCCCGGGCGAAGAACTCGGTGTCTTTCTGATTCGCTCCCGGCCAGCCCCCCTCGATGAAGGCGACACCGAGCTCGTCGAGCAGGCGGGCCACGCGCAGTTTGTCGTTGACGGTAAGGCTGATCCCCTCCTGTTGGGAGCCGTCTCGCAATGTGGTGTCGTATATCTCGAGTTCCATGGGTGGTCACCTGGTTGGCCAATTAGAAAACCCCCTGCGAATGCAGAGGGTCAGGGGCACAGACCGGTGGGGTCTGCGCCTAGTCGATAATGATGATGGTCGAGCTGATCGAGTGGTCCATCACGGGGTGAGTATGGCCGTCGACCCGCGCGGGGTCAAGAGGGGCCCTCATTCCTCCTGGCGCAGAGTGACCCTCCTGGGGACGTCGCCTTGTCCGCGCAACACCGAGACGTCGGTCGCCCCGACCTCGCCGAGGGCAGACGTGGCCCGGTCAACCTCGTCTTCGGCGGACTCGATGACGACGACGAACCCCTCACGCTCGATGGCGTCTCGGTATCGGGTCTCGGTCTTCTTCACCTTGGTGGCGTCATGGTCGGTGGCTCCGAGCAGCGCCCCGATGACGCCTCCCGTGATCGAGCCGCCGACGACTCCGGCGGCTGCGGCCAGAGCGGCGGCGGCGAGGGTGCCTGCGGCGAGCAGCGCTCCGATCGGTGTGGCCAGGACCACACCACCGGCCGAGGCGAGGATGACGCTGCCGACACCGGCCGCCCCTCCCCCCACGGCACCGCCGATAGCGCCTTTGCGGGCCTCGACGGAGGGCTCTTCGAAATGGTCGACGTAGACGATGACCTCGACCTCTTCCTGTTTGGGCACAGACTTCTCCCGCCAGACGACGCCGATGGCGTCCTGGTCGACACCGAGACGCACCAACTCGTCGATGGCGCTCTCCGTCTCCTGCCTGTCGGGGAAGACCCCTACCACTGCGGGCATGTGAAACGCTCCTCCGGGTCAGAGTACCCGTGATTCCGCGGCTTCAATCGCCATCGAACCCGGTCATCGGTCCCGGAACATCGAGCCGACCAGGTTCACCAAAACGGTGAGGACGACAGAGATCAGAATCATCGAAGTGATGGGGATGTACACCCTGGAGTTCTCTCCCTCGATGCGGATGTCGCCGGGCAGGTTGCCGAACCACGAGAACAGCCCGGGAGCGAACCGGACCAGGGCGCCGACCACCAGGACGGCGGCGCCGACCATCATGAGGACGTTGCCGAGTCGCATCTAGTCCTGGAGGGTATTCCTGCCGACACGATGAGAGATGAGGACAACAGTCTTCCGGTGTTCAGCTACACACGATCTGTGAGCCGACCACCGGCCCTATCCTCGGTGTATGACCGAACGCGACACGACGACTCTTCGCCGGCCGCAGCCGCGTGTCAGTCAGGGAGACTCCGACGATGTCGCTCACATCGTGATGCGAGGCGACCAGATGCGGGGCTACTTCACCGGGGAGCCGATCACCGCCCTCTGCGGCAAGGTGTGGGTGCCCTCACGTGACTATCAGGGTCTCCCCGTGTGCCAGCGTTGTCGCGACGAACGCGACCGTATCGTTGCGGGGATGAAGGGCCTGAACTGAGTCGAACTCGGGAGTGATAGCTGACTACCACCTCAGCCCTGGACCGCCTCCAGGGGTGTGGCGGTCTTCTCAGCCACCCGGTTCGCCACCGGAAGCACCAGCGTGAACACGCTCCACCTGTCCTCCCGGCGATAACGCAGGTCCCCGTCCATGAGCCTGGCCAGGTGCCGGGCGACGCTGAGCCCGATCCCGAGAGCAGCCGGCTGGCCGTTGTGGTCCTGATGGGCCCGGTAATAAGGCTCGAAGATGCGCTCCCACTCCGTCGGGGGAATGCCCTCGCCGTTGTCGGCCACTTCGAGCCACGCCGTCTCGTCGTCGCCGCCGAACCGGACCTCGACGTGTTCGCCGCCGTATCGGTCGGCGTTGGTGATGAGATTGCGGATGACCTGACGCACCCGCCCGGGGTCGCCGAGAGCACTCGTGTGACGCGGGCCTGCGTCGTCCACGATGGGGCGGATCGACTCGTCGAATGTCTCCACCACCTGGGCGACCTGAGCCCTGAGTGAGACGGGAACCCGGGTGATGGCGAGTAGGTCGAGCTCTGATCGCGCCGCCACCAGGAGGTCGTCGATGATCGAGGCGAGGTCGGTGGCCTCCTGGGCGACGTTGGTGATCATGGCGCGCCGCTCGTGGTCGCTCAGGTCGGCGTGCTCGTCCCGGAGCAACTCGGCAAAGCCGAGCACTCCGGTGAGCGGGGTGCGCAACTCGTGGCTCACCGAGGCGAGGAACTGGTCCTTGGCTCGAGCCAGTGAACGCAGCTGGCCGACTTCGCTCTGTGCCTCCCGCCTTCTTCGATACTGATAGAAGCCGGCGGCAGCCAGCAGACTCGCCGAGAGCCCGGCGAGGACAACCAGGTTGAGGTTGGTGGTGGAGCGCGCCAGGTTGGCTGGCTCGTTCCAGGTGACCGTGAGCTGCCACCACTGGTTGCCCACGTCCATCACGGTGGCCCACCTGTCCTTGGATGCACCGGGAGCCATGGTATGGCGGGGCACACTCTCGATCCTCCAGTCGATCTGAGTGGCGAGACTCTGGCTGATCTGCCCGTCGAGCAGCGTGCTCAGTTCCATCGGAGCGACAGTGAAACCCACGACTCTCCCGGTGTCCGGATCGGTCACCGGCAGATAGACGAGGAAAGACTCGTCTGGTCTCTCATCGACGAGATTGATGAACCCAGTCACGGCGACACCGGCGGTATCGATCGCCATTCTCATCGCCTGCAGACGAGTCGGCTCGGAAGCAGTGTCGAACCCGTGTGGCCGGGCCGGGTCGTCCGCGGGCTCGAACCATTGCACCGGAGCGTGGAACCACCGCAGGGAAGCCGGAACGCGGTTGCCGGTGTCGTCGATCTCGAACACGTAGTAGCCGGGGATGGTCTGAGAGATCTCGGCCTCATGGTCGGCGAGGTCGCGGGGCGCCACCATCGGGATGTAGCCGAGACCGCGCATTCCCGGGATCGAATGGAGATTCTCGGTGTAGAGGCGGAATGACTCCGCACTCACATCCTCGCTGGCCCGATAGAAGCTGGCGATGCCAGCGAGACGCTCCACGACCTCATCGAGGGCGCGGTCGACCGAGTCGGCGAGCAACTGGCCCTGGTTGGCGAGTTGACGTTCCTTCTCCTGACTTCCCTCATCCCACATCCACCAGGTGACCATGGCCGTGATCGCCACGCCGACGAGGGCGATTGCCAGGGACAGGCGCCAGACCGAGGCGCGCCCAACGTCCCCGCCGGTTGGCGAGGAGGAAGAGCCTGCATTCCCCATCAGTCGAGGCACCACTACTCATCGGCACCCAACTCCGTTCTCCTAAGCCGGCCAACCCGTTTTCGCGCATCGAACGGCGCGTCTTCAGCGCTTTTGATGCGCGAAAAGGGGTGGGGGCGGGTCGGATCAGGCGGTTGTGATCGCCAGCTTGGGCTCGAGGTCGGTCCGGCAGGTGGCATGGAGGAAGCAGGTCCGCTCCCCCATGTCGAGCGTCTTGCGAGCGAACTCCTCACCTTCCGGAGTGACCAGGTAGACGTGAGTCTCCACCGGGTCGGCACGGCCCGGGGAGTCGGCATCCCCAGAGGCGAAGTGGGTGTCCTGCACGATCCGGTACTCGTCGAGTCGTTTCTTGGTGATGCTGGCGTAACGTCCGAACTGGGTCATGAAGCAGAACCCGATTCCCGCGGCCAGATAGCTGAGCGCGTCCGGGGCGAGACCTCGGCCCCCCGCCTCCGGGGCCTCGTCTGAGAGGAACCTGAACTCCGAGCCGATGGGTTGGAACAGGTTCTCGTGGATCTCCTTGACACCGTCGTCGCGTATCGTGCCGCGTGCCTGGACATGGAGGGTTCGGCTCTGTGACTCCTGGAGACTGGTGTTGATCCCTCCGGGGACTCCTTCGACCTGGTCGGCCGGCTTCGCCTTGACCATGAGATCGTCGGCGACGGGAACGTCGGCCACCTCTGCCTTGTCGAACACGTCATCCGGATCGGGGTGGGGGGCGCCGTCGAGAGCGGACACTTCCCCGACGGGGATCTGGTCGCCGTTCCAGCTCAGGGTGAAGAGGCTGTGGTTCTCGCCGTTCAGGAGAGCATGCACCGGAGAGGCAGCAATGGCCTGGCGCACCAGCTCTTCGAGCTCGGCGCGGTCGGCGCCGGCCGCGATCTCGACGGCGAGGTCGGGAGCCATGGCACCACCGAGCATCGTCCCGCGCAGGGCGGAGCCCTCCATGCTGTAGTAGTTGGAGACCGTTACGGCGATGTCGTCGATCTCGAGACCGCGCCGCCGGGCCAGCGAGGTGATCTCGTTCAGATACGAGGCGACCATCCCCGTGATGAAGGTGCACAGCGGGCAGGGCGCTTGGTCGTGCCCGGCGAGATAGGGGCCTTCGTCGCTGACCAACCGCCACGACCTCCCCGTGGACCCGTTGAAGACCAAGGCTTCTTTCTGCATTCCCGCCAGCGCCCGAACCCAGGTGCGTATCGGGACGCCGATGCGATCTTGCGGTGGTTCGAGCCCGATCTCGGCCGCGTTGGAGACGGGGAAGAACGGGGGACGTAGATCCTGTCCGAGGATGTCGGGTGCGTCGCTCATGTCTCTCCAGTCAAGCGGAGACGGCGGGCTGTGGCGGTTGGCTCGAGCCAACGGTCTCAGGCTTTCGACCGCCGGTAGAGCCACCATCCCACGATGGCCGGGAACAGTGCGGTGAGAATCGCCAGTCCCAACAACTGCGCCCCCGAGGTGCCTCCGTAGAGCTCCTGGAAGTTGGCGGCGCCGAACAGCGCCATCACCACCCAGACCGCGGCCAACACCCACAAGACCCACGCCATGATTCGCATGGAGGGAGGCTAGTGCTCCGGCCTGTGACGTTGGCGATGTTCAGGGCGAGCCAGGGGCGCCGCCCGGCAAGGACGTAGGACGAAGTCGCACTGGCCCGTTCGGCGAGGACGAGAACGCAGCCGGCGGGGTCATCTGGCCGTCCTGAACGCGGCAGATGTTGCTGGTCGGGGCACTAACTTTCGACGCACGGATACGCTGCTCCGATGAAAGCCGGCTCTTGGTTTGTCTCCCTCGCCATCGGGTTGGTCGGCTGTGTCTCCACCACCGTCGAGCCCATCGCCACGACCACGTCTGCCCCGACTGTCACTTCGACGACGCAGGCTCCATCGACCACCACCACCACCACGGTTCCAACCACGACCACAGCCACCGCGACGCCGGTGTTGGCCGGCGCCGTCATCGTCATCGACCCGGGCCACAACGGGATGAACTGGGCCCATCCCGAGGAGATCGGACGTCTCGTCGACATCGGCAACGGAACCAAACCCTGCAACACGACGGGAACGTCGACACTGGACGGGTACACCGAGGCCCAGTTCAACTGGACGATCGCCGAACTGCTGGTTCCGATCCTCGAGGAGGCGGGTGCGACGGTGGTGCTCACCCGCGCCGACAACGAGGGCTGGGGGCCCTGCATCACCGAACGCGCCGCCACCGGCAACCGGAACGCCGCCGATGCCGTGGTCTCGATCCATGCCGACGGAGGGCCGGACGACGGGAGTGGGTTCCACGTCATCCATCCGGCCAGCGTCCCGGGGCTCACCGACGACATCGCCGCCGATTCGAAAAGGCTCGCAGAGGCGGTCCACGCCGCCTACCTCGACACCGGGATGCCGGTGGCCGACTACATCGGCGAAGACGGCTTCTCCGAGCGCGACGACCTCGGCGGGCTCAACCTATCGGACGTCCCGGCGGTGTTCCTGGAGGCCGGCAACATGCGCAACCCCTCAGATGCCGCGCTACTGAAAGACCAGCGTTTTCAGGCGGAGATCGCCGACGCCATCGCCCGTGCCCTGATCGAGTTCCTCAGCGGCTGAGGTCAGGCCGAGTCCCCTCCCACCCGTTCCAAGGAGAGCTGGCTCACTCCCCACCCCCGGTGTCCCGACCCTCGCCTTTCGACGAACGGCGCGAGGACGGATCAAGTGCATCGACCACCCGGAGTATCTCCATCGGGAGCGGGAAGATCAGCGTCGAGTTGTGCTCCTCGGCGATGTCGGCCAGGGTCTGCAGGATCCGCAGGTGCATGGCAGCGGGGCGATCCTCCAGCAGCCTCGCCGCCTCGGCCAGTGTCTCGGCGGCCTCCTTCTCCCCGAGGGCATGGATCACCTTGGCTCGCCGATCCCGCTCCGCCTCGGCCTGATGGGCCATGGCCCGACGCATGGCGTCCGGCAGCTCGACGTCCTTGACTTCGACCAGGCTGACCTTCACCCCCCACGCGTCGGTCAACGTGTCGATGATCTGCTGGAGGCGACGGTTGATCTCATCGCGGTTGATCAGCAACTCGTCGAGCTCCGCCTGCCCGATGATGCTGCGCAAGGTGGTCTGGGCCACCTGTGAGGTGCCGAAGTTGAAGTCTTCGATCTCGAGGATCGCCTTGTTGGCGTCGACCACCCGGAAGTAGGCCACGGCATTGACCCGCACGGTGACGTTGTCCCTGGTGATGATGTCCTGAGGGGGGATGTCGAGAGTCACGGTGCGGAGACTCACCCGGACCAGTTTGTCGACTATGGGGATGATCAAGATGAGCCCGGGCCCCCTCGGTTCGCCGGTGACCCGACCCAGCCGGAACAACACCCCTCGCTCGTACTCGTTGAGGATGTGTATCGAGGCTCTCAGGATCACGATGAGGAAGACACCTGCGATCGTCCATCCAATAGCCGTTTCAGGGGTCATCTCGGTCTCCGATCGGGTCGACTACAAGTTCGAGTCCGTCTCTTCCCACGACCTCGGCCCGGTCACCCTCCTGCAGCTCGCTGCCGGAGGAGCGAATCGTCCACCACGAGCCGTCGAGAAAGGCGGACCACCCCCCTTCGGGGTCTCCTCGAACGGTAACGGGTCTGCCCAGGAGCAGGTCGACCCCCGTAGTGGACGGTCTCACTCGGGCTCTGACCACGGCACGGCCGGCCAAAGCGGTGAACAGACCCATGAGGAGGGCGGTGGGCCAGAGGACGGGAGGGCTCACCTCGAGGTCGCCTTCGAACAAGAACACCCCCGACAGCAGCAGTGCGATGGTTCCCCCGGCGGCCAGGACCCCCACACCCGGGACGAAGAGCTCCCCGATGAAAAGTGCTGCAGCCAGGATCAACAGGGCGACTCCGGTCGTCTGGACGGGGAGCACACTGAGGGCGAAGAATCCGACCAGCAACAGGATGATCCCGGCCATCCCGGCGAACCCGAGCCCAGGATTGGCCGCCTCGTAGATCACGGCGAGAGTGCCCAAGGAGAGGAACAGGACGGCGATGTTCGGATCGGCGAGGGTGGAGAGGACCCGGCCGAACAACGACATTTGAAAGGTCTCGGGGACGACACCGGCCGTCCTGAGAGTGGTCTCGCCTCCGGGGACTTCGACTTCCATGCCATCGATGGCGGCAAGGAGCTCACCGAGGTCGCCGGCGAGCAGATCGACCACGTTCGACTCCCCCGCCTCCGCCGCCGTGATCGACCGGCCCTCGCGTACCGCCGCCTCGGCGAACTCGACGTTGCGTCCGCGCTCTTCGGCCACCGAGACTGCGAAGGCCGCCGAATCGTTGATGATCTTGTCGCTTCCCTCCTCACCGGTCTGGAGGTCCACCGGAGTGGCCGCCCCGATCGTGGTTGCCGGTGCCATCGCGGCGACATGAGCCGACATCACGATGAAGGTCCCGGCGGAGGCGGCACGGGCGCCGCCGGGGTGGACGTAGGCCACCACGGGTGTCGGGGCGTTGAGGAACTCCTGGACGATCTGACGGGTGGATACGTCCAACCCGCCGGGTGTGTCGATCAGGACGACGAGGACCGAGTTCGAATCTGCGGCCGCCTCGACCGCCGACTCCAGGTGGTGGGCGACCGCGGGTGTGATCGGCCCGGAGACTTCAGTCACCAGGATTCCCTGTTCTTGGGCATGGGCCTGGGTCGCCGCCAATGCTGTCAATCCGACGATCAGGCCCCATAAGAAGAGCCTGCGCCATCCCACATCTCAATTATGCCGCGATTCGTCGCTTCTCTCCTCAGAAGTCCCCGTCGAGGTCGATGTCAAGGGCGATCAGCGGAAACTCGTTGCGACATTGGCCGGGTTCCGGTAATTACCACATGAGAGCCACGGGATCTCGTCCCTGGCAGTTGGAAGAGAGGGAGTCAATGGCTGAACACCCCAATGCCACCGTTTACCGCACCGCCATGGAGAGGTTCATGGCGGGAGATGAGACGGCTGCGGACTTGATCGCCGACGATGTGGTCTGGCATCAGATCGGCGCGGAGACGCTCCACGGGAAGCAGGCGTTGTTCGAGTCGATGTCCGGTCTGGAGGGAATCGAGTTCGACGCCGAACTGCACGATGTGGTCGCCAACGACGATCATGTGGTCGGGCTGGTGATTGCCACCGTCGACGCCGGAGACGGGCCGTTCACCTATAGGACCGCCGAGATCGCCCACGTCGAAGATGGGAAGGTCACCGAGCGCTGGGCCTTCTCCGACGACACCCAGGCGATCATCGAATTCTTCTCCGGGCTGGGGTGACCGTTTCAGCGGGACCTGTCTTCGGCTCCAGGGATTGTCGGTCGATGCGAGTCTTCCCACCATGCCTCCGGACATCGTGGCCAGGTCTGTCGGCAGCTCTGATCTGGCAAGCACGGGCGAACCTCAGTTAAGTTTCCCCGATGGTGTGGCGAAACCTGACCTCGACGAGGGGCAGGCACCGGAAGAAGACCCGGCTAATCAGGCGAGGGGATGGCATGGAAGCCCGTCTTAGTTTGCTGCGTCTCCATCCAGATGCCGAGCCATGGCGCCGGCTGATCGGGTCGGCCCTCGTGCTGTCACTGCTCGTTGGGTCCGGCCCCGCCTTCGCCGCGAATGAGACTCCGCCCACCACCACCACCACCACCACGACGACCACCACCACGACGACGACGACCACCACCACGACGACGACCACCACGACGATTCCGAGTACGACCACGACCACGATCCCGGCCTCGACCACTTCGACCACGACAGCATCGGTTACGACCACGACCTCGCCCGCCAGCCCAGCCCCAACTCCAACGGAACCCCCCGACCCGGAGCCTGAAACAATTCCAGCGGAACTCTCCGACCCGGAACCTGACACCGTGGACTTCCGTGTGGGTCGTCTCCGTGCCCCGCCCATCGTCTTCCCTGTGATCGGTCCCCATTCATTCGTCGACACCTTCGGTGCGCTCCGCGACGGTGGACGACGTCGACACGCCGGCATCGACATCATGGCCAGAAAGGGTGTGCCGATCGTCGCCGTGGCCGCGGGTGTGATCGAGAAGGTCGATGTGGGAGCCCTCGCCGGCCAGTATGTCGTCGTCCGTCACGACGATGGGTGGCGTTCCAAGTACCTCCACCTGGACAACGACACCCCGGGGACCGACGATGGGCTCGGCTTTGGCTATGCGAAGGGCATTCACGTCGGGATGCGGGTACAAGCGGGCACCGTCCTGGGGTTCGTCGGTGACAGCGGGAACTCCGAGCGCACCGTTCCCCATCTCCACTTCGGGCTGTACCAACCCAATGGCCTGCCAATCAACCCATACCGTGCCCTCGTGGGCGCTCCGGTCGCCGAGCCGGTATACCCGACTCCGGTCGTCAGAACCTTCAACACCGAATTGGTGGGTCACCTCATCCCGGAGAGAAGCGGATTCAACTCCAACATCGCGGTGAACGGCGATCACGTGTACCTGGGCTCCGGCGGGTGGGGCGATATCTGTCCCGGGACCGGGGTTCGAGTCATCGACGTATCCGACCCGGCTCGGCCCGAAGTGGTGGCGGACTTTGCCGGTGCGGACGAATTCCCCGGAACCGCCATTTCCAGCGTCTCGGTCGAGCGAGTGGCCACCCAGGAGTTTCAGGTCGTCCTCGCGGTGGTTGCCTTGCAACTCTGCGACGAGAGCCGGACGGCGAGGGTCGCCGGGAGATTCGCCGGTCTCGCCGTCTACGACGTTGGCGTCCCCACCAACCCGGTGCTGCTGTCAACGGTGCACTCCGGGGACCACACCGGCGGAGCTTCTCACGTGGATCTGATCGCTGATGGCGACCGGCTTCTCGCCGCAGCCACGGTGCCTCAATCCCTCCTCGACCACCCCGATAGTCTGGGCGACGTCAGGATCTACGACCTGACCCAAGTATTCGACATCGAGGAGTTGGCCGATTGGGATGTTCGCCGCGATGGACCCTCACTTCTGGCGGAGACGCTTCGTACCCTGGTTGGTGACCGGTCTCTGGCCGGTCAAAGTGCCTCCTGGGCGGATCCTCACCATCTCGTGGTCTCTCACGCTGCCGCCGGCTTGGTGACTGTCGACGTTTCCGATGCCAGGAGCCCTATCTATGTCGGGTCGACCGCCACCCAGGAGACGTACGGGTACTTGTTCGGTCCCCGGTCCAAGGTCGTCGGCGATCTGTTCGTGGGTGACGGATGGCGCTTCGGGGACTCACTTCTCGTCCAGAACGACCATCGCCTCCAACCGACGATCGGTCCCGACGGGGAACCCGCCTCGTGGGGGCGACAGCGACTCTTCGACCTGACTGATGAAGCCAACCCGCGTCCGGTCTCGACCATCGGTACGCCCGGCCGGGACCTGGACAACGCCAGCCCCTTCGACGGCATCTACAGTCCGCGCGCCTCGACCCGATTCGGCGACAGCTTCCAGTTGGTAGCGTGGCTATCCGACGGGGTGAGGATCATCGACCTGAAGGACCCGTCCAAACCCAGAGAAGTCGCATACTTCGTCCCGCCCTCACGGCCCGACCCACAAGGATGGTGGGCGGCACCGGACGGGACACGCGAATTCGCACTGGCGTGGGATATCGCCACCGACGGCGAGCTCGTCTATCTCAGTGACGTCAATTCCGGTTTGTGGATATTCAGGGTGATCTTCCTGGATGTCGCGCGACCTATCCCGTTTCCTGAGTGATCTTGTGGCGGGACAGGAACCCCTTTCTGAGCTGACTTATCTGAACTCGCGTCGTTGATCGTTGCGAGCAGGTACCACACGCGGGGAGGCTCACCACCTACTCGTTGCCGGCCGCCCGTTTGGAGTCGAAACCACAGAGAGCCGGTTTGGTCGAGTCCCCAAGGTCGGTACGTCGCCCTCCACCCAATTGCACCGTCGTCGCGACGCCAACTCGACCGGACATGGAGAACCGGTTGCGCATTCACTCCAACTCGGGTTCCCCAAATCCACTTCTGCGGATGGGGAGCTCAGAGCGGCCGATCGACGAGATCACCGCCTCCTCGACCTGATCGACTGAGACTGATGTGGTCGTCACCGGAGGGGTGATCATTGGAACGGCCGGCCATGGTGAGACGAGGATGACCCTGGGCTGGATGACGAATTCTCGGAGAACGCCTCCGAACGAGGGCACGGCTTCAGCCCTTCAGGTCGGGCCGACATCCCGCCGGCGTAGCAGGATCAACACCGCGCCTCCCACTACGACCACCCCCACACCGGCAATGCCGAGACGGAGCTGTCCGGTGCGTTCCGACCCTTCCACCAGCCTGATCACCTCTCGGCCTTCGGTGATGGCACCGTCGAGGTCCTCGGCACCCAAAGCGTCGATCGCCTCCCGGTATTCGGCCTCGAGGTCGACACCTGCCAGACCGACGTCCATCACCAGGTTGCGGCCGGCATCGATGGCCTCTCGAGCGGCGAGCACGGTCTCGGTGGCTTCGACCGTCCCCGACGCCAGCGAGCTGGCCTGGTCGAGGCTCCCGGTCGCGGTCTCGTAGGCATCCCGGACAGTGCCGCCGGGGACGACCCCCAGGTCTTTGAGGTTGGCCACGGCGACGGCCCACTCCCGCAGGACCACCTGCGCCTCTGTGATCCGGGCCGCGGCCACGTCGAAGTCCCAGGTGGACATGGGCTCTCTGACATAGAAGGGAGGCAGCCAACCCTCCCCCTCGGCGATCAGCTCCCGGTAGATGGTGCGAGTCTGGCCCCGGGTGGTGAGGTCGTCGTCGGTGACGTAGATGGCGAACAATTCGGTGGCTGTGTTGGACCCACCGATCTCCTCGACCAGGTCGAGGAGACGCCGCCAATCGTCTCGCGAGTCTACCCGCTCCGCGGGAAGCGCTCCCTGGTAGGCGATTAGATCGCCGTCGGCAGCGGCGATGACGGTGCCCATGGCGTCGAAGCCGACCTCATAGGCGATCTCCTGGATGACCCAGTTCGAGGCGGCATACCCGTACTCCTCATAGGCGCGGACCTGGTCGGGATCGGGTTGTTGTGCGGGATTGGGGAACACCCAGTCGTTGAGAGGGCCGACTCCGGCGGTGTCGACCGGCGGCTGGTCGACCCACAGATCTCCCTCGGCGGCGAGGCCGGCATCGACCGCGGCCCGACGGGAGTAGACCTCGGCGAACCCCTCGTTGATCCAGCGGCCGACGAAGAGGGTCTGGTTGAACCAGACGTGGCTCAGCTCGTGGAGAACAACGTGAGGGTCGGCCCATTCGCTTAGCTCGATGAGGTTCTCGCTGCTGAGATACCAGCCTCCGTACCCGGCCAGGGAGACTTCGGCCGACTGGTTGACCGGGAGAGGCTCGGCCAGGTTCCAGGGGAGACCGATGAGATCGAGCAACACCGGGAGCCCGGAGGTGACTGCCCGGGCCACCTGGTCCGACCACGCTTCGTCTCCAGGCCAGGCCCTCATCACGATCTCGATCCCGCCGACGGCGAGGGCGTCGACCACCAGTGCGGCGTCGTCGTAGCCCTTGACCCGGATCAGGAACTCTTCAGGGCTGGCGATGTCGGAGACCGTGTGGACGGTGACGTCTCCCTCGGTGGTGGTCGCGTCCCACTCGGCCCCGGTCAACTCGAGCTCGAAGCTGGCAGGGGTGACCACGTTGACGGTCACCAGACCCGGGTCGCCCCACCCCACCACGGCGAAGTTGATGTAGGCGGGATTGATACGGAAGGTGGTCTCGGAGCGGGGAGGGTCGCCTGGAATCTCGTATTCGACGACCAACTCCATCGATTCCTGATAGAGGAGACGACGACCCAGGTCGATGGCGGCGACCACAAAGCTCTGCCCGTCCTGTTCTTCGCCCGGCCGCAGCGTGTGGGAGAGGACCTGGCCACCCGATGTGGCCCGGAAGTTCTGCACCGTCTCGGGCACGCTGATACTGATCTCCTCGTAGAAGAAGCGGGTGATCTGGTCGCCATCGCGGACGTCCGGCGTCAGGTTGGTCAGCCGAAGACGGCTCTCCAACGCCAGGTTCCCCTCCTCGACGTCAGCGGTGTAGGTGATCTGGCTCTCGGTACGCAGCTCGGCCCACGCCGGCGTAGCGAGGAGGAGAAATACCATCGATGCCACCGGTACGACCCGGGCCCGTCTCGAGATTCGACGCATGTGCAAGGGGATTCTCAGTGGTCCGTTGGGACCGGGCCGAGGCTAACCGTCACCTCAGACTGTTCATCGTTGGCGGCGAAGCTCGTACCAGTACTTCCCCAGGGTGAAACCGGGTGCCACCGTGATCTCGTCTTCGAAGGTCGCCCCCATCGCTTCGTAGAAGCCGGTGGATCTAGGGTCGGACATGATCAGCATCCGGTCGTGGGTCCGGGCGGCGACGTCGACTGCCTCGGTCCAGAGTCTCCGGCCGTATCCCGTTCCGATGCGCTCGGGCGCCAGGAACATGCGAAGTAGCTCCATGTGCTCGCCACGGTCACGAAGCTCGAAGAAACCGACGACCTCCCCGTCCTCTTCGAGGACATACACCGGGTGATTCTCCGGGCCGGTCTCTTTCTTCAGCCGGGCGGCCAACCCGGCGTAGGCACCCGGGTGGTTCTCGTGATGACCCCAATGCCGCACTCCGGCCAGGCTCATCTCGTCGAGAAGGTCCCGGTCGTCGGCGGTGGCACGTCGAAACACGGGATGCGAGCTAGTTGCCCCAGCCGGCGGGAGGCTGGTGGGTGCCGTCGGTGAAATTCCAGTACTCCCGGAGGTCGGAGCAGAGGCCGGTGTCGTCGAACTCGAGGAGCAGACAGCCGGCGAGTGTCACCGGGGCGCCTCCGATCGCCATCGTGGTCCAGAACTCGACGGTCGCCTTCGAGTCGTCGACGAATGGCTGACCCATGCGGACGGTGACATCGGACTGATTGGAGGTCACCCCCGTCCAGTAGTCGACGACACCCGAACGGCCCCGGTGGGGCTCTTCGTAGATCAGCGACCGGTAGGCGGCATCCTCGGTGAACAGAGCGGCTGCGGCATCGCTGTCGGTGTTTTCCCATGCGGCTCGGTAGGCCTCGGCCCAATCTCTGACCTGATCTTTGGACGCCATGTCGAAATCTCCTGGTTGGTGGCTCGAGCCGAGAGTACCGAAGCGCCCGGTGAGACCATCTGACAATCAGTCGCACACGCCCGCCAGAACCGCCATACTTGGGCCATGACCACTCCGGATGCAACTCCCTGGGCCGATTGCCAGGTCTGTGGCCACACCGACCACACCTACCAAAAGCACCTGGGCGAGACCGCTCCTCCCGAGTTCATCCGTTCCTCGGTGACCCGGCTCCGCGATCTGGAGCCGACCGGCGTGCCGTTGCATTCTTTGGTGACCGACGTCTCCCAGCTCGCCGCAGGCGAAGAGGGCGGCCGCAAGGCGTGGGCACTGTGGCTGCTCAAGCTGCTGGGCGAACTGGAGCATGCCGCCGACGCTCCGGAGGTGGCGGCGGAGATCGAGAACTACCTGATGGGTGGCTTCGCCACCTGAGTTCAGGGCCCGGGAGGGTCGCCCACCGGCCGGATAGGGTGACTTCGATGAGGGACTACGGACGACCACTCGAGTTCGGCATCTCGCTGGCGCCCGACGCCGCGGACCTCGACCTGATCCTGGAGGCCACCCGGGCCGCAGACGAGAAACTCGACCTGATCGGGATACAGGACCACCCCTACCAGCGAAGGTTTCTCGACACGAGTGTCCTGCTGACCACTCTCGCCGCCGCCACGGACCGCCTCCGTATCTTCCACGACGTCGCCTGTCTCCCCCTGCGACCGCCCGCCACCCTCGCCAACGCGGCCGCCTCGATCGACATCGTCAGCGGGGGCCGCTTCGAGTTGGGTCTCGGGGCGGGAGCCTTCTGGGATGCGATCGAAGGCATGGGCGGGCCGAGGAGATCCCCCGGTGAAGCGCTGGCGGCCCTGGAGGAGGCGGTCGCCATCATCCGTCTCCTCTGGAGCGGGGAGCGTGGGGTCCGCTACGAGGGAGAGCACTACACGGTCAAGGGAATCCACTCCGGGCCGCTCCCCGTCCACGACATCGAGGTCTGGTTCGGAGTCTACGGGCCGAAGGCGTGCGCACTGTTGGGGCGGGTGGCCGACGGCTGGATCCCGTCGCTGGCCCGCAGCTCCTTCGAGGTGCTCGCGGACCGCCACGAGACCATCGACGAAGCCGCCACCGCCGAAGGGCGGGAGCCCGCCTCGATCCGGAGGATGCTCAACATCGGTGGGCGGATCACCGACGGGGAGAGCGAGGGACATCTGGTCGGACCATCCGGCCAGTGGGTCGACGAGCTGGCGGACATGGTGCTCCAACATGGCTTCGACACCTTCGTCTTCTGGCCCGAGGAGGACGTTGTCGACCAGATCCACCGGTTCGCCGGGGTCGCCGACCAGGTGCGCAGCCTGGTCGACCAGGAGCGGAGTTGATCTCCGCTCCCCCGGTGACCACCGGAACCGCCCGGTTCGACCCCAGCGGGAGATACCGGTATCGGCTGACACGGGTCTGGGACGACCGTCGACCCGTGGTGGTCTGGATCATGTTCAACCCTTCCACGGCGACGGCATCTGCCGACGACCCGACCATCCGGCGTGTGGTCGGGTTCTCCCGAGCTTGGGGCTTCGGTTCGGCCGAGGTGGTCAACCTGTTCGCCCTCAGAGCCACCCACCCTCGCCGACTCGCCAACTCGCACGATCGGGTCGGCCCTCTCAACGACGACTCCATCGCCACCGCCGTCACCTCTACCCATCGAGTGGTCGCCGCCTGGGGCAACCACGGGACGATGGACAACCCGGCCACCGGAAATCCCCGCTGCCAGGAGGTCGTCGCCCTCATCTCGAAGGGTTGCGGAGATGTCCGGTGTCTCGCCACGACGAAGCGTGGTCATCCCCGTCATCCGCTCTACGTCCCGGCGGATACGTCGCTGACGATGTTCCACTGAGGTCGGACTCCGCTGCAATCCGTCACCCCCACCGCCACGCGGTGCAGCGCAGACGAGAACACCGCCACCCCACCTCGACTCCGCTGCAATCCGTCACCCCCACCGCCACGCGGTGCAGCGCAGACGAGAAC
>CAZYCX010000031.1:22785-27683 GCA_964645875.1 uncultured Acidimicrobiaceae bacterium
ACCGCCACCCCACTGAGGTCGGAGCTGATTCCGTTGATGCCGACGACAAACCTGTGGCTTCGATATCTTTGGTGGTGTCTTCACGCAGGAGGAACAGATGCGTAAAGGACAGAGAGTCGAGACTCTGACCAAGACCGTGGGACAGACCCCCAGGACCGGCGTGGTGGTCGACATCCGGGACGAGGACTTCGTCGAAGTGGAGTGGGACGACGGCCATATCAGCGTGATCACCCGATCGGCACTGACAGAGTCTCCTACGACACGAACCGACACCAAGTCGGACTGAGCCGATTGGGCAGCGTGACACCGTTCTGTGTCGATTGAGTGGGCTCTGAGCCGACAAAATCGACACAGAAGTGGTGTCGAGCCGGGCGCCCTGAGATGCACATGGAGACCACCTCGACCCGTGAGATGTCCCTCCACCTCGAGGCCAGGCTGGTCAAGAGCCGAGCCTGAACGTCCTCAGTCGTCCGTCGCCTCCGCATGGCGACACATGCAGGCGATCATCGAATACCAGGTGGTGAGGGTGGCCGCCCGGAGACAGTCGTCGCACCCGGGCGATACGCACACGATGGGCCCTTCCGAGCTGAGAGCGGGACGACACGCCGTCTCCAATGGATCGACTTCCCCGAGGGGAGTCGTCGACACGGCACCGGGAACCACCGACTCGAACCCGATGGCACCGTCGGGGTGGGCCACGGGCACCGCCGGGAATCCGACCCGGTCGCGGCCTCCCACGATCACGTCACCGGTACGTGAGGCCAACTGCGCCCAGATCGCCCAACCTGGCGGCCCGAGAAGAGGGGGTCCACCGCGGCCGCCATCTCGGACCGGACCCTGCCCGGTGAGTGGAGCGATGGCAGTCAGCCACTCCTCGTGAGTGAGCAGCACGAAGGCCGGAACGACGCCGGCGTCCAGCCGGACCTCACGGATCTCGGCAGGCCTCGCCGCCCGGTACTCCATCGAGACAGCGCCGGAGATGGGCGTCGGGATGGGAGTTCTCGTCTGCATGTCAGACAAGAGGGTTTGGAGCCACGCCTGATACAACCGCTTGGCCGACTGTCCCTCCCCGACGCCTCCCGGCTACTTTGCCTCCGTGGCCGAGACCGACACACCAGCCGACACCCTCGCGCTCCGCTACCGCGCAACTGGCCGTCGTTCCTGAGGGCCGGGGCCAGGTGAAGACCTAGTTCATCTTGGGACGAGCCGAAGCCTGAGCGGTCAGCGGTTGGCGTCGATGAAGGCCGGCACCCGAGTACTTGCGGTCGCCTAACCTTGAGATATGAGTGATTCCACGGTCTTCGACGAGGTCAAGGCGCTGATGGCGGGGGCGGCGCGAGCCCATCACGACGCCACCGGAGGTGCCAATCCGGGATGGGCGCGATGGTATGCCCAACATCTCATCGACGACCTGAACGAGACATTGGATTCCCCGATGGACGTCGACGAGCTCCAGGATTGGCTCATCGAAGCCGACCGGCGCTATCGAGAGGAGTCCCCCTCCGAGTCGTGGCCGCGGGCCTATGCGGGCTGGCTGCTGGACGACCGGGCGACTGGCTAAGGGGCCTGTCTTGCTCGCTTACCGGTAGTTGGCGGCGGCACCGGTGTTGAACAGCACCACCTCGTCTTCAGCCGACACCCACCCATCTTCGACCAGGATCCCCGCCCAGACCAGGAGCGGATGAGGCCTGGGCCATGTGACGGGCCCGGGAGTAGCCTCACGGAGTGCTCGACGTTCCCGAAGTCCGCTACGCCGACACCGGCAATGGGATGATCGCCTATCAGGTCTTTGGGGAAGGTCCAATCGACATACTGGTGACCCCAGGATTCGTGTCGCATCTCGACCTGCAGTGGGCGATGCCCTCGTACACCCAGTTCTTCGAGATGATGTCGGGCCTGGGTCGGGTCATCATCTTCGACAAGCGCGGAACCGGGCTGTCCGATCCGGCAGAGAGTGCGGTCCGTTTCGACCAGAGGGCCGAAGACATCGGAGTGGTCATGGACGCCGCCGGCTCGGAGCGCGCCGTGCTGATGGGTCTCAGCGAGGGGGGCCCGCTGAGCATCCTGTTCGCGGCGCAGAATCCCGACCGGGTTCAGTCGTTGATCCTGTACGGGACCTTTGCGAAGGGAGCACTGATCGGAGGTGCCCTGGTCGATGCCTTCCACGACGCGATCGACCACTGGGGCAGCGGGCGGACGGCTTCGATCTTCTCCTCTTCCGGTGGGTCGGCGATGAGGACCCGGCTGGCGGCCGTTTTCGAGCGGGCCTCGGCGAGCCCGGGAATGGCCCGGGCCCTGGTCGAATCGGTGCGCACCGCCGACGTGACGGCCGCCCTCCCCTTGCTCGACATGCCCGTCCTCGTACTCAACCGGAAGGACGATCCCTTCGCTCCGGTGGCTTGGGCGCAGGAGCTCGCCCACCTCATCACCGGGTCCCGGCTCGTGGTGACCGAGGGCACAGATCACCTGCCCTGGTTCGGTGAGCCAGATGACATCATCGCGGCTATCGCCGAGTTTCTGGGACAGAAGCCCGCCATTCGGTCTCTCCACCGGAAGCTGATGACCGTGATGTTCACCGATGTGGTCGAATCCACGGCCATGGCGGTGAAGCTCGGAGACTCCGGGTGGGCCCGCCTGGTCCATAGGCACAACGAGGCGATCCGCGGTCTCGTCGACGACTTCTCCGGCGTGGAGGTCAAGACGATCGGGGACGGGTTCCTCACCGTTTTCACCTCATCCGCCAAGGCAGTCGAGTGCGGGCTCGCCGCGACCCACGAAGTAAACGAGCTTGGCATCTCGATCCGGGCCGGGGCCCACACCGGGGAGGTCGAGATGCTCCCCGACGACGTGCTCGGGGTCTCGGTGAACATGGCGGCCAGGATCACGAACCTGGCCGAAGCCGACGAGGTACTCGTCTCCGGCCCGGTGCGCGACACCTGTGCCGGGGCACCCTTGGAATTCGAGGATCGTGGCGAGCATGCGCTGCGAGGGCTGCCGGGCCGATGGCAGCTCTTCTCCGCCCGGGCCCAAGACGAGATCGTCATCGACCTCAGCCAGCCGAGGGAGCTCCACCCCGGCGACCAGGTTTCCGTCTTCCTGGCCCGTCGAGCCCCCTCGACCCTCCGATCGTTGGCTGGAATGGCTTCCCGTCGGAGGTGAACATCGGGCCGCTCTCCCCGCCGGGATGTGCGGCCACCGGCTATCGGTAGTTGGCCACGGCACCGGTGTTGAACAGCACCACCTCGGCTTCAGCCGACAGCCAGCCGTCTTCGAGCAGCCGCTGGTAGGCGGCGACACAGGCTCCGCCTTCGGGGGAACCGGAGATGCCCGCCTGCGAAGCCAGCCGGATGCTGCCGGACTCGATCTCGTCTTCGGAGACGGCCACCGCTGTCCCGCCGGTAGCCCTGAGTGCTGCCAGCATCAGCCGGTCACCGATCGCCGCAGGCACCCGCAACCCGTAGGCGGTGGTCTCCCCCGGATCCTCCCACGGTTCGGCGTGGTCGGCCCCGGCGTGGAAGGCGCGGACGATCGGGGCGCAGTCCGCCGACTGCACCGCCACCATCTTCGGCCGTTCCCGGCCGATCCATCCCATCTCCTCCATCTCGTCGAACGCCTTGGCCATGCCTACCAGCCCTGTGCCCCCTCCGGTCGGGTAGAAGATGGCGTCGGGGAGCCGACCGAGGTCCCAGAAGATCTCGTAGCCCATCATCTTCTTGCCCTCCACGCGGTAGGGCTCGGCCAGGGTGGCCACAGAGAATCCGGCGCCGTCGAACCGGGCGGCCAGTGTCGCGGCGGCGTCGGCGATGGTGCCGTCGACCCTGACCACTTCGGCGCCGCACTGGCGGGCCATCGCCACCAGAGCCTCCGGGGTGTTGGCGGGGACGGCCACCGTGACCGCCACCCCGTGGAGGGCGGCGTAGGCCGCAGCCGCGGCGCCGGCATTGCCGTTGGAGGGCAGATGGAGACGATTCGCCCCCAGTTCGACGTTGCGGGCGACGGCCACCGCCATGCCCCGCGCCTTGAACGAGCCGGTCGGGTTCTGTGCCTCGTCTTTGACCCATACCGCCGGACCGAGGGCGGTGGTGTGGAGCAGAGGTGTCGCCCCCTCCCCGAGTGACGGGGTGTCGGCTCCGGCTGCGGTGGGAAGCATCTCGTGGAAGCGGAACTGGCCCGGTGGTCGGGAGAGGACCTCGTTCAGAGTGGGCATCCCCGTCGTCTCGTAGCGGGCGAGCAGCGGACCGGAACAGCTGCCGCACCGGCCCTGGAGCCGGTCGGGTTCCCAGCGTGCCGAGCAGTTGCCGCACTCCAGATGGGACAGATGGGTCGGGGCTGGGGTCAACCGGGGCCGTCCCCTGTCGGGGCTGCGCCGTGGCCGGCGAGCATCTCCTCCACAGAGACGCTGACCAGGTAGAGCCCCGACGCCCCCACCCGGGCCTGGTCGTCGACGGTGAGCTGTCCTGAGATCTGTAGTCGCCGGCCGCTGCGCTCGTCGACCCGGGCCGAGACCACGATCTCGTCGTCGACGTGGACGGGACGGCGGTAGCGAAGGCCGATGTTGCCGGTGACGGTGAGTACCCCCTCGACCAGGATGCCCGCCCAGACCAGGATTTCGTCGAGGGCGGTAGCGGCCACTCCCCCGTGCAGGGTCCTCCCCGCACCGCGGTACTCGGCCCGGGGAGTGAACCGGGCGCTGACCTCGCCGTCGTCGAGGGCGAAGTCGTCGAGGTGGAGACCGATCGGATTCTCACGCCCGCAGGCGAAGCAACCGTCGTCGTAGTGACGCCTCACCGCGTCGACGAGCCGGGCGATGTCGTCAGCCATGGCGGGCACGGTAACCGCCGACCCGCGAACCCAGGGTTGCAGGCCCCGCCCAGCGAAGTCCAGCGCCCTCAGTTCAA
>CAZYCX010000032.1:0-27517 GCA_964645875.1 uncultured Acidimicrobiaceae bacterium
CTCATGCACTCGCTCCGGTGATGGTCCCACGACGAAACCGAGCGCCGACGTGCCGCTATGCGCTAGTTGGCCTAGAGGGCGTTGCTAGCGCAGAACTGTTGATGTCGGTCACCCTTGAACGCGTATGGTCCGGACATGGACTTTGAGCGCACCGAGGCTCGGGTCTTTCGTCTCTACGGCGAGGAAGCGTTCGAAGAGGCGGCCGTATGGGTCGACGAACTGGCACGTGACCATCCCGAGCATGGAGGGAAGCTCGCGTTTTGGAAGGCGTGTCTGCGTTCCCGGGCTGGCGATGCCGAGGGTGCCCTGGGGGCTCTTGGTGACGCTGTCGACTCTGGTCACTGGTATTCGGAGACTTCATTTGGTGATGAGAACCTGGCTCTGATACGAGACGAGGCGGAATTCAGTCGGATCGTCAAGACGTCCAATATGGCTCGTGAGCAGTATCTGGCGCAGCGTCGCGACCTGGTGGTTATCGAACCAGATGGCAGCCCTGCTGGCGCGTTGGTTGCGTTTCATCGTGCCGCTGGGACTCCGGTCCGTTCTCTTCACCATTGGAGGACTGCTGTCGAAGCGGGCTGGCTGCTGGCGATGCCTTGGGCCGAGCATGTGTTGGAGAGTGACTCTCACCTGTGGCTCGACCAAGACCTGCAGAATCTCGATGCTGCTGCGAGCCGCCGGGTCGGATCCAAGGTTCTGGACAGGCTGCAGCATGATTTTGAATTCGGTGTCGATCAGTTGGTTCTGGCCGGGTTCTCTCAGGGTGGGGCAGTGGCATTGATGCTGGCCGTCGATGGGACCATCCCCGCTTCTCGTGTCCTGGTAATTGGGTCAAGCCTCCGCTACATGGAGGCGCTAGACGAGATGAGCGACGACCGAGCCTCGAATCTTCGCATTCACTTCCTGGCAGGAGAACGAGAACGCCACACAGACACCACACGCCAGGTAGCAGGCCGGCTCGAAGATGAGGGAGTAGCAGTCACCGTCGACATACGACCCGAGCTCGGTCACATGTTCCCAGAGAGATTCGGCAGCGAACTGCCCAAGCTTCTCGAAACGCTCCACCAATAGAGGAGTCGACCGACTGTCATAAGCGGAAGCTCGGTTCCTTCGGATCGACCCTGGAAGTGTCGGTAGTGCACCTGAACGCGGCGAGTGACTCCGTCCGGGGACCACTGTTGATCTAGGGCAGGTTTGGCAGTCCTCAGGGACGAACGGCGTGAGTGTGGCAGGGGTTCCGTCAGTACCCTCCTCGGCAGATGGTGCCCTTGACCAGAGACGCAGCGATTCATGAGATCGAATCGTGGCTTGCCGATGCTGAAGGACGCTCGCCCGTGGTGATCGCGGTTGATGGTCACAGTGCCGCGGGCAAGTCGACGTTCTCGCAGGGGCTCGCCGACAGGGTCGGCGCCGCCATCGTGAACGGCGATGATTTTTACCGGGTGATGAACTCGAGTGAACGGGCGCGGCTCAGCCCGGCCGAAGGTGCCGACCTCTACTACGACTGGGAACGAATGCGTGATGAAGCATTGAAACCGTTACATGATTGTCGAGCCGCTCGGTACCGACCCTACGACTGGGAGCGGAACTCCCTCATGAGTAGGACGATCAGTGTCCGACCACAGCCGATCGTCATCGTGGAGGGCCTGTTTGTTTCTCGACCGGAGCTCGACTCCTTCAACGATCTCAATGTGTTGGTCGTGTCTGATCCCGGTGCCCGATATCGGCGACAGCTCAACCGAGCGGATGCCTCCCAGACGTGGCTCGAACGCTGGGATGCAGCGGAACGGTGGTACTTCGCCCACGTTCGTCGTCCCGAAGACTTCGACGTGATCGTCAACGCCACTTCCCAAACATGATCTGTCTTTTCCCGACGATCCAAGGCTGGGCTGCGTCTCCAAAATAGGCACGAAACGGCCCGCTGTCCTGGGTCGCCTTGAACTTGTGGGAAGTATGAACCGCGCCCTCGACGTGCCGATCGGATGCGGGTGGAGTAATCGAGCGGTTCCGCTCGAGATTGTTGATCTCGGATGGGTCGGCTGCGGAGTCGATAGGCTATCCGCATACATGGAATGACCATGGTTCGCGTTAGGTCGGCCACCGCGGAAGACGTCTCGATCATTTGTCAGATCAACGTTCGAGGGTGGCAGGTCGCCTTCCGAGGGCTCTTTCCTGACGAATTCCTCGACACGTTGAACCCGAAGAACCGGGAATCGGCTGCTGCTGAGCGAGTGACCGGTGGACCTTCTCACCACGTGGCGGTGGCAATTGACGACGAGGTGGTCGGGTTTGTCGGACTGGCACCGCCAGATGACGAAGACCTTGATCCGACCCGTGTGCATGAGCTTTGGGGTCTGTACATCGAACCAGAACGGATCGGCACAGGGGTTGGCCGACTCCTCATGGACCACACCGTCGATCATCTGCATTCAGGAGGGTGGGAATATGCGATCTTGTGGACACTCAGAGACGTCGCCCGTACTTGCCGGTTCTACGAAGACGCCGGCTGGTACCGCGATGGGAAAGAGAAGGTGTGGGAGCTTCCGGAGGGCAATCCGGTAACGCTTGTTCGATATCGGTTCGACCTACTCAGCGAAACTGAGGACCAGTCAGACCCAGACAACAAATGAGAGAGGGAGCCGGGTGACCTCGCTAATAAAGAGGCTCATGAACCGCACGCCGACGTGATGCCGATCTCGGACGGTGGCGATTATGGGCGAAACCGCTCGGGATTGGTGATCTGCGCTAGTGGAGCTTGGAGGGATTCTGTATCGGGGTGAACCCCGATACACCACCGAGTCCGTTCTGGAAAACTTGAGACCGATGCCTGATGAGGACCGTGTTTGGATCGATGTGACTGAACCTCCATGCATTCGGTGGCAACCGTGATCGCGAGCTCCATTTTCGGAATCCTTATGGGAGCATTGCTTTTGGTTGGTTGCGGTTTCGACAAACCGACTGCTGATGAGTTGGTGGGCTATCTGGACCTGCTCGATTCCGGTCCCGAGTGGCGCTTGCAGTCGGAAGAGGTCGTCGAGTCAGGGTGTGAGATCACTGAGACTTGCCCACGAGCTGTTCGTACCTACAGGGTCGATGCAGCGGAGTTTCCTTCGTCCGTGGCGACACTCGAAGCTGCGGGTCTTAAGACATTTGAACTCTTTCAGAGTTGCATTGATGACCCGCATGAGGGTTGCAGGGCTCTGGGATGGGATGAAGATGCTGCAGTCACCACTCTCATCTTGTCTGAACACGGGTCGTATATCGAGGTTCGGGTACAAGCAAACGAAGCGGTCGGCGCACCAACTGACTAACCAGCCAATCCACGTGCTGACTGACGATACGAGCCGGGTCTGACGCAGTCCAGAGCGCACGCCGACGTGCCGGTATGGGCGATCTCGAGGCCGCAGTGTTATTGCTCAGGATCAGTTGATATGTGCCTGGGAGAGGTGCGCCACTCGAACAGGATCGAGACCGGAATGGAACATGACCTGCGAGTCGAGAGCCAGCGCTTGAGTGCAAGAACATAAGCAACTTGCGATCCATCGAAGCGATGGGCGTGTCCGGCTCAAGCGGACGGAGTCGGCTCTACACGATGAAGCTAGCGAAGCCCAGTGCCAGGCCGAGGGCGATCAGATTCAAGTCACCTATCCCCACACCAACCGCGGCTAGCGCAAGTACCACTACCGCAGCCGCGAGCAGGATCTTGGATACTCCCCATTTCCTGGCCATGCTGTCTCCTCCTACGTCTCGGAGGGGAATCGTAGGACAGACCACATGTCGGAACTTGGATTTCAACCGCCGCGGGTTCGGTGGAGGCCGTCGCTAGGTCTCTTGATTCTCTGGTGACCAGTTCCCCCGCGACGCCAGCGGGGCGGGCATCAGGAAGCGGTACCGAAAGTGTCGAGTGCTCCTGGCAGGCATCCGATCAGGGTCACTCGACCCCGAGCGCCGAAGTGCCTGATAGTGGTGCGGTGTCAGATAGGGGCGGTTGCACCCGATAGGACCAGTGGTTCGACTCGTTTGCGGAGGTTGGTGACGTCGGCAACGGAAGCCGTTGATGTGGGCAGGGCACGATGTGGCCGCTAACTGTTAAGTGGGATCTCGGCCCGCGTTGTCCAGGTGTCGTCAGGGCGAGCAACAAGCACCGTCACGGTTTCGACCCGTGACAGTATCGGCAGGTGCCGTTCCAAGCCAGCTCCCGCAGAAGCATGCAGCGCACGCCTAAACCCCCTGGTGAAAGGGGGTTTGGCGTGCGAGCCCGCCTGTAAGCCGGATTCTGTCGAGGACGGTCATCCATCTGGGCTGTGTCGTCACCGACAAGCTCATGCGGCCTACCCGGGACCATTCGGCGGGCAACCGGGTCCCTGCTTGGCCTTGCTCCGGGTGGGGTTTGCCGAGCCGCCGCCGTTGCCGACGACGCTGGTGGTCTCTTACACCACCGTTTCACCCTTGCCTGTGCCCCGGTGAGGGGGCCATCGGCGGTCTGCTCTCTGCTGCACTTTCCGTCGGGTCACCCCGCCTGGAAGTTATCCAGCACCCTGCCCTGTGGAGTCCGGACTTTCCTCGGTCTCTCGACCGCGACCGTCCGACGGGCTCGCCAGTCGAATTCTAGTTCCGATTGGCTTTCCTTCTACCTGCCAACCATCCGGACAGCCCGGATATTGCAACACTCAGCACGGCAAGCCAGAGGACCACCGGGGTGGATGCAGGGCTGCCCCCGAGACGGGCGATAACGATCACGACGAAGGCGAGGACCAGCCCCGTCACCATCCCGTGGAACCGTTCGGAATGGTTGGCGCGCCAGCCGGCCACCCAGCCTCCGGTGAACAACCCGGCGACCACCCCGAGCACGAGCCCGATGTCCGGGCCGGCCTCCACGCCCAGGATGGCCAGCCCTCCGCCGAGGGCCAGAGCCAGTAGGGAGGCGGCCAATCCACCGGCGGCGACGCCGAGGATCAAGGCGAGGAAGTTGAGGGCAGCCAGCATCGGTGCGGATCTTCGCAGGGTCACCCCCGATCCGGAATCTGCAAATGCGGGACAGTCGGACACGTCGGAAATAGCCTGACCAGGAAACTTTTGAGGCGGGAGCCGGGTCATAAGCCCGACACCTTCTAGAGGAGGAGAATGCTGTGGTCGTAAACAAGTATCTGGGTGAGCTCCTGGGGACACTGATCCTGGTGGGTCTCGGGACCATGGGCATCCTGGCCATGGGTGGTGCCGGAGGTCCTGCCGAGGTGATCGGGATCGGTCTGGCCTTCGGACTGGCGCTCCTCGCCGGAATCTGGGTGGTTGGTCACATCACCGGGGCACACTTCAATCCGGCGGTGACGCTTGCCGCCCTGCTCGACAAGCGGATCAGCTTGAGCGACGCCATCGGCTACTGGGTCGCCCAGTTCGCCGGTGCTACCGTCGCCTCTCTGATCGTGCTCCTCGCAATGGGCAGCCGGGCCGACGTGGCCGCCACCGCCACCACATATACCGATCTGTCCACGGCCATCGTGTTCGAGATCGTGCTCACGGCGGTGTTCGTCTGGACGATCCTGGCCGTCACCAGGACCGGCAACAACCATGCCCCCCTCGCCATCGCCTTGGTCCTCGCCGGGGTGCATGTGGCTGGGGTCCCGTTCTCGGGATCATCGGTCAACCCGGCCCGCTCGTTCGGTCCCGCCCTCGTCGGCGGGGAGGTCGGCTCGACGCTGTGGGTGTACATGTACGCACCCCTGATCGGTGCGGTGATCGCCTGGGCCCTCTACCGGTTGTTCCCGGCAGAGGAGGGGTAGGGCTCGGTCTACGGGAAGAGCGGGTCGTCGGAGAGATCCTCGAGACCCATCACCCAACCGGCGGGGAGATTCCAATGACGGGCACCTTTGATCATGGACTCGAGGTATCGGGCGTTGGGGCGATGGTCGCCGTTGGCGTTCGCCACCGCGACGAAGGTGAGGCAGTCGTGCTTGTTCCCTTCACGGTCCACCGCCTTGAGGTCGAATCCGGGTCTGCGGCCCTCCGCCTCCTCGGCAAGGGTGAGGGAAGCCATCGACTCCTCGGGGATCTCGAATACCCCGCCCCAGACGGTATGTCCGCTCTCTTTCGTGAGAGTGGGTACGGCCCCGTTCTCCTCCGACGCGACGAAATCGAGCTTGGTCTCCGGGTAATGGGCGATGAACAGGAACTCGGCGCCGGGGGCGGCCTCATTGATCCTGTCTGGGTCGAGTAACGATCCGTAGGCGAAGTACAGCTTCCTGTCTGACACGGGAGGGCGATTGTACAAAGAATCCGCGGCATCCTGGGACTTGGGCAGATTTACGTCGCTTGTATCCCGGGCGCTCTAGCGTTTCCTCAGTGTCTCGTCTCCAACTGCTCCTGGTGTCTCTCGTGGTCGGCGTCGCCGCCTGCTCCGGCAGCTCCGACGAGTCCACCACGACGACCGAAGACGACGCGGTGACGACCACCGCGATCTCAGCCGACACCAGCCCCGATTCCGAGACCACGACCACACCGGGACCGACCACCACCTTCTCCGACCGCCCCCTGGCTCCCGACTTCACTCTCGAGCTCGCCGATGGGGGTGAGTACACGCTCTCACAGGGCGCCAAGCCGGTCTACCTGGTGTTCTGGGCCGAGTGGTGACCGACATGCAGGCGGGAGTTGCCCGTCGTCGACAGCCTGGCGGCTGAATACGCAGACGAAGTCGACTTCGTCGCTCCGGCCTGGCGATCGAGCTTCGAGGCGACCCAAGCCCGTGCCGACCAGCTCTTCCAGTCAGGAGAGATCATGTGGGGTCTCGACGAGGACGAGGAGATCTTCCAGCTCTACGGTGTGCCCTATCAGCCGGTCACCGTGCTCATCGCCGCCGACGGGACCGTCGTGGAGGCCTGGGACGGGCTGAGAGCCGAGCAGGAGATTCGCGCCGCCCTCGACGGGCTGATCGCTCTTTCGAGCTGATCGCTCCTAGCCTGGGGTGGCCCATGACCGGCATCCCGCGAGACCGAGGCGATGAACAGCCCTGGTTCCAGACGCTGAAGGAGCGGGAGATGGCGTTGCTCGATCCCGAAGTTCGCGCCGACCGGAGCCTGGCCAGCCGATTCCTCCATGACGACTTCCTGGAGTTCGGCAGCACCGGCCGGGTGTACAACCGGAAAGTGCTTCTCGACATGCTCGAAGACGAACAGCCCTCTCCGGTGGTGATACGGGACTTCGCGGTGCGCCAGCTCTCCAACGACACCGCCCTGGTCACCTATCGGACGGTCGGACAGGGGGGCAAGGAGGCGAGACGCAGCTCGGTGTGGGTATTCCACGAGAGCACCTGGAAGATGATCTTCCATCAGGGGACGCGGATCTCGCACCGATATTGAGCCTGTTCTCGTTCATATAGTCACGTCCTCACTTATTGTCGCCACGCCTTGAGACGTCTCGAGTTCGCCCTCGTCTTCGCCGCGGCCTTCGCCGTGTTCTGGCCCGTCGTCTTCGGAGTGCGACCGCGACGGGGGATCGTCGCCGTGGCCCTGGCGGCGGCGTTGTTCGTCCAGATCCAGTTCGAGGGATTCCGCTGGCAGCTGATTCCTCTCTACCTGGCCGTGGCCGGTTTCGCCGTAGGAGACGTGTTCTTCCTCGAGCGCAGGTTCGACTGGCAGGGACGGCTGGTTCGGCTTCTGCTCGGGGCGATCGGTCTCGCCGCCGTGACCGCGGTGCCAGTGCTCCTCCCGGTGCCGGAGATCCCGATTCCCGCCGGTCCCGAGGACATCGGCACCGTCACCGTGGAGCTGCGCGACCGGGAGCGTGATGAGCTGTTTGGCGAACGCCCTGGCGGGCCTCGGGAGTTCATGGCGCAGGTCTGGTATCCGGCGCGGCTGCCCGATGGTGCCGTCCGTTCCCCCTGGACCGAAGACTGGGAGGTCGTGGTCCCGGCAATCTCCGAGCAGATGGGATTCCCCTCCTGGTTCTGGAACCACACGCAGTTCACCCTCTCGCACTCGTCGGATTCTCCGCCGATCGCCGAAGGGACATATCCGGTAATCCTGTACAGCCACAGCTGGGGCGGGGTCCGCACCAACTCGTTGAATCAGGTCGAACATCTGGTGAGCAACGGGTACATCGTGATCGCTCCCGACCACACCCATGTCGCTTCCGCGACGGTTCTCGAGAACGGGGAGGTCGCGTATCAGGATCCCGAGGCGCTTCCCGATCCCGAGTCCGTCGCCGAGGACGACTTCGAGGAGGCGGCGACCGATGTGGTGGCCACCCTTGCCGCCGATCTGGTCACCATTCTGGGTGCCCTCGAAGAAGGCGAGGACGGTCCCTTCGGCGCGGTGACCCTCGCCGCCGATCTCAACCGGCTCGGGATCTACGGCCACGGGGCCGGGGGAGGGGCGGCGATCAAGGTCTGCCTCGAAGACGAGAGATGTCATGCGGTCCTCGCGATGGATCCTTGGGTGCGGGCCTTGACGCCGCGAGACCTGCAGAACGACATGGCCCGACCTGCCCTGTATATGAGGTCGGACGACTGGGTCGGCACCAGTGACGATGCCCTGCTGGCCGGAATCGCGGCCCGAGGAGACTCCATCACCTACACGGTTGGCATCCAGGGGGCCACCACCAACGACTTCGTGATGATTCCTCTCCTCACACCCCTTGGCTCGCAGTTCGGGTTGAAGGGTCCGATACCTGCGGGTCGGGTGATGCCGATCGTCGACAACTATCTGCTCGGCTTCTTCGATGTGTTCCTACTCGGCACCGGCTCGGCGCAGCTCGACTCGATCTCCTTCCCAGAGGCGAACGTCTCCGTTTTCGACGCCCGGGAGTAGGTCCGAGTAAGAATCGTCGGTTCTGGGTCATGTTGGGCTTGTTTTGTCGTGGTTCGAACGTATGTTCGGGGTATGGGGTTGGAGAGGGTTTCCACCGACGGTTTGGAACAGCAGTTGGTCTCTGATGAGCGGTCGATCGCGAGGCTTCGGGCCCAGCAGATGGCGGTGTTGGAGGAGTTGGATGTCCGTCAGGTGGCTACTGGTGATGGTTGTCGTTCGTTGTCGGAGTGGACTGCAGGCGGGTTGGATGTGGCTGCGGAGACGGCGAAGACCCTGGTGCGGTCGATGCGTCGACTCGGAGATCGTCCCGACCTCCAAGAGGGCTCGGATCAGTGCTGAAGACGAGTCCCGGGCCGCAGGTGACCGGTATCTGGTGATGCAGCCGGCTCTGGACGAGTCGAGTTGACGGCTGTGGGGTGAACTGGACGGCCATTGCGGCGCTGTGGTGGACAAGGTGTTTCCGAAGCCGCCGACCAGCTTCCCGACCGGGCCGACGGGATCCGGAGGCAACCAGGTGTGGCGTCGTGCCACCGCCCTGGTGGGGTGTTTGGTCTCAGACGACCCTCCTCCAGGTCAGGTGACGGTGATCGTCGACGCCCGAGACGCTGCACCCACCGGCGCCGAAGCCGGAGTCACGTTGGAAACAGGAGTGAGGGCCGGACGACAGGCACTGCAGACGATCCTCTGCGACGCCGACACCGAAGCCATCGCCAGGACCGCAGACGGCAGATACATGGACTACGGCAGACGGCAACGCACCGCACCACCGGCGTTGAAACGGGCGTTGCTGGCCAAATACGGGTTCCGGTGCGGCGCCGACGGCTGTGATTCACGGCATCGACTCCAGGTCCATCATCTCACCCCCTGGAGCCAAGGAGGAGCCACCGACCAAGACCAACTAGTCGTGTTGTGCTGGTTCCACCACCACGTCGTGGTCCACGGACGAGGCTACGAAATCTACTTCCACCCCGACCACGGGCGCATCCGCTTCCGCAAACCCAAACGAGCACCGCCAGGACCGGGTCCGGGATAGTCCGGTCCAGTGCGATCAAATACCAACCCCAAGCCACCCCCGGGTGCTCAGCCCGGAAGAACCTCGACGATCACGTGTCCAGGAACCGATCCGTCGTCGACGATGATCTCATCCTCGATGCGGTAAACGCCCGCCGGGACCAGAGGGACGACTATGGGGTAGCCCTGGTCGAGCTCGAGCCCGATCGAAGGCACTCTGATCTGGAAATTGGTGTTGACCGGGATGGTCTGACCTGCGTTGTCGCCGAAGCCCCGGTAGACGATGTGGGTGGTGACCCAACGCGTTCCGTCCCAGCATTGCCAGGCGGCATCGATGCCGGCGAGGGCGTCGTCGGGGAGATCGGTGGAGATAACGACCAGTTCGACCTGCTGTCTCGGGGCCGCCGGATTCGGGTCCACGGCGATCTCCAGGTCCGAGGGTCTGTCGATCTCCTCGACGGGTGGTTCCGTGCAGCCGACCGTACCGGGAGTGGTGGTCGACGACATCTCCCCGGCCGGCGTACAGGCGGCAACGGCCAGTAAGAAGCAGAACGACAGTGCCCTCATCTAGTCATCCGGACGCTGTTGGGTGTCGCCGGTGACACTCTGGCCCGGAGTCTCGCCCCGCTTGATGGCGTCGATGGTCGCACCGAGCACGAGGGCATCCGACTCACCGATGATCTTGCCGACGACGATCCCGTCCTCGTCGATGAAGAAGGTCTCCGGGATGCCGAAGACGCCGTAGGCGATGGCGGTGCGGCTGCCGGGGTCGGCCAGGTAGAGAGCCGCATCGGAGCGACCGGCCGTCTCCAGGAAGTCGAGAGAGGCCGGCGGGCTCTCCTGGTAGGCGATGTGGACGAACGTGACCCCCTGATCGGAGAAGGCGTTGGCCGTCGAGGTCAGGTCGGCATGCTCGTTGCGACACTCGAGGCACCAGGAGGCGAAGAAGTTGACCACCACGATGTCACCGCGTAGGTCCTCCAGGGAGACCGTCTCGCCTCCCTCCAAGGGGGCGAGCTCGAACGTAGGTGCGGGCTCTTGGAGAAGTGGGGAGTCGACCAGTCCCGGGTCGGTCCCGAAGCGAGAGGCCAGCACCACGGCGAATGCCACCGCGGCGAGAGCCATCCCATAGCCGACCCAGCGAAGCCCCCGGTTCATGCGCAAGGCTCCCCCGCTCGGATCGCGGCGAGGTCGGATTCGACGACCTGACGCGATTCGGGATTCAACTCCGCGTGGTCGAGGACTTCTTCGATCAAGTCGGCGGCCTGCTCCCGATCCCCGTTGCCACACCAGAGCACCTGCGCCTTCAGAAAACGCGCAGTGTCGGAGTCAGGTTCGATGGCCAGGGCCTCGTCGAGGAGGTCGATGGCCGTGGTGGCTTCGCCGTTCCCTTCCCACGTCATCCAACCCAGTCTGATCAAGGCGGTGACAGCCTGAGGATCGGATGCCTCCTCCGAACCGGCGACGGCGAGGTAGTGGGGGAAAGCAGAGCGAAAGTCACCAACCTCGTAATAGCGCTCGGCGAGTGCCAGTCTCATCCCGTCCACCTGTGGGTTGTCGACGTTGGCGGCGATCACGGCTTCCATGGTCTCGTTCGACACCTCGTCGAGGTCCTGGCCGGCGAGATCCGCCACTCCCGAGGCCGGACCGGCCCGGTCCTGGAGGAAGAACCCCGCCACCACCACGATGACCGCGAAGGCGCCGGCCAGGATCAACAGTGGGGCCAGCCGCCATGCCGGGGTACGCTCCGGAGACGGAAGTGCCGGGGTGGCATCGGGAGGATGTTTGCGCCACCACAGGATCACCCCGGCGCCGATGAGCAGCGCCACGAGCGGCGCGATCCAGAGGATCAGGGTCAGGCCGCTGCGCGGGGGGTCGAGGAGCACCGCGCCGCTGTACGAGGAGAGCAGTTCATCGACGATTGCCTCGTCGCTGTGGCCCTGGTCCACCCTTTCGGCGACGAGAGCCATCATGTCGCGAGCCATCGGCGAGGGCGAGGCGGCTATGGACTCTCCCTGGCATACCGGGCACTTGATCCGCTCTCCGATCGCCTCGATCCGATCCGGGTTGGAGGGGTTGGTGGCGACCAGGACGACGAGAAGCGCCGCCATCGCAACCACGGCGACGACGGTGAGGGTGTTGCGCGCTCGCTCAGACATCAACCAGGGCACGCTCGTCTGCGGTCACCCTCTCCCGGTGCCGGGCAGCCATCGCCAGAAAGCCTCCCGCCACCGTGACCAGGCCACCGAGCCAGAGAACCCAGATCAGAGGGGAGGTGTCGAAGGTGACGCTCACCGCCCCGGTGTCGTCGGGCAGATCGACGAGCGTGAAGTAGAGGTCCCCTCCGGGCCGGTGCAGTACATCGGGCGTGCCGACCCCGGTCTGGCCCCCACCGAAGAAGTTCCAGGATGGCTCGACGGTGGCGATGAAGCGGGCGTCCCTGGTCACGGTGAACCGGGCACCGACCACGGTTCGGGCAGGAGAGGTCCGCTGGAATGGCGACTCGTAGGAGACGGTGTATCCCTCGAAACTCGCCGACTCTCCAGGCGCAAGCCGATTCTCGGCGTGGGTGCCGAGGTTGGCGGCGAAGGCGATCCCGATGGCGATGAGGACCACGCCGACATGGCTCAGCTGACCGGCCCAGAAGGCACCATCGCCCGTGGCCACGGTCTTCAGCGCCTCCCATCTGGTCTGGCCGGTCTTGGCCACGCGACGCTCCGCATGCTCGAAGAGCAGGCCGGTCATGGTGCCGACGACGAAGACGCCGAGGGTGCTGGCCAGCACCACCCAACCGATGCGAGTCACCATCAGGGCAGTGAGCAAGCCCGCGGCGAGGGCCAGGACCGCCGGGTTGCGGGTCCGGCGCCATATCGAGCCGGGCTCGGTGGTCCGCCAAGGGGTGATCGGCCCGAATCCCATGACCAGGAGCAGCAGGAACGACAACGGCACCGCGAGCCGGTTGAAGAAAGGCTCTCCGACTCCGACCTGGGTGCCGGTGAACGCCTCGAGGATCAGCGGGTAGGTGGTCCCGATGAGGACGACGAAGGCATACACGCTCAACAGCAGGTTGTTGGCGAGGAAGGTGCCCTCGCGGGAGGCGAACGAGTCCAGGCGGGGAGAGGAAGCAACCAAGTCGGACCGCGTCGAGAACAGCACGAACGATCCCACGAGGACCAGGACGAGGAATCCGAGTAGAGCCGGGCCGATCGCCGACTGGGTGAAGGAGTGGACCGAGTTGATCGTCCCGGACCGGGTCAGGAAGGTGCCCAGGATGGTGAGAGCGAAGGTGCTGATCACCAGGATGAAGTTCCAGGCTTGGAGCATGCCCCTGCGCTGCTGGACGATCCCGGAGTGGAGAAAGGCCGTGGCCACCAGCCAGGGCATGAGGGACGCGTTTTCGACCGGGTCCCACGCCCAATACCCTCCCCAGGACAGGACCTCGTAGGCCCACCAGCCCCCGAGCAGGATGCCCGCGGTCAGGAACGACCACGCCAGCAGGGTGGAACGGTGGCTACGCCGCAGCCACTCCGGCCCGGGGACTCCGAGAGCGAGCGCGCCGATGGCATATGCGAAAGGCACCGTCATCCCGACGTAGCCGAGATATAGGACCGGCGGGTGGATGGTCATCATGAAGTGGTTTTGGAGGAGGGGGTTGGGCCCGAGCCCGTTGGCGGGCGCGTCGGCCGCGGCGAACGGCCAGGGACTCGACTGGGCGCATCCCACTTCCATCGCCTGCACGCAGACCTCGAACGGGTTGGCGACCGTCACCATCAGCCCGAAGAAGAAGATCGACACCGCGCCCATGACGGCCAGGGCGGCGGCACCGAGGCGGTCGGGGGAGCGCCGATAGCGGCGGAGCACGAACCAGGTGAAGCCGGCGAGGACGAGGCCCCAGAGCACGATGGAGCCTTCCAACGCCGCCCAGGCGGTGGCGATGTCGTAGGGGAAGGGGGTCAGCGAGGAGTGGTGGTTGGCGGTGTAGACCAGAGAGAAGTCGTCGGCCATGAGAGCCAGCACCAGCGCCGCCATCGCCACGACCGCACCGGCGAGCAACACTCGTGCCGCTCCCTCGAGGTTGGTCGGCCGCTCGGTTCGGGCCGCCTGCACCCCCCGGCCCACGAGGAGTCCCGCTCCCAGCAGGGCCACCAGCATGCCGGCGGAGCCCAGGAAGGAGAGCATCAGTCCTCGTAGTTCCCCTCGGAGGGGATCTCGTAGTTCTCGTCGTGCCGGATCAGCGCGTTCTCGGCGGTGAAGAACTCACCGCTCCAGTAGCCCTCGAGCAGCACCGGGACCTCTTCGTTGAACAGCGGTGGGGGAGTGTTCACCAGGACGACGGGGACGGTGGCCGAGCCGTCGGTGACATCGAATACCAGATCGTCCCTGTCCTCGGTGAGAGAACCCTCCACCACCCGTCCGGCGAGGCGGAATCTCTCCCCGTCGGGAAAGTCGGCTCGCTGGGTCACCGCCTCGTTGGGGTACAGGTAATACGTCAGGTTGTCACGGATGCCGGCGACGGTGATCGCCACCACGAGGGCGATCACCCCGGCGATACCGAAGAGGACGAACTGACGCTGTCCCATCTGATCAGCTGCGGGCGCGCCGTCGACGCAAGTGGAGGTAGACGGCGTAACCAGCGATCAGGCCATAGGAGATGAGATAGGTCCCGGCGACGACGACGGTCTCAGACATCCTCTACCTCGCTTAGTCGTGGCGGTCGGACCGCTTCCCCGGCCAGTGTGCTCTCGGGTGCCGCCGCCGCCTCGTCCTTGGCGACTTCGATGCGCGCCGCCATCAGGGCGACATAGAGAATCAGGAACGCTCCCATGTTGACGAGCATCGCCATCAGCATCTCCCTCGGCATCGTGGAGCCGTCGGGGCGGATCGATTGGGTCTGGTGGAGGGTGCGGAACAGGTTGACGGAGAAATAGACCAGCGGGACCTGGACTACGGCGATGGCACCGAGGATCGCCGAACGCCGCGCCCTGATCGTCGGGTCGTCGATGGCGTTGCGGAGGGCGATGTATCCGAGGTAGACGAAGAACATCACCGCCGTGCTCATGAGACGGGGGTCCTGCCAGTCCCAGGCAGTTCCCCAAACCGCCTGGCCCCAGACCATCCCGGTGAACAACCCGATGGCGGTGAAGATGACCCCCACCTCAACCGAGGCGGCCGCCAGCCGGTCCCAACGCTCGGTCTTCTTGACCAGCCACATGATCGACCCGAACGCGGTCACCCCGAAGGCGATGAATGCGACCCACATCGAAGGTGGGTGGACGCCGAGCAGTCGGGCATACTCGCCCTGGAGAGCGTCCGGGGGCGCGGTGAGAGCGAACCACAGGCCGACTCCCACCGCCACTGCGGCGAGGCTCAACAGGACTCTCACTCGCGTCATCGTGTCGCTTCCTCGAGGGGTCTTGCCAGCGCCACCCCGGCCACCGCCAGGGCCAGGTCGCTGGCTATCAAGAGAAGTATCCAGGCAAGGATACCGGTGTCCCGTTGTAGTGCCTCAACCGACTGCGACGCCCCGATCACCAGGGGCAGGGCCAGCGGAGCGACGATCAGCGAGGCGAGGACGGTGCGGTGGGAGAGGCCGGTGGTGATCTCCCCGGCGAGAGTTCCCAATTCGGTGAGACCGATGGCCACGAGCAAGGTCGACAACACCAGCACCGGCCATCCCCCCTGAGGGATGTCGGGGTCGAACAGCACGGCCATCGCCACCAGCATCGTGAGCAAGAAGCCGACCATCAGGAGGCCTCCGGAGAAGAGCCGGCCGACGAACCGGGCCGCCGGATCGACGCCGAGGAGCACCTGTAGGTCTCTGCGCTCGCGGGTGTCAGTGGCCGATTGGCGCAACGCCACCTGCATCCCGAACAAGATCCCGAGCGCCCAGAACACGCCCAGTCCCGTCGCCGAGACCACCCCGAGCTGGAGTCCGAGCGCCAACGGGAACACCATCAGGGCCACTACGGCGAAAGGCAGAGTTATGCGAATCGTGTTGCCGACCCTGCTCTCCACGGTGAGGTCGACGCGGGCTATCTCCAGGGCCTGTCTCCAGAAATTCACTTTGCCGCCTCCAGGGTGCCGTCGGCAATGGTCAGCACCCGGTCGCTGAGCGTCTCCAGCTGTCCCCGGTCGTGGGAGACCACGAGGCACGCGCCATCCCGGGCCCGGACCGAGTCGACCAGGGCGCCGATCAGATCGCGTGCGGCCTCGTCGAGACCCGAGGCGGCCTCGTCGAGCAGGAGCAACCTGGGGCGGGCGAGGAGGAGATGGGCGATCTCCAGCCTCCGCTTCATTCCGAACGAGCAGGCCTCGACTTTCCGTCCGGCAGCCTCACCGAGACCGACGACCTCCAGGGCTCTGGTCACCCGCGATCGCTCGAAACCGCCGAGCCGGGCGATGTGATCCAGGTTCTCGAAGAGGGTCAATTCCGGGATCGAGGCGGGTTGGTGGCCGATGAGCCCGATGGAACGCCGGACCGCGGTGAGATTCGGTCCTCCTGCGTCCGAGCCGAGGACGCTGAGACTGCCCTGGTCGATGGAGATCAGGGTGGCCGCTGCCCGGACCAAGGTCGTCTTACCCGACCCGTTCGGCCCGGCAATCCCGACCGCCTCGCCGGGGCCGACCACGAGGTCGACCCCTCGCAGGATCGGACGGCCCCCCAGCGACACGCCGGCGCCTTGGAACGAGAGGATGGGCTTCACGGAGCTGAGTGTCACCGGGCGAACCGGCCGTCTCAAGTCGGGACGCCGGTCTTCTGTGGCAGGAGCCTCGGGCCCAGGCCCGCCGCCAGCGACCCGGCCACGATTCCGGCGACATACCACCAGACGGGACCGCCCGTGATGCTGGGCCGAAGGGGCTCTGTGGCCAGTCGCACCGCGGCGACCAGGCCCAGAGCGACACCGGAACGCAGCCAGGGTCGCCAGCCGAGTCGCGACACCCACCAGGCTCCGACGGCCAGCGCCAAGGCGGCGTAGATCTCCACCGGATGGCGAGTGATTTCGCCCGCCCCGAGCGTCCAGGCCCAGGGCAGATCCGACTGAGCTCCCAGACAGGCGTCTCGCCACAGACACCCACCGTGCCAGCCGGCGAGACCCAAGAGCACCGCCGGCGCCACCGCGTCCAACGGTGAGGGATCTGACCTCGTCGACCAGCACAGGGCGGCGATGAAGGCCAGAGACGCCGCACCCGTGAGGACGCCGCCCCTGATGACGATGATGTCGCCGGGATTGGTGAAGGGGTTGATCCCTTGGGAGAGCATGGCGGCGAGCCGCCCTGCCACGAGACCGGCGACACCAGCCCCGAGGAGACGATCGAAGGCGTGGTCGGGAAGACGTCGGCGCCAGAGGCGGAGGCCGATCCAGGTCAGGGCGACGGCGGTGAGTGCCGCCCAGAGCAGCGTGAACTCCACTAATGCCTTTTCAACTCGTCGATGTTGATGGCGAGTGTGCGCTCGTCGATGACGCCGTTGTGGATGGTCAGCAGCTCGCCGTGTGGGGCGAAGAACATGGTGATCGGCGTCCCGATCCCACCATAGGAGTTCGGCACCTGCCGGTCGCGGTCGAAGAAGTGGTCGAACTCGAGCCCGAACTCGGCGAGGAACTCCTTGGCTCCTCGTTGGCTGTCCTGGACGTCGACGCCGATGAACTCGATGACGTCGCCATGTTCGGCGTGGGCCTGGTTCAGCAGTGGCGCCTCGGAGCGACAGGGGAGACACCACGACGCCCAGACGTTGACCACGGCGGGTCGGTCGAGTGCGGCCAGATGGGCGGCGAACTCCTCGGCGTTGGTGGCGGGAAGGTCGGCTTTTTCGGTCACGTCGATGCTCTCGCCTCCGCACGACGAGAGGATGAGCGCGGCGAGCATCACCGCCAGACGGCGGATCAGGCGGCGGCGCGTAACGGGCGTTCGAGCGGTCGCGCCCGCTCCAGCGGAAAGGAGAGAGTCCCGGTGCATTCCACCAGTTTGACCGGATTTGCCTCCAACCAGCGCCACACCAACGCCGCCTCCTCGGCGGCCTCCACGCTCGGGGGCACCGATGGCATGTCGGCCAAAGCGGTGGGGGAGTGGTCGAGCCGTAGTGGCCGGTGCGCGGGTCGGGTCTCCACCAGAGTCCCGTGGTCGATGACGGCCACGGTCCCGTCGGCGTGCTCCAATTCGAGCCAACCGGCCCCGGCGAGTGCTCGCCACTGCAACCGCCGCTGCAGGGCACGGGCCAGAGCGTCGTGACGGTCACGTGCCCAAGCCGCCTCCTCGTACCTCTGCTCCTCGGCCAGCCGCGTCATTCGCTCCGCCAGTGGCTCGAGAAGCAGGTGGGGTGACCCGTCGATGGCGGTGACGAGCCTTTCGACGACCATGCGGTAGGTATCGGGGTCCAGCCGTCCGTCGCAGGGACAACTCGCCAGCCCCATCTGCGCCGATGCGCACTTTCCGGATCGTGAGCCGGAGCGGGTGCGACACCTCCTGACGGGGATTGCGTCCCAGATGGCGAGCATAACCTCGTCTGCTGCCCGTTTCGACCGGAAGGGCCCGAGATAGGCGAGGGCTCGCTCCTTGAGGGTCCGTACCACCGACAGGCGGGGATAGATCTCGTCGGTCAGCTCCAGGAAGTGGGACGTCTTGGGGGGACGAGACCTCCGGTTGTGCCGGGGCCGGTGGGCGTGGATCAGCCTTATCTCGGCGACTTCCGCCTCGAGGGTCGACTCGCACAGCCGGTGGTCGACCGAGTCGAGCTCTCTCATCAGGTTGGCCACCGACTTGCGCGTGTCGCCATAGAAGTACTGACGGACCCGGGCCCTGAGGTTCGACGCCTTCCCCACGTAGATGACCCGCCCGTCGCGGTCTTTGAAGAGGTAGACCCCGGGTCGGCGGGGGAGGTGGTCGGTCAGCCCGATTTTGGAGTAGTGCGGGCTTCCCTTCGCCGTGGGCAGCTGAAGGAGGTCGTCGAGGTTGGTGACTCCCAGCGAGCCGGCCCGTTCCAAGAGGGCATGGAAGACGTGTGCGGTGGCCCGGGCGTCCTCGAGGGCGCGGTGATTGGGAGTCACCGGGCTGCGGAAATGCGCCGCCAGACTGTGGAGCCGCAGGTTGCGGACCTCCTCCCTGACCAGCCGTCGGGCCAGGGCGGCGGTGTCGGCCGACTGGTTGGGGAGTCGGCCGTAGCCGAGACGCATCGCCGCCGCGTTGAGGAAGGAGAGGTCGAAGCGGACATTGTGGCCCACGATCACGGCATCGCCGATGAACTCGAGGAGGGAGGGCAACACGGTCGATATCGGAGGCGCATCGATGACCATCGCCTGGGTGATCCCGGTGAGGATCGTGATCGAGGGCGGGATGGCGAGACCCGGGTCGACCAGTGTCTGGAACGTCCCGATGAGATCACCGCCCCGGTGCTTGACCGCGCCGATCTCGGTGATCTCGCACGACGCCGGAGACCCTCCGGTGGTCTCGAGGTCGAGCACGCAGAAGTCGACTTCGAACAGGGGAGTGGAGAGGTCGTCGAAGGAGGGCTGGAAGGCAATGACGTCGCGCACCGCGGTTCGAGCCTAACTCGAACACATGTTCGAGTCAACGAGCCCCGTCAGTGGGACTCAGTTGCGTTGCCGCCGGGCCTCGAAGAGGAGTATGGCGGCGGCCACCGACACGTTGAGGGAGTCGACGGCGCCGGGAGCCTGCGGGATGAGGATCGTCTCCTCGGTGGCTTGGAGGGCCCGGGGGGAGAGCCCGGTGTCCTCCGCGCCGACGACCAGAGCCACCCCACCACCCAGGTCGGCCTCCCACATCGTCCGGGCGGCTGTCGGGGTGGCACCGAGCACCCGGATACCGCCCGCCTCCAGCCAGGGCTCGAGCTGGTCCCAGGTGGTGGCGACCGAGGGCACCGAGAAGACCGCCCCCGTCGATGCCCGCAACACGTTCGGGTTGTGCACGTCGACCGTTTCGCCGAGGGCCACCATGGCGTCCGCACCCGCCGCGGCTGCGGTGCGGAGCATGGCCCCGAGGTTACCCGGCTTCTCGATGCCCTCGGCGATGAGGAGCACGGAACGTGACCCGGGCGGCGTCAGGGCGGACAGCCTCGTGTCGATCTGGGGGAAGACTCCGATGACCCCCTGTGAGCGCTGCCGATACGATGCCCGGTCGAGAGCGGCCGGGTCGGCGGTGACCGTGGGCCCTGTGGTCTCGATGGGACGATCGGGCTCGACGAAGGTGATCTCAGGGATGAGACCGGAGCGGAGTGCCCGGGTGTAGAGACGCTCGCCCTCGACCACGAACACGCCTTCGGCATCGCGATGACGCCGCTCGCGCAGACGGACGAGCCACTTGATGCGCTCGTTCGACGGGGATGTTATGTCGACAGGCACCGGGGGGAGTATCGCACCGGTTTCCGTATCCTCCGCCCATGGATCTGGTCCGGCTGGGCAGCTACAACTCGAAGACCGAGGCGAACCTGGTCAAGGCCCGGCTGGCCAGTGCGGGCATCGAGGCAATCGTCCAAGCGGACGACCTCGGCTCTACCACGCCCATGTTGGGAGGCTTCCGGGGGGTGCTCGTGTTGGTGCGTGAGGACGACCGGATCGAGGCGCTCGAAGTCCTCGAGAGGATGCTCCCCGGGGGGGACTAACCCCAGTTGTCGTGGAACACCACGTCGTCGGGGGCCTTCTTGGGCCGGTCGAGGCTCCCGGAGCGCCGGTCGGGGGCAGGATGGCCCACCGTGACCACCCCGATGGGGTGAAAGTGCTCCGGTATCCCCAGGAGCGCAGAGAGCTCTGGGAGCGAGTGAACGCCGAGGAAGCCGGCCCCGAGACCCTCGTCGACGGCGGCGAGGAGAACCGCCATCATCGACGCCCCGGCATCGACCCACCAGTAGGGGACCGGCCACTCGATGACCTCGCCGTCCGGTCCCAGCTTGTCGGGCTCCGTATAGCGGTCCCGGTAGACCCGCTCGCTCACCGAGATGACGAGGTGGGCGGGAGCCCTGGAGATCCAAGGGTCGAAACCGGCGCGCACATAGGCGGCCTCGTCGGCGAGTTGGGCGATGTCGTTTCGGATCGCATCGTCGGTGACGACCACCACCGCAACGGCCTGGCTGTTGCCCGCCGATGGTGCCCGCAGAGCGGCCGCCGCGATCCGATCCAGAGCCTCCCCGGCCACGGTCTCTTCGGTGTAGTTGCGGATCATGCGGCGGCGCGCGAGGACATGTGAGAACTCCATGTCCCCGATTCTGTCACGACGGGAAGGGGCTGTCGCATCGGGAACCGGGACCCGAAACCAGGAGTTGATGTCTATGGTGGCAGCCGTGGTTGTAACCCCAGAACGACACCACCAGGAGGCGTCGTGATCCCCCGCCCCGCGGACGGTGACCGGCCCAAGGTCGTCTGGACCCGAGGGAAGGGCTGTCACGAGCTGGCCGAGGTGCTCGGCGGCGAGGGGGCCGACCGGGTCACCGGGGACATCGCCGAGAGCTGCATCGACGAGCGCGCCGACTTCCTGGTCACGAAGAAGCTTCCCACCGGATTCGATCTGGTGAACGTGGCGGTCCCGGTCGACTTCGAGCGCGATCGGGTGACCAAGGTCGTGGCTACTGTCGCCGGCGGACCCCACTCTCTTCTCGCCGCCGACACCGCGGTAGCCCTCGCCGCCCGGCTCGGTGTCGACGTCGAATTGCTCTCCGCTGCCAAGGACGAAGGGGAGATCGAGTCCGCCCGGGAGATCCTCGACAAGGTCGGAGCCCAAATCCCCGAAGTCGAACGACGCGTCGTAACGGTGGACGGGATCTCCGAACTGGTGGAAGACCTCGACGAAGGTGCCCTGGTGGTTCTCGGCGCCTCCGGCGGCTCCTGGCTCAACAGGTTGCGCACCGGCCCCGGAGCCCGGCTGCGCCGTACCGTCCAGGCCGGATATGTCATCGTCCGCAGCGCACCCGACCGGGTCTTCCGGTTCATGGGCGAGCCGGTGTACGTCTCGCCGCTGCGACATGCCGACGACACCCTGCGCATCCACACCGAGAGCACGCTGGCAGTCGCCGATGCCGGTCGCCTGGTAGGGCTGGTCAGACGGGAGGGGCTGATCAAGGCGGGAACCAGTCCGGTGGCTTCCGTCATGGAAGAGGCGTTGTCGGTCAAACAGGACGAAACCATCATCCAGGCCCGCAAACTCGAGCCGACATTCGGCCCCGACCCGATCCCGGTCACGGACCACGACGAGCACCTCGTCGGAGGTTTGTCGTTGCCTACGGGCTGATTTCGACAAGAATCCAACCCTCATGTCGGCGCGCAGCGTGTTCCGTGGTGTCTTCTGGGTCGTGGTGGCGGTGGTGTTCGTCGCCCATGTCGCCGGCGGCTGGATCTACTCGGACCGGATCATCAACGAGGAATTCACCCCCAGCCCGAGCCCGATCGTGGTCCCCAGCGGGGACTACGAGCTGGTCGAGGTCACTTACGACAGCCAGCTCGGCGAGATGGATGCCTGGTACCTGCCCGCACCCGGGACCACGTGGGTGATCCACATCCACGGTCTCAACGCAACCCCGGCGGAGCCGGAGCTCCTCTTCGGTCCGCTCCAGGGAGCGGGATACCAACAGCTCGCCATCACCTACCGCAACGACGAGAACCAGCCTGTCGACCCGTCCGGTTACCACCAGTACGGCGTGATCGAGTGGGAGGACGTCGCCGGTGCGGTCGAATTCGCCAGGGACAGCGGCGCCTCCGTCGTGGTCCTCGCCGGGTACGACACCGGCGCATCTCACGCCCTCTCCTACGTCTATCGCCACAACTTCGACTATCTGGCAGGAGTGATCACCGACTCGGCGAACATCGACCTCGGATCGACGATCGACTTCAGAGCCGGTAAGGAGCCGCTGCCCGTGCTGCCGATGAACATGCCACCGTCGATGGCGTGGGTGGCCAAGTTCTTCACCTCGCTGCGTATCGACGTCAACTGGAAGTCGATCGACTACATCGACAAGGCCGAGAGATCCCTGCGGGTCCCCGTGCTCGCCATCTACGGGACCGAGGACGAATCGGTCCCCACACAGCAGAGCGTCGCCCTCGATGAGGCCAACACCGAACTGGTACGGTTGGTGGCGGTGCCCGGGGCCGGTCATGTCCAGTCCCTCGAGACCGATAGTGAGAGCTATCTGGCTGCGGTGCTCACCTTCCTCGACGAAGTCTCCTGATCCCGGGCAGGGAAACTGTCCCTGCCGCCTCCTACGTTGTGCGCTCAGGAGGTCGACATGCTGATCGATTGCGAACAATGTGCGATGCGGGACACCAGTGCGTGCGACGATTGCGTGGTGACGTGTCTGTTGGGTGAAGGTCCGGTGGATCTCAGCGACTCACAGGCCGAGGCGGTCTCGAACCTGGCCGAGCAGGGCCTGGTGCCGGTCCTGCGTCTGGTCCCCGCCGAGCGCCGGGTCTCCTAGACCCCCAGCCGGGCCGTTACCCTCCCGCCGATGGTCAAGGTCTATGCGGTTGCGCTCGCCGTTGGAGTCGTGGGGCTGCTGGTGATGATCCTCGGGGGAGCCTTCGCGGCCAACGTCGGCCGGAATGACGCCGACCCCGGGCGACGTTGGGGCCTCCCCGGTCGATCCGTGGTCGGAGCCCTCATCGGGTTCGGCATGGGTGGCATGTCGGCCGAGTTCTCCCCTCTCGACCTCCAGTGGCCGGTTGCCCTGGCCATCGCCGTGGTCGCCGCCGGCCTCTCGGTGTTCTGGGTTCGCTACGCGAGTCGCCAGATCGGGCCCTGATGCTCTTCATCTCCGACGTGCACGACGCCCCCGGGGCGTTGCGACGTCTGGTCACGGTCGGAGACGAGATCGTGATCCTCGGTGATCTCGTCAACCTGACCGACTATCGGACCGGCCGGGGCGCGGTGGCCGACGTCCTCGGGCTCGACTTCGCCGCCCGCACCTCGGCGGCGCGTGCCCGCGGCGACTATCCCCGGATGCGCGCGCTCTGGCGCGAAGAGGCGAAACTCACCGGGGACGACCTGAGGACGCGGATCAGCGCTGTGCTCACCCGCCAGTACGAGCGGGCCGCCGAAGCGCTCGCCTCCGGTCATGGCCTGGTGATCCACGGCAACGTCGACCGGCCCGACGTGCTGGCGGCGTCGCTGCCAGCGGGGTTCCGCTACGTGCACGGCGAGGTGGTGGAGCGGGAAGGGCTGCGTTTCGGGTTCGTCGGCGGCGGCATCCGCACCCCGCTCGGGGCCGACGGCGAGGTGTCCGACGACGAGATGGGCGAGTTGCTCGCTGGCATCGGTGAGGTCGACGTGCTGTGCAGTCACGTTCCCCCGGCGCTGCCGGAGCTGCGAACCGACGTGGTCACCGGGCGTCAGGAGCGAGGCTCGGAGCCCATCCTCGCCTACCTGCGCCGGGTGCAGCCTCGGCTCCATCTCTTTGGGGACGTTCACCAGCCCAAGGCCTCGACCTGGAGGGTTGGCCGGACCCGTTGCCACAACGCCGGCTACTTCCGGGCGACGGGGCGATTCCTCCGCCTCCGGGACGGAGCCCTCTCTCTCGGGGCGGTCGATTAGCTGGTCTCGCAACCCCACACGACCACTAGATTCTCCCCAATGGCCGAAGGTACCTTTTCGACGCTCGAGATCGACGCCACTCCCGAAGAACTCTATGACGTGGCCGCCGATGTGGCCTCCTACCCGGAATGGGCCAGCGGCGTGAAAGAGGTCGAGATTCTCGATGTCGACCCGGACGGACGGGTGGACCGTGCCCGCTTCGTGCTCGAAGGCTTCGTCAAGGAGATCGAGTACGTCCTGAAATACACTCATGACCGTCCCAGTGTTTTGAGCTGGGTGGCCGAGGAGAGTGCCGATCTCGAGATGCTCGAAGGCTCGTACCAGTTCGGGCCGGCCGAGGAAGGGGCCACTGAAGTCGTCTATTCACTGTCCGTCGAGCCCAAGTTCATCGTGCCCGGCTTCATCAAGCGTCAGGCCGAGAAGCAGATCGTCACGACTGCGCTGCGAGGGCTGCGGAAGAGAGCCACCCGGGACACCTGACCATGCGGATCGTCCTGGTCACAGGTAAGGGGGGAGTGGGCAAGACGACCGTCGCGGCCGCCACGGCCCTGGCGTCGGCCGACGCCGGGAAACGGACTCTGGTCACCTCGACCGACCCGGCCCATTCACTGTCGGACGCCCTCATGGTCCGACTCGGCAGCGAGCCCACTGCGGTGGTCGATGGGCTCGAGGGTCAGCAGATCGACACCCAACAACAGCTCGACCGGTATTGGGGCTCGATCCGCAACCAGCTCATGGAGGTCCTCGATTGGGGTGGGGCGGCCGGCATCGAGGCGGAGGAGTTCCTCGTCTTTCCCGGGATGGACGAGTTGTTCGCCCTGCTCGAGGTGAACCGCCACGCCCGCTCCGGCGCATACGACGTGCTCGTCGTCGACTGCGCCCCCACCGCCGAGACTCTGCGGCTCCTCTCGCTGCCGGAAGTCCTCTCCTGGTACTTCGAGCGGGTGCTACCGACCGAACGGAGGTTGATGAGGGCGGCGCGCCCCCTGCTCAACCGGCTCACCGACCTCCCTATCCCCGAGGACGAGGTGTTCACCGCCGCCCAGTCGGTGTTCGAGAGCGTCGAGGGCGTCAAGGAGCTCATGGCCAACCCCGAGGTCACCTCGGCGCGACTCGTCGTCAACCCGGAGAAGATGGTCATCGACGAGGCGCGGAGGACATACAGCTATCTGGGGCTCTTCGGATACGGCGTCGACGGGGTGATCGTCAACCGGGTGCTGCCCGATCTCGTCGAGGACCCCTACTTCGAGCGTTGGCGTGCCATCCAGAAGGGCCATCTCGACTCGGTGGACGATGCCTTCGCCGAGGTGCCCCGGCTCCGCCTGCGTCTGTTCGACGACGAGATGGTGGGGGTGGAGCGTCTCCGGGTCATGGCGGAAGAGCTCTACGGCGAGCTACATCCGATCGACGACTTCGAGGCCACCAGCCCATTCCGTGTGATCGAGAGCGGCGATTCTGTGACCATGGAGCTCGACGTGCCGTTCTTCGACAAGTCCGAGCTCGACGTGTTCCGCCACGGCAACGAGTTGTACGTGCAGCTGGGCTCGTATCGCCGCTCCTTCCTGCTCCCCGATGCCCTCCATCGCCGGGACGTCACCAGGGCCCGACTCGAGGGCGGGACCCTGCAGGTGTCGTTCGGTGTCCGGGAACCAGCGGATGGATGAGCAGTCACCGACGGTGGCCGCGCTGAGCCGTGCCGGAAGGCGGGCCGCCTTTCACATGATCCAGGCGGCCATCGAAGGCCTGAAGGCGGTGGAGGCGGTCATCGAGGAGATCGGTGGCATTGGCGACGACGAAGACCATCATGTGGACCGGACCAACACCCGACAGAGGATCGAGATCGAGTGACCAGCGGTGATTCACAGAGGGTCAGGCCGGACGAAGTCTTACCACCACCCGGCAGTAGGAGCCTCCAGGGCCGACAGCTGATGGCCGACGCCGTCTCGATGCTGCCCAACATCGTCAAGCTGGTGTCGCGTCTCATCAAGGACCCGCGGGTGCCACGTCGAGCGAAGATCACGCTCGGTTTGGCGGCCGCCTATGTGGCCAGCCCCATCGATCTCATCCCGGATGCGATCCCTGTCATCGGTTGGGCCGACGACCTCCTGCTGCTGATGTTTGCCATCGACTCGCTGATCGAGCGAGCCGGCGACGAGGTCGTCGTCGAGCTGTGGGACGGTCCCGGCGATCTGCTCGGACTGGTTCGTGACGTGGTGGCGCTGTCGCGCAGCATCGTCCCCAAACAGCTCGCCCGGATCATCGACAGGCTCAGCGGGTAGTTCGCAAAAGCCGGGTTCAGCGGCGAGTCTGTTCTAGCTTGAGCCCTGCGATGGACTTCCGCAGGATCGGTTCACTTCCCCCGTACGCATTCGCCGAGGTGAACCGACGCAAGGCGGAGGTGATCGCCGACGGCCGCGACGTGGTCGACCTCGGATTCGGCAACCCCGACATCCCCTCACCGGAGGTGGCGGTGCAAACTCTGGTCGAGGAGGTGCAGCACCCCTGGAACCATCGCTACTCGGTGTCGCGCGGTGTCGACGACCTCAGGGTGGCACTGGCCGGGAGGTACCGGAGGCGGTTCGATGTCGAGCTCGACCCCGAGACCGAGGTCATAGCCACCATCGGAGCGAAGGAGGGCCTCTCCCATCTCCTCTGGGTGCTCCTCCAGCGTGGCGATGTGGCCATCGTCCCCGAGCCTTCCTACCCCATCCACATCTACGCCCCGATCATCGCCGGAGCCGAGGTGCGCCGGGCTCCGATCTCCTCCCAGGAGGACTACTTCGAGGTGGTGGATCGGATGTTCCAGAACTCGTGGCCCCGCCCGAGGGTGATCGTGGTCAGTTTCCCCCACAACCCGACGACCAAGGTGGTCGACATCGGGTTCTTCGAGAGGTTGGTCTCTTTCGCCCGCGAGAACGAGGTCGTGGTCATCCATGACTTCGCCTACGCCGACATCGGCTTCGACGGTTATCGGCCACCGTCGATCCTGGAGGTCCCGGGGGCGTCGGAGGTTGCGGTCGAGCTCTACTCGCTCACCAAAGGTCATTCCATGGCCGGGTGGCGGGTCGGGTTCCTGTCGGGGAACGCGGAGATCGTCGCCGCTCTCGCCAAGCTCAAGTCGTACCTCGACTACGGCACCTTCCAGCCCATCCAGCTGGCCGCGGCCCGGGCACTTGAGA
>CAZYCX010000033.1:0-27503 GCA_964645875.1 uncultured Acidimicrobiaceae bacterium
ACGACGAGTGAGCCCCGTGAGTGTCATCCACCGGCCGGCACCGGTTCGCCCGACGCCGGGGCAACGACGCGATCGACCGGCCTGAGCAAGACCTGGACAGAGCCATGGGCCTTCGTACCCGGGCTCGCGTTGCAGCAACCACATCGAGCCCGCCGGGAGAAGGCCGTGCTAAGGAAGGAATCCGGTTTGGCGGGGTTGGCCCGCGGGTACCTCGATGCCCCCAAATGAAGGAGAGCCGGAATGAAGGAAGCACAAGTCGAGGAGCTGCTCTACCAAGCGCTGGAGACCGAGATCGGTGGAGTCGAGATCTACCAGATGGCCATCCAATGCGCGGTGAACGAGGACCTGAAGAAGGAGTGGGAGAAGTATCTCTCCGAGACTGAGAACCATGTACGGATCGTCAAGCAGATGTTCGACGACCTCGACTTGGACGATTCCAACGAGACCCCGGGGCGGGAAGTGGTCCGCCACAAGGGGCAAGCCCTGCTGAAAGCCATGAAGATGGCGGCCGACACCGGTGACGAGGTGGCCGCTCAGCTGGTGGCCGCGGAGTGCGTGGTCGAGGCGGAGACCAAAGATCACGCCAACTGGGAACTGATCGGCAGGATCGCCGAGGAGGCGACAGGCGACCAGAAGAGAGTCCTCTCGGAGGCCTACGAGCAGGTGGAAGAAGAAGAAGACATGCATCTCTACCACACCATGGGCTGGGCCCGGGAGTTGTGGATCGAGTCGCTGGGGATGAAAGCGGTGCTTCCGCCGCCCGAAGAGGAGAAGAAGGTGACCACCGCCATCGGTGCCTCTCGTGCCGAACAGTCTCGCGACGACATGCTCTAGGTAGGACCGCTGTTCTGGGCCGACGGGTATGGCGCCGGCGTCGAAGATCAACCATGACCACCGGAGACAATCACGGCTCCCTCGCCGAGGAGGCTGGTCGGCGATAACTCGGAGATCCGGGTGATGACAACCGCGGTGTCCCGGTGGAGTGGAAGGGGTACGTCGTGTTGTCAACGATCCACCCTTCCTTCGTGCTCAGCTCATCGGAGTCGGGCCGAAGAGCCGAACTGCTTGGCCTTCTAGTCGACGAGCTCAGTGAAGGGCCCGGCTGGCCGACTTGGGGTGATCCGTGGGCTTGCCCCAACCGGCCGGGGATCGAGCAGTCTCAATCCTCGATCGAGGCGCTCGGGGTTTCGTCCAGGGCGGCGAGGGCCTCTTCGACGGTTTCGAGTCTCGAGGCGAACATCGGGTCGGGGAATACCAGCTCGAGGACCCGCCGCACCTGGCGAGACGGCACCAGGAAGATCCGCATCCCGTTCTCGTGCAAGATGCGTTTCCCCTCCACGAGGGCATGGAGACCGGTGGAGTCCATGAAAGTGACCCGGGTGGCGTCGAGAATGACGGCCGATCGACCTTCGCCAACCATCGACGTGAACCGATTCCGCAACAAATGAACGGAGGAGATGTCGATCTCACCGGCGAGACGAACGATCACAACATCGTCTCGAAGTGGCTCTGTCTCCAGGGATAACAAGTCCTTGGACGTCTGTTCCATCATGGTCCTTCGAAAGAGTTGAGACCGAATACGGGCGTCGGTGCCAACTCCCGAGGTCTGGAGGAGTCGCCTTCCCGGAGTGTATCAAACGACAGTGCGGAAAAGAAAGTGGAGATGTCTCACTGAGAGGCACGGGTCTCAGCGTCGGGCGTCGAGCGGTAGTCGGAAGCTGACCGAAGTCCCCTGTCTCGTCCTGTCCACGGTGAGCCCCTCGCTGACCGATTCTATGAGTCGAGTGCCCAATCCGGGATACGACGTAGGGTCCGCAGGCTCCCGCCACTCCCCGGTGTCGCTGACCTCGACGTTCAACGCCTCGTCGGCGACGGTGATGCGCACCGTCACATCGCCAGCGATCGAGTCCCGGTAGGCGTGGCGTGCGGCGTTGGCGGTGGCCTCCCCGACGCAGATGAGCAGATCGTCTCCCACTGTCTCGCCGAGCTCCCGGGCCGAGATCCACTCCCGCAACGACGAGCGGATGTTGCGCAGCTCCTCCGGCAGGGCGGGAAAGACCTGGTGGTACTCCCCGGTGTCCATCGCTGCCCTCATGACCAGGACCACGATGTCGTCGTTCTGTGAGGGCCCGGGCACCAGCGTCTGGAAGAGCTCGTCGCACATGGTGTGTGGCTGGTTCGCCGCGAGTTTGGAGGCGGCACGCTCTAGACGCTCCAGACCCACCGTCAAGGACTCCCCGCGCCGTTCCACGAGCCCGTCTGAGTAGAGGACCAATGACGATCCCGCAGCGAACTCAACCGAAGCCTCCCGTCGACTGGTGGCTTCGCCGTGGAGAGGCTCTGTCTGACCCTGGTCGAGCCAGATGGTCTCTCCTCGCGGCGAGACGAGGAGCCCTGGGGGGTGACCCGCCGAGGAATAGGTGATCGTCTGGCCCTCGAGGTCGACGATGGCGTAGAACACCGTTGCGTAGCCGGTCCCGTTGGGCCCTCCGACGAATTCGTTCAGCTGTGTCAGCAGAGCGGCCGGGCTCTGGTTGTGCAGCGACAGGGCGGCCAAAGCGGCTCGGAGTCGCCCCATCGAGATCATGGCGTCGATGCCATGTCCCACGATGTCTCCGACCACAAGGCCGATCCGACCGTCCCGAAGCTCGATGGCGTCGTACCAGTCTCCGCCGACTTCGAGTGCGTCGCTAGCGGCTTCGTAGCGGGCAGCGAGGTCGACTCCGGGCAGGCTGAGCAGCCGGTCAGGCAGCAGCCCTCTCTGAACCCGCAACGCGAGCTCACGGTCCCTGCTCCGCTCACTCTCGATGATCACCGACTGGAGAGCGGCCCGTTCTGCAACTTTCGTGGCGAGCTCCCTTTCGTGTGACTCCGCGGCTACCGCCAGTCCTGCAAGCGCAAACGTTCCCACCTGGAGCTTGATGAGCAGCAGAGCCTCGGCTGGAGAAAGCCCGGTCCTCAACGAGTCCGGCTCGACTGTAGTGGTGGCGGCGATGGTGAAGGCGATGGCGAGCCCGGTCAATACCACCGCTCTCACCCCAAAGACGACCCCGGCGACGAGCATTCCGACGAGAACGAAGAAGAGGACTGGATAGTCGGTCAGGGTGAGAAGGGCCAGAGTCAGCACAGCAGAGCCGCCGATGAGCACCAACCCGCCCACGGACAAAGGAGAGCGTCGATCAGGGCTGGAGCCCCAGGCCAGAATTGCACCCCCCACCAGTACCACCCCGAGGGCATCTCCCAACCACCATTGCCCGAACGTGGGGAGTAGGTCGTCGCCGCCAAACGCACGATCCGCGACTGCCCCGATCCCGGCTCCCACGGCCGGCCCGACGAGCACGGCGCCGAAGATGAACCAGAGGACATGTCTCCGTCTGGCCAGATCGATGCGCCCACAGGCTGCGGTGACGATTCCGGCGCCGACCAGGGGCTCGATGACATTGGCAGCGGTGAAGCCGATCGCCTGGGCGGTGGTAAAGCCGCTGGTCAGGTCCATGGTGAGCTCCGTCACGCCCGCTGCGAGCAACACGATCCACCAGTGATGTTTGGAGAGCCGCAGGAGGAAGCCGACGGTGATGCCGGCGGGAATGAAGAAGACTCCCTGCAGTCCGGAGGCTTCGATCAGGAAGAAGGCCAGTCGAGCGCCGATGGCGTAGGCGGTCGCCACCACAGCGAACAAGGCGATCAAACTCCGCCATCCGAGCTGATCGGGCCAAGTCCACTTGGTCGCGGGAGCCAGGTCGGCCATGTGGTCAGTTTTCGCTGCGTTCATGTCGGTCAGACCGGGGACTCGGAGACACCCTCACCCTATTTAAGCGACGCACCACTAGACGCTGCTGAGCCTCGAGCGTCTTCAGGAAGCGCGGTCGAGGACCCCGTCAGGAATCCTGCGGAAGAGCCCTTCTGGGAGGTCTCTGCCGGTCCGGCGCAGGGCCAGGGCCCAAGAGGGTGAGTACCCGAGAGCCCAACGCAGGCTTCTCACCGCCGCCCGGCCAACTACGTCGGCTGCCGGCTTCGGCTTCAATCCCAGGACTCCCTGAAGACGCTCGGGCAGGGTGATGATGGCCGCCTCGAGCATGACCATGTATCCGGTCTTGATCCCGGGGCTCAACGGAGGGTCGGTGAGGAACTCCACCACTGCCTCCATCTCCGGCGACGGCGCGACCTCGGGATGGTCGGTGACCCATTCAGCAAGAGCAGACGCCGTGGCCGGCATCGGGTCGGCTCCGAGGAGGGCTCCGATCCGGGCCTGCTCCTCCACGAAGCGGTCGGCCTCGACGACCGTCAGTGGATGCTCGGAGTAATGCTGGCTGCTGGTCAGAAACGAGTCGGACAACGCGTTGTGAACCCAAGCCGAGTATCCCGGATCCGCTGCGTTGTAGGCGACTCCCCGGCTCGACACACCAGTTACGAAGGCGTGGGCCTTCCTCACCTGACGCACCGCCGCATCCACCTCAGGCCGGGCTCCGAAGGTCGTGGCAGTCACATAGGCAGAGCTCCGGGAGAGCCTGCCCAACGGATCGTCGCGGTAGCGGGAGTGTTGGTCCACGCCGGCCACGACCTCCGGGTGTGCCGCCTGAATCAACAGGCCCCGGATCCCGCCAACGAACGCAGCGGGGTCGGCGATGAGTCGCCACGACACCGAGTCCGGTCCGAGCAGACCCGGGTCTCCCGAGTATTCGAGAGTGTTCTCCAGGGGGTAGGGAGCGTGCTCGAACATCGATAGGGTGGCCCGGCTGACTCCCGACCGCACACGGGCTACGAGGTTCTCAGCGGTCCGCCGCAGAGGGCCCATCAGGCGTCGGTGATCACGGCGACGACGTCCCCGGCGCTGGATACCACGCCACCGGGCCGGCGACGTTCGTTTGATCGTTGCTCACCAGGTGTAGAAGGCCACTTCTTGGCAATCGTATTGGTTTCTCCAGAACTAGGGAGAGGTTGGTCATCGTGTCCTCACCGGTGATTCGTCGCCCATGGCCGTCACGAGTGGTTTGGCCGCTCAAACCTGCGGGTACCTCATGGGTGGACCACCCAACCCAAGGACCCAGAAGTGGACACCAAAGCGATTGCCACCGAGATCGTGAGCATCAGACGCCGCCTCGATGAACTCGAAAACCAGTCGGATGTCCGAAACGATGTCACCGACGAGCAGAAGAAATTGCGCGACAGGCTGCGTCACCTCCAGGATGTCGTGTCGAACAAGAACGCGAGAGGCGGCACGCAGGATTCACCTGCCGAGCCCGACTCGGTCCATTACCACCCGCCCGCCTGAGGCAACCGGGCGACGTCGAGGAGCCCGGAGTCAGTCGTCATCGAGCACGGCTTCTGGTTGCAGAATGTGACCCGCCGCCGCGGCGGCATCGAGCTGGCTGACGGCCCCCTCGGTGGCGAGCCGGCCGTCGGTATCCGAGATATGAGCCCGGATGAACCAGTGGTTCATCTCCAATTGGGCGGCTTGTGAGATCAGCTGGTCCTCGGTGATCGGGTCGATGTTCGCCACCTGGTCGATAGCTTCTCGATGGCCGCTGCCGACGCGCTCGTATACCTTGTCGAGGGCGCCGAGGTGCGCCATGACCGGGGCGCGTCCCAAGGCGTACTCGTCGGCGGCGGAGCGCATCTCGACGACCTGTCCGGCCAGCCCGCCGGCGACCCCTCCCAGGGTGGTGATCCTCTCGGCGACTTCGTCGATCATCTGTCTGGTCTGGTCGCTCTGGGTATCCATCAACTCGTGTATCGCTAGGAACCCGCTTCCGACGACGTTCCAGTGGACATGTTTGAGGATGAGTGAGAGGTCGATCAGGGAGGCCAGTCTCTCCTGGAGGATCGCACCCACTTTCTCCGCTTCTCCCGTGTCCATGCCTGCAGGTGCGTAGCGATGTTCCATTCCGTCTGCTTCTCCTTGGGGTCTCGTAAGACGCTATTCGTGCCCGAAACGGGCTTACCCGACCGCTCCGGACACGAAACGGGAAGGATTACGAAAGTCGGCACCAAGCAGGGTTTTGTCGTGTGGAGGCGGGGGTATGAGGGGCGTGCAACGATCCGGGTTCCCTCCCAACCAAAGCCCGGACCTCCGAATCCCCTTTCGGAGTGGAAACCCCCCGGCTTCAAGCCGGGGGGTTTTCCATGTGGGACCGATGCGAAGCCTGATGGTTTCGCAACGGGCCGCCTGGGGTACTGCTTTCCCGCCCGGGAGAGATACCCATCGGGTCCCCGCCTCGTCCGGCGGGAAGACTGGCGTCTTCTGTCCCGAGTCTGGGAGAACCAGGCCACTCTGTCGTTTGCTTGCGACAACAACGGCGATCGAGCGTTTGTGGCCCCTTCTCCCCGAGAAGGGACAGAAGACGCCTCCCCACATCAGGCCGACGCTCACCTGGTTGCCGGGCGGAGGAGCGGCCTATTCTCGGGTCCACCTCGGGACTCGCCGGCGGAGGGTCGAATATGGTGTTGGAAGCAGGAGAAATCTGGGAGTGGGTCTGGACTCTGACTCTCGCTGCCGGGCTCGGTGCCCTGATCGGGGGGGAGCGCGAGAGCCGGGGGCGTCCGGCCGGGGTCAGGACTCAGGCGCTGGTTGCCCTCACCGCTGCATTGATGACGTCGGCCGGCAAGGTGGGCTTCATCGGAGCCACGACCGACTTGAGCAGGGTGGCGTCCCAGGTGGTGACCGGCATCGGGTTCATCGGAGCCGGAGTCATTCTCAAGCACCGGGGCACGGTGACCGGATTGACCACTGCCGCCACATTGTTCCTCAGCGCCGGGCTCGGAATCGCCGTCGGAGCCGGTCTGGTGGCCCCCGCTCTCATCACGACGGTGATCGCGCTCATCGTGATTTACGGCCTGCGTCTGGTCCGTCCGCTGTTACGCCGGAACATAACGCAGGTGCTCCATGTCGACTATGTCCAGGGTCACGGCACGTTCGGGCCTCTTGTCCGGGCAGTGCAGGATTCGGGAGGGTCGATCCAGGATCTGCAGGTCGAGGACGATCTGGGCAGCACCGGCGATCCTATGCGTCACGTGACGATCCAGGTGCTGACGAGCAGCGACACCGATCTCGAAACGAGGATGCAGCCCTTCCTGGCCCGGGCCGAGGTGCACGATCTCAGGGTCCTGGACGGTTGAGAGACATCCCCTGACGAAAGATGCCCCGCCGTTGGGGCGGGGCATCCAGAGCTGGAGACGGGTAGCCGACTATGCGTTCAGCTTCCTCTCGATCTCTTCTTGGGACTCGCCGGTCTGCTCTTTGATCTTGCCGACCAGCTCGTCGTAGTTGCCTTCGGCGACGTCGAGTTGATCGTCCGTGAGATTCCCCCACGTCTGCTTGACCTTGCCCTTGAGTTGGTCCCAGCGACCTTCCCATTTGAGTTTGTTGTTTTCCACGGTGTTCTCCTTTCGTGGCTTCGTGGTTCGGACTTCGAGTACCCGTATCGACTGGACGGGAAACCTCTTGGGAAGGCGGGCACATCGGCATGACAAGAGGGCGGCCCCGACGGGGCCGCCCCTCTCACAACCTTGGACCTGTCGGATCAGGTTGGGAGTTCTTCCTCGTGGATGGGGTCATCATCCCAGTACGGATCACTCCCGTAGTACCGGTAGACGTCGCCAACCCAGGACCGGTCGTGGATGTCGGGCCAGTTGTCCTTGTCGAACCCAGGTGCGTTCTCGAGTGTCTCCTTGGCGATGTCGACGACGATCTCGTGGCTGTCGGTGTCGACCGAGAGGAGATCCCAGGGCACGGCGAAATACTTGTCGCCGAGACCGAGGAAACCTCCGCTGGCCAGGACGGCATACGACACGCGTCCGCCGTCGATATCGATCACCAACTCCTCGAGATGGCCGAGGTCGTCGCCATCACGGTTCCGTACCTTGTCACCGGTGATAGTTGAGGCGCTGAGCGCCGTGGGTTGCTGCGTCATTGTCTTCTCCTGTCTGTGCTGGATGTCCGTCTCGCTCACCTAGAAGATGAGGAGAAGGATCAGGATGAGAAGGATCAATCCTCCGAGTCCGATGTACATTCCAACCTTCCTTCCGGGCGGCATCGACGGCGTCGACACGTGTGTGATAGATCTCTCCAAGGCGGCCGCCGACCATTGACTTCTCCCTTTGGTGAGCGGCTCTGACATACCCCGGGCGTGGCGGCTTCAAACCGGGGCGGTTCGAATCGACGAGAAACGGCCGGCTCCGCTGAGCCGGCCGTTCTCCGTGAGTCCTCGTGAGACTCAGGGCGCAGACGTCGTGGTTGCGAAGTCCAGGGTGGTCGTGGTCACGTCGCCGAGGATCGTGGTGGTCACACCCGTGTCCCCCGTGTCCCCGTCGGTTCCGTTCGGATCGTCATCGGTGTTACACGCCGACAGAGTCAGCGCGAGTGCCAGGGTGGTGACAGTGGCGGCGACTCTCTTGTTGACTTTGGTCATCGATCGTTCTCCCTCAACGAGCCGGGACCGGTTGTGGTCCCGGCGAGCGCGCCTGTATACCGCGACGGCGGGGTTCTCAAACCTGCTCAGCCGCGATAGCCGGCGGCGCGGGCTGCTCTGCCCTGCCTCTCCGCCTTTTCTTTCGCCTTCTTCCTGGACTGGACGTCTCCCGCCTCGTAGTGGTACTTCTTGCCCGACTCACCCCACTGGTAATAGGGCCCCTTGCTGTCCTTGCTTCTATGAACAGGCATCGCGTCTCCTTTAGTCTTGGGATACGGGGTACCCCGACGAGAGCCAGGTGAAAACCAATCGTTTCCTCCCGGAGGCCCTGCGAGCAGGGCCGGGGTGAGGCCCGTCAAGTTCGACTCGAGGAAGGAACCCATGAGAGCCACCAATCTCGACGAGGCCATATTCGACGATCTCGCCTCCAGGGATGGCCAGAACCTGATCTCGGTGTTCATCCCAACCCATAAGAGAGGGCGTGAGGTCTCCCAGGACCAGATCCGGTTCAAGAATGCACTTTCCCGGGTGGACGATCGTCTCGAGGAGCTCGGTTGGAAGCCACGCCAGCGAAGCGAGCGACTGGCCCGTGCCACGGCGCTGCTCGACGATCGGGAGTTCTGGGAGCATCAGAAAGCTGGTCTCGGGGTCTTCATCGACGACGATGGTGAACTGGCGGCGCTCGCTTTGACCCGGCCGGTCGATGCCTTCTCCACGGTCATGCCGGTCTTCATGCTTCGCCCGCTGGCAACCAACATCCACACCCTCTCGGTGCCTGTGCTCGCCCTCACCAAAGACGAGGTGCAGCTGTTCGCCGCCACCCGGTTCTCTTCTGAGCCACTTCCCGACGAGCTGCCTTCCTACGACGACGTCAACTGGTTCGTCGATCGTGAGGTCCAACGCCAGCAGCATCCGGATCGGGCGGGTTCGGACCGGAGCAGACACGGACATGAGGACGCCGCTCGGGATGACGAAGACCTGGCTCGTTTCCTCCGGGAGGTCGACACGGCCCTCGAGGATTTCCACCCCGAGACTCCGTTGATCGTCCTCGGTGACGACAGCCTGACGGCTCGCTTCGCCAATGTCAGCGGGCGTGAGACGACCAGTCCTCCAAACAGCGGGATCACCGCCCCTATCTCATCGCAAACGGTCTTAGACCTGGTCTCCGACGTCATCGCGGACATGGAACAGATTCGACTGGAGTCGGAGATGGAGGTGGCACGCGACCGTCTCGGCGTGGGCATGGGGACATCGAGTCTCGAGGAGGCGTTGCCGGCCGTTGCGTCGGGGCGTGTGGGCAAAGTGGTCGTCGACGTCGCCGCCGCCCCGGTTTGGGGGCGCTTCGACCAGACCGCGTTCGATGTCGCGATCCACACGTCGATGGTGCCAGGCGACGTCGACCTCCTCGATCGTCTCGTGGTGTGGGGTCGCCAGAGCGGAGCCGAGGTCGTTCCCACGGACTCGCAGGTGGACGCCAAGAGCTTCGTCGCCATCTATCGGTACTGACGACCGATTGCGTCAGCAATGGGTCCAGCCGAAACACCTCTGTAGCTTGGAGTCGAATGGCCGAACAGGTAGCTGCCCCCGGGCCGACCACGACCGTTGACCCGCGGGTCGAGGCAAGGCTCACCTCGATAGGCCGCGTCATCCGGTGGCTCGCCACCACCTACGCATTTCTCGGCCTCATCGGCGTCATCGTGCCCGGCCTGGGCTGGTTTCCGCCCGGCCCACCCTTGATCCGGGATCTCACCACGGCTTCGGCGGTCTCCCTGGCGGTGATGACTCTCGGCGCGCTGCTCGCAGGTGATGTGACCCGTTCGACCCGGTCGGCGGTTGTGTTTCGCCGCTTCGGGATCGTGTTGGCGCTGGCCGCATCGATGTTCGGCCTGTTCATCATGGTCGTCTTCTTCACGAACAGGACCGACGTCTGGGGGGATGTGACCGAGACCCCTGCGTTCAGCGTGGGAGTCATACTGCTCGTCCTGGGGATCTCGGTGGCACTCAGCGTCAGCCGGAGGGATTCTCGGGTGATCATCGGTCAGGTGGGCGCATTGCTGGTGTTCTCGATCACCGCGGTCATCTTCCTCGGCTACATGTACGGAGACCCTTCGGTCGGCCGTCTCTTCCTGCGCCCCGAGATCTCGTTCCAAGCCGCGCTCACCTCCGTGCTGGCTGCCGTGGGTGTGCTGCTGATGCGCCCGGCCGCAGGTCTGCTCTCGGTCGCCTCCAGCCCCGGGGCAGGAGGCAGGTTGTTACGCCGGATGGGCCCCGTGGTGCTCTTCACACCGGCGCTCCTCCTGTTCGTCGCGGAGAACGTGCCGACGACCGAACGGGTCGACGTTCTTGCCTTCGTGTCAGTCGGCCTGGGCCTGTTCCTGCTCATACTGCTGACCGTCTTCGTCCGTGCCCTGGACGCCACCGCGATCGAGGCAGCGACTTCCGCGGCGCAGGCGGAGCGGGCGCGGATCGGCCTCCAACAAGAGGCTCCCGTCGTGACCAGGATGTCCGAGATGCTCCACATCGTCGAGATCGAAGGCGTTGATGGTTGGGAGGTGGCTACCCGGTATCGGCCCGGCCGGGGCAGCGTTGCCGGTGACGCCAGCTCGGTGCGACGGCTCCCGGACGGCTCCATCGGGGCGGTTCTAGTCGACCTCACCGGGCACGGCGCCCTCCCGGCGGTGTGGGCGATCAGGGTCAGGGACTTGCTTCTCCACTCACTCATGTCGGGAAGCTCTCCGGCCGAAGCGATGCGGATGGTCGATTGGTCCGCACCAGGGGACACCCTGGCCTCCGCCATGGTGGCCTCCGTCCACCCCGAGACCGGCGAGACGCGGCTCTGCTCGGCGGGTCATCCTCCGGTAGTGGTAGTGGGGACCCAAGAGGTCGATCTGAAGGGGCCCACCGGGCCGCTTCTCTATTTGAGCCCCGAGCCGGTTTACGAAGAGGAGCGGTTTGAGCTCTCGGGGGGTGACACCATGGTGGCCTTCAGCGACGGGATCGCCGATGTGCAGATGATCAGGAACGGGCAGACCGAGCCCGAAATGCTCGCCGACATGCTTCTCGCCGAGGGCGGCAATGCGGCGAGGACCGCCGATCTGGTTCTCGGCTTCGCCGATGCCGAGCCCAATGACGACCAGACCGTCGTCGTGATCAGGCGAGTGAGGTGAGCGTTTGAGATCCCGAGCCGGTGGGGTAAGTGAGGCAGGCGCCAGGAGAGACACTTGAACGATATCCACGATCTCGACGACACCGTCGTCGCCATCATCGACGATCCCGAACGTGCCAGTACAGCGGTATCGGCCCTTCGAGCAGCAGGCTATGAGGTAGAGGTGCTTCAGGGCGAGGAGGGCAAACAACACCTCGACCCCGCCGGCGAGTCGGGCCCGATCGCCACGATCAAGCGACTGCTCAACGTCTTCGGAGATCAATACCGGATCCTCGAGCGCCTCACCGCCGAGCTCGACCAGGGCAATAACGTCATCTCGGTCGACTCCGAGCCCGACGAGGCGACGGAGGCGGTTCGGATCCTGCAGGATCATGGTGGCGAGTTCATGTGGAAGCTGGGCACGTGGACGTACAGCCGAATCGGTGACTGACCGCCAGCGACGCCCATCGGCATGTGTCTCGATTCCCCACCCTGATACGATCCAGCCCGATGACCGGTCTCAGCATTCGTAACTCAGAGCTCCCCACCGGATGGCACTGCATCTCAGTGACCGGCGAGATCGACCTGGCCACGGTTCCGGATCTGGAGAACGCGATCGAAGCGGTCTTCTCGACCAACTCCCAACCGCTGGTGGTCGACCTCAGGGATTCATCGTTCATGGATTCGACCGGGCTGAAGGCTCTCGTGATGGCAAACCGGCGCTTCGACGAGAGTGGCCGCGGGTTCGCCGTCGCCGTCAGCGGAGGCCCCATATCGAGGTTGATCGATCTCAGTGGTATCGAGTCGTCGATGAAGGTCGTCGCGAGCACCGAGGATCTCGACGAAGTCGAGTCGGCCTAGTAGCCCTGGTTCGGGGTCGACAGTTCGGCCCAGACGGTGAACCTGGATCTGTCTTCGCGAAGGCCCCAGCGATCGGCGACCTTCTCTACGATGGAGAGGCCGAGGCCCTCACCGCGGGGGGCGTCTGGTGAGAATCCTGGCCCGTCGTCTGCTACCTCGACGCGAATCCGGCCATCCTGTGCGGTTACCTTCACGTCGATTCCTGTGGACGAACCGTGGCGGACACTGTTGGTGACGAGTTCGGAGACCACCAACACGACGTCCTCGTAGCGAGGCTCCAGCTTCGATCGTACGGAGGCGAGACGCGAACGCGAAAGGCTGGGTGCTTCTGTATTCGATTCGACCTGGAGCGTCATCACAACCATGACCATCGCAATCGCTAACAAAGAGCGGTACCCCTAACGGAGTCAGGCTAAACCGCCTTCAGGTCGACCCCAGGCCCATGCCGATGGACTTTTCCAGCTCCTTCAACGCACCGGCGAGCAATCTCGACACATGCATCTGCGATATGCCGAGCTGCTCGGCGATCTCCGTCTGGGTCATGTCCTCGTTGAACCGCAGATCGACGATCCGCTGCTGACGCTCGGGTAGCGCTCGGATCGCCTCTTCCACCATGATCCGATCGTCGGCGAGCCGGAGCTGGGTGTCGTCGTCCTCGATGCGATCGAGAAGGCTCACGCCCGTGTTCTCCGCCGGCTTGTCGATGGAGCTGGAGGCATATGCCTGCCGAGCGTCGACGGCCTCCAATATCTCCGCCTCGGTGAGTCCTAGTTGCGTCGCCAACTCGTGGACCTGGGGAGGCCGATTGAGGCGTTGAGTCAACTCCTCCGACGCCCGGGCGACTTCGAGGGAGCGCTCCTGAAGGGATCTGGGAACCCGGACCGACCAGCCTTTGTCACGCAGCAGTCTCTTTAGCTCGCCGGAGATGGTCGCCGCCGCGTAGGGCCTGATCTTCCCAAGCGACGGGTCAAAGCGCTGGATGGCCTTTAGGAGCGCCATGTGCGCCACCTGGACCAAATCGTCCTCGTCCAACCCCTTGCCCCGGTAGCGCCGCGCGATCGAAGAAGCCAGATCGGCGTGACGACGCACCAGCTCGTCGGAGTAGGCCGCCGGATCGTCGGCCATTCGCTCGAAGAGGTCGGCATCGGTCACGTCGTCGCCGATCGATGTGGTACCCGGCGTTCTCAGGACGAACCAGAAGCTCAGCCGTTCTCCGTCGTGCTCGTGGCCCCAATTTCGGGAGAGACGCTCGAGGAGCATGAACCCGACACCCGGTGCCGGCTCATCGATGGGCCCGGGGTGTCGGTGTGAGACCGTGACCACCAACCCGCGCTCGGATTCCTGGCGAACGCTCACCACGAGCTCTTCACAGCCGGGGGAATGCTCGACCACGTTCCCGATCAGCTCGGTCACCAGCAGACCGGCTTCGGCGTGACGCATACTGTCGAGGGTGGCGTGCTCTCGCAAGAAGGCGCGCGCTGTTGCGGCGGAGGAGGGCTCGACAGAGAGGTTCAGCTCGGTTGGCTCAGGCATCGCGCGGATCTTATGTCCGGCACGTTGCGAATAGGACTTCGGATTCTTGCTCAGGACTCGTCCTTGGAATCGGGGAGGTTCGGGGTGCGAGTGAGGTCCGCTTGGTTCGCCGCCTTCTCCTCGGCGACGCCCCGATCGTCGGCGACTCGCTCCTCTATCTCGCCGAGGCGGACTTCCAGCCGGCGCTCCTCCCGCAACAGTTGCTCACGGCGGGTCTCGTCGCCCTCGTCGAGGTGGATGCGCTCGTCATCGATCTCGGCGAGTCGGTGGCGAATCTCCTCGATCTCTCTGGCAATGGTTTCCTGCATTTCTGGCTCCTTCCACGAAGGCTCCTGGTCTGGCCAGGGCTTGTGCGCGTACCCCGGGTGACACCGGGTTCAAACCTCCGGGGGCGCTCAGGGAGGTGGAACTTGCCGACCTGGAAAAACGGGAGTTTGATGGTGGGCGAAGTGGAGGACATCAAAAGAGACCACGACACGGAGTCTGGGACCGAGGGCCCGGATCTTGACGTCGACGACGAGTTCCGCGCCCTGATGGAGGGGCTTCGAACCACGATCCCCGGGGTGATGGTTCTGTTCGCGTTCCTGCTGGTGTTGCCTCTCCAGACGTCTTTCGGGGACGTCAGCAATCCGAACACGATCGTGTTCTATGTGGCGTTCATCAGTGCCGCTCTGGCCTCCGTCTTGCTCATCGCACCCAGCGTCCACCAACGCGTTCGAGGTCCCATCACCGGCATCAAACGCAACTCTCGAAGTCACGTGTTGTACGCCACCAAGCTCACCATCGCCGGGAACGTCTTCTTCCTGGTGTCGATCGTGGCGGTGGTCTACCTGGTGTCGTCGCTCGTATTCAGCGACCCCCTGGCGGCAGTGGCGACCACACTGGTTGCAGTTATCTCCGCATGGTCCTGGTTCTACCTTCCGCTGGTGAGATTCAGAGAGGACCGGGACCGCTGAATATCCCGGGCAGCTCCCCCGGTTGCCGAAGTGGCTGGTGGCGTTGCGCAGGGGAGGATTCACCGTGAGGGCCAATTGCCGGCGAGCACCCGGTTGTGAGTCGGCGATCGTGCCTTATCCGTCGGATCCCGTCGCCGAAACGTCGGCCCCTTCCGGCGGATCGGTGATCATCAACACGTCGAACAACCCGCGGAAGAGTCTGGTGGTGAGTGCGCCGTGGAGGCTCGAGGAACTGGCGTAGTCGGCTCCCAGGATGAGGAGCGAGGCTCCGACCGACTCACAGAACGACACCATCAGTTCGAGGCCGTTCTCCCCCGGATCCTGTCGAATGACCCTTACATGCGGGTTGGAGCAGAGGGCCCGGAGGGCATTGATCTCATGGTGCGGCCCCGACGTAGCTCGGAGCTGCTCACGAAGGGGAGGCTCTCCGAAGTCGAGCACTACGAGATCGCAGGCCCTCCCCATCGCCTCGTCGATCCCGGAGCGAAATAGCCGGAGTGCGTGCGTCGAGTCGTGCAGGGCGACCACGACAGGCGCCGTGGACAGTTCGCGCGACGCTTCGAGCACCGTGAATCCCCGTCGTGGTGAGGGTCTGAGTTTCCAGCCATGTCGGGCGAGCATTTCTTGTCTCCTCGCGCCGTGGCCCTTACCCGGTTCGGCTCTCGTCAAACAAGAATATCCATGGGCTCAGTCTTCGTTTTGATCCGACGGGACGTGGGCCGGTGCCACGACGAGCCCGTAGTGTCCGTCGTAGCGGCGATACAGCACACTGGCGCGTTTCCTCTCGGTGTCGAGGAAGAAGAAGAACGGCATACCGCTCACGTTCAGCGAGTCGACCGCCTCAGTGACCGTGAACCGGGGGGCGGGAGTCTCGTTCACGGTCATGTCGATGGGGAGGGTCTCTTCGTCCGGGCGTGAACCATCGACCTTGCGGATGGCCACTCCATCGTCTTTCTCGTACACGACCGCCGGCTTCTGGTCGGCGTCGTCGACGAAGAGGTAGAACCTGTGGTCGAGGACTTCGAGGTCGAAGAGGGCGTCGCTGACCGGGATCTGCTCGCCCGGCGAGAACGTCTTCCGCCTCACCACCATGCGCTGATCGTGCGGTCGGTCGAAGTAGTCGGGTCTCCGCTCCCGCAAGTCGCCGCTGCGCCAGTTTCCTGGTGGGGTGGAGGGCGGGCGCTTCGAGGTGTCGCGTCTGCGCTCGGCGAGACGGTTGACCCGACGTTCCAGCCGGTCCTCGACCGCCTTGAGAGCCTCGCCCGCCGTCGGTGCAGCCGCTTGGGCTCGGATGACTTTCCCCGAGATGTCCATGGTTCCCTGTACGAGAAACTTCTGATCGGGGTGGCGCTCGTTGCTGCTGCTGGCCTTGACCTTGGCGTAGAGGACCGGGCGGGGAGCGAGGTCGGCAAGGCGCTCCATCATGTTCTCTGCCTCGGCCCGGGTGTCTGTTGTCACCGGACCGAAGGTCTGATAGACCACGCCGGAACTGATGTCGGTCGTGATCTGGCCTCGGGACTCTCGCCTCATCGACACGGCCATACCCGGTTCAGTCGGCCACGAAACCACTCTGAGTGGGAAAAGGGGGGGGGGTGTTCGTCGAGCCTGTTTGATCAGTCAGCGATCACGCAGGGCATCGATCAGCTCGTCCTTGGCCATGGTGGAGCGACCTTCGATGTCGAACTCGGCGGCTCGTTCCCTGAGCTCGTCCACCGTCCACTGCTCGTAGGGAGGGGCCTGGCCGCCTTTCTTGGCTGCCTCCTGGCGGGGGGTATTGGCGATTCGGGCCGCCTTCTCCTTACTCATCCCCTCTTCACGCAGCGCCTCGTACTGCTCGTCGTCCTTGATGGATGGACCATGCTTCTCGCCCATGACCGACTCCTTTCGCTCCCAGCGGATACCCGGAGTCGATCAGCGGCAAACGATCTCAGGTCTGGGATTCGGCGACGTTCTGCACCCATTCGTCGACGGCCTTGGACAGCATCGGAAGGGGCATCGCACCGTTCACCAGCATCGTGTCGTGGAAGCCCTTGATGTCGAACGAGGCGCCGAGTCTCTCGGTGGCCTCCTCGCGGAGCCGCATGATCTCGATCTGGCCCATCTTGTAGGCCAACGCCTGTCCGGGCATGCCGATGTAGCGGTCGATCTCCTGTTCCACGGTTAGGAGCCCGATCGGGGTCCACTTCCGTAGGAAGTCGATGCCCTGCTGCCGGCTCCACCCGAGGGCATGGATGCCCGTGTCGGTGACCAGGCGTCCGGCGCGCCAGGTGTCGGCCGAGATCATGCCGAGCCGGTCGACGTCGGAGGAGTAGAGCCCCATCTCGTCGGCCAGGCGCTCGCTGTACAACCCCCACCCCTCGGTGTGGGCGTAGACCATCGCGTAGCGACGGAAAGTGGGAATCCCCTCCAATTCTGCGGCGAGCGACCGGTCGAAGTGGTGGCCGGGGATGCCTTCGTGGAAGTGAATCGATTCGTACTCGAAACGGTCCCGCTCCCCGGGCTCGTAGGTGTTGAGGTAGTAGGTGCCGGGTCGGGAGCCGTCGACCGGCGGCTGCGAGTAGTAGGCCGGGGGCATCGCCGGTGCCGTCGCCGCCGGGACCGGAACCACCTGACACGGTGTCTCCGGGCGGGTGCCGAACCAGTCGTCCACTGCCGCCCAGGCCCGGTCGAGGGCCCCTCTGGCGTGGTCGAGCATCTCCTGCTCGCTGCCGAACCGCAGCTCCGGATCGGAATGGAGGCGATCGAAAATGGCCTCCAGGGTGTCGAGGCCGAGTGCCCGGGAGCCGACCTCCACCCATTCGTCAGCGTTGATCCCGGTTGCCCACTCCTGACCGATGGCGTGGATCTGCTCGGGGGTGGAGGGGAGTTGGGTGTACTGGGTGATGAGATCGGCATAGATCTCCTCACCACCTTCTATCCAGGAGATCCCGCAACGATCGTCCGGGCGGGATCTCGGGGCGATTTCCTCGGCGAGCCCGTGCCGGTAGGCCTGGAACGCCGGCCTGATCACTTCCTTCACGAGTATCTCGGCCCGATCTCTCCAACCAGCCGGACGGCCCGGGATATCGAGGACCAGGAACGGATCGTCGGCGAGGTCGGACTCGAGGTACCCGTCGACCTGGCTCAGCACCCGGTTGACGACGGCCGCCGCCGGAGGCTGTCCGCGTTCGACGCAGTGGATGTGTGTCCCCAGAGCCGCCGAGAGATATGAGGGGACCTTCGAGTAACGCTCGAGGAGAGCGGTGGCCTGCTCGATGTCGGTGACGGTGTTCTGCCTGGTATCGGAGAGAAGACGGGTGTGGGGGCCGAGAAACGGGTCGACCGGGGCGCGTCGGAAGGGCGTCTCCACTTCGCGGAGCCTCGACTGGCATTGATGTATGAGGAGGGCGTGCGTGATGCGCTCCTGGGTCGTCATGGCGCTGGTGTCGAGGGACTCCGCCTCGTCGATCAGCCCCCGAAAGGCAGACGACATATCCGCCACCCACGACTCGTCGAGAGACGGGAGTTGCTCGTCGTAGTCGTGAATGCCGCGGACGGTGGCGATGGTCGGGTGCATCTCCATCGCCTTCTTCCAGAACCGATCAGCCAGTGTCTCGAGGGTCATGGTCGCGACCGTAGAGGAACCGACGCCGGTAGATGCCGTCGGTCGCTCATGTCTCCTCGGTGTCGAGGAGATCGGTCATCGAGACACGATCCAGGATCCGGCGAAGGTCGGGCTCCGGCAGTCCGCCTCTCTGAGCCGACTCGATCGTCAACCGAAGCTCTTCCATCACCGCACCCTGTCGCTCCTCCAGGTCCGCTTCGGCGAGGTCCTCCTCGAGGTCACCGAGGACCTCGATGAGGGCGGCGAGCACGTAGGGCTGATGTTGCGCGGCGAGCCTGATCTCGGAGAAGGCCACGTGCACGTAGTCCGATCGGCCGGGCAACCCTGCGAGGAACACCCGCCTGTCGTCGGGCCCCGCGAACACCCGCTGGGGGGCATCGGACAGGAGCACGGTCCTCACCGGCGTCTTGAGATGGTGGATGACATCCACCGCGGTCGTGGGGTCGTTCACGCCCGGGGAAAGGGCCTTCAGGGCGATGTCGACTAGCTGGCGGAGCCCGAAGGTGGGGTCGAGCTCGACCGACCGCTCGTGTGCGGTGACGATGGCCCGGCGCAAGTGATCGAATCCGTGCCACGACTCCCCCGGGTCGGGCCAGATGGTCATGATGCGGTCGTTGACCGAGACCGCCTCGCCGATACGCACATCCACCCTGGCTGTCGAGCCCGGCGGGAGCGCTTCGAGGATGGCCTGCTCATCGATCGTCACGACCCACCCGCCTCGATTCGACTTGAGTCGACGGGACTCGCTCTCAGGCGGGCGGCCCTCGACGATCGTGCCGTCGTTGCCTCGCTCGTTCAGGTGGCGCTCGATGGCTTCGATCGAGCTGCTGGCGATGCGACGCACGACCGAGTCGATCTGCATGCGTCGAAGCGAATGGTTGATATAGGCGACGATCCCGATGGCCGAGGCCACTCCCAGGGCGATGCAGATGCTCACAGCCAGGCTGGGCGTGGCCCGGGAGCCATCGAGGAGAGCGCTACCCAACGACGCGAGCAGCACGAGCGAGTAGGTGAAGGTACCGACCACGAGGCCGATGATCGATTGCTGGAAGGGGTCTTCGAAGAACTCGCCGACGGCTCTGGGCGAGTACTGGGTCGAGGCCATCTGGGTGGTGAGGGCGGTGATGGAGAAGACGATCGCGGCCACGGTGATGGTCGCCCCCGCCACGGCGCTTGCGATGGCACGGCCTCCGGCCACGGTTGCTCCCAGGATCACAGGCCACTCCGCGAGCGTGTCACCGAACCGGGCGTCGAGGTACACCGCAGCCAGAGCCAACCCGGCGCAGCCCACGACCATGAGGGTTGGGATTGCGTAGAGGCTGTCCCGGGCTTTGACGATCAGACGGGAGAACCTGTGCACGGGTCCATGAAACCACCACCGAACTCGTTTTGGCGCATCAGATGGCGCGTTTCGAGCGCATCCCATGCGCCAAAACGGGAGGGGGTGGGACCAGGGTGTTGGTCCACTGGTTTGTCGGATGTAGATACCGGGTACCAGTCACGATCACCAGGAAGGAGAAACATGCACCCGGTAGATGTTTCATCGACGAAGACGCCGCGCGATGAACAGTCGGGGCGCGGTGCCTGGGTGGCCATGATCGGATTGATCGCCATAGTCGCCCTGGTGGTCGTGGCCTTGATGGCGATGTCTGACAGCGAAGCCGACCAGCCACCGCAGCAGCCGCCTGTCGACGCGCCCGTCGATCCCGGACTCTGAGGTCGAGCGGGCCCTTGACAGCCTCCGGAGTTTTGGATGAGCCGCCGGGGGGTATTGAATCGTCCACGAGCTGACGATCGAGAAAGGACAACCATGATCATCCTCGGAGTAATACTGCTGCTGCTGGGCGCGCTGCTCAACATCGGCATCCTCTACACCCTCGGCGGGATTCTCGCCGTCGTTGGAATCATTCTCTGGATCCTCGGCGCCTTCGGGCGTCAGGTCGGGCCCAGAGCGCACTACTACTGATCTGAGCACCTGACCCGTCTCGCCCCCGGTCTCCGGCCGGGGGCGAGACTGTGTTTCAGAGCCTCCTCACGGACCCCGATGACTCTCGCAACCGCCGTTGCCCCGCTGGCCGCCTATGCCCTCGTGTTCCAGACTCTGATCTATATGACCCTGCCGGCGCCCATGCGGACCCGGGTCGCTCCGATGGTCACTGGGCTAGTCGGGGCCGGACTCGCCTTGGGGGCCGGCCTCCTCTTCGGGTTCGACAGTATCGGCTTCACCGGTGCAAACGCGTCGATCGCGACCCGATGGGGACTCCTCACCGTCTTGGTGGTGGGGCTGGTGGGCATGGCGATGATGTCGCGTCCGGCGTGGCGTGACCAGCTGGCCGACCCCCGCATGGCCTCGCTCGGGCGACGGGACTCCTTCATCCACATTTTCATCCGGATTCCCGTGTTCACTGCCCTCATCGAGGAGATGGTCTTTCGTGGAGTCCTGCACGGCGCGCTCGTAGCGCTGTATCCGACAGAGGTGGCGCTGTGGATTGGTGCCGGATTGTTCGGCCTGTGGCACATCGGCCCGGGTCTCGACCAGGCGCAGGCAGGGGAGAAGAGGGCTCGGTCCAAACTCCTCCACACCGCCGCCACGGTCGCCGGCACCACGCTCGCCGGCGCGTTCCTGGTGTGGCTCCGCATCGAGACCGGGTCGATCTGGGCATCCGTGGCGGTGCACGCCACCATCAACATGACCATGGCGTTGTTCGCTCGAGTGGCAGCGCGTCAGGTCGGGCCACGCGCCGCCTGAGCGCACTGTTCAGTGGCTACCTGATTCGGCCGCGCACTCTTGGGAATCGTTTCGGCTTGTGCCGATAGCAATTGTCGCTGATGTTGTATCGACTGAGCTTGGTGTCACAAGACTGTTCGGAGCAGATGCGCTCCTCGTCCCGGGTCTTGGGGCGCTTGCCGGACTTCTCAGGCCTCCGACCGACGACTGTTGGTGATTCCTGGGTCAAACCTGGCTCCTTTTCGGGGTTTACCTGATTACCCGGCCGTCGAGGGCTCGAAACTCCCACCGAGTGTACCTCGTTTAGCCAACCCGTCCCGCGGGTAGGTGCAGTTCATGACACGAAAAGCAGAACGAACAACCGACAAGGCTCTCGATTCGGTGGAGAGGGCCGCCTATGCCGCGATCGGAGCCCCGGTCGCGGTGATCAAGGGACTCGGTGCCCGCGTCAGCGAGTTGAGCGAAACGCTCCGGAAGTCGCGAGCCGAGATCAGCGCGGATCTCGCCGAGGAGATCGAAGACTGGGTCGCCCAGGGCGAAGAAGTCATCGAGCGCGCCATGAAAAGGGTTCGCTCCTCCAATGTCGCCGGGGAGATCCGGACCTCCGCCGACTCGACACGCAAGGCGGTCCAGGTGGGTCTCGACAAGGCCCGAGGCACGGCGGAGTCCGGTCTCCAGCTCGTCGAGCCCGATGAGCCTCTCACCACGATCAAGGGAGTCGGTCCTGGATATGCCGCTCGACTCCGTTCCGCCGGTGTGTCCGGGATCGCGGAGCTCATCGCCATGAGCGAGGCTGACATCGACAAGCTTGCCTCGTCAAGTGGGCTCGGGGCCGAGACCATCGAGGGCTGGCGCGCACAGGTCGACCTGACCCGGATCGACGGTGTCGGACCCTCGTACCAGACTCTGTTGCACAGGGTCGGGATCTGGACGATGGAGCAGATCGCGGAGGCGAAGCCCTCGGAGTTGATCGAGCAGATGCGCTCGGTTGAGCTTCCCGATGCCCCCGACCAGATGCCATCCAGGTCCACCATCGACGGCTGGAAGGCCGAGGCCCGCAAGCTGGCCGGCTGAGTGGTCGCTAGTCCGGGGTCTGTTGACGCAGAGCCTGGGATACCCATTCTGCCCACCGCGCGGTGAGGCCGTCGACGGCGCCACGATGGCCACCGGTGGCATTCAGCGGTGGTCCGACACCGACCCTTATCCGACCGCTGCGGAGGCGGTTGTCGACACCGAGGACCCTCTCGGTGCCCGAGATCGCCACGGGCACCAACGGCACCCCGGTTCGCGTCGCCAACCATGCCGCTCCGGGAAGGGCCCGTTCCGGATCGAACTCCCAGTGACGGGTTCCCTCCGGGAACAGACCCACAGCGCCGCCTCCCTCGAGATGGGTCAGAGCGGTTCGCACCGGGCCGAGTGGGACCACACCACGTTGGAGCGGGATGACGTCGAACATCTCGAGGACATGGTCGAGCCATCGGTAGTTCCCGAAGAGGTCGACGAGGCCGAGGAAACGGATCCTCGCCCGCAGAACCGATCCGACCAGCAGGGGGTCGAGGAAGGAGTGGTGGTTCGAGGCAACGACGAACGGCGGGTCAGGGAACCCCCACCTGGCGTCGACGTCGAGTTTCCAGACCACCCGGCCCACGGTCCTGATGATCGGCGGGAGACCGTTCCATGCCGCTCGCTCGAGCAACGAAGGCGGTTTGTTTCGGGAAGTTGCCATGAGCCGGACGTGTTCCACTACCTGGGGTCGACTTCCGTCTCGAAGGTAGTCCCCGTTATCCTGAGTGACTCCCCGTGCGCTCGTAGCTCAATTGGATAGAGCGTCTGACTACGGATCAGGAGGTTGAGGGTTCAAGTCCTTCCGAGCGCGCATCACGAAACCCCTGCGTGAGCGGGGGTTTCGTCGCGTCATGGGGCGACGCGCGTCGAGTCGGACGCACCTGCACACGACTTAGAAACGCCGGGGAACGATGCTGCGGACTTGTGGTCCGCTCTGTGATCAGGCCATCGGCACCCGGCCGAGGCGTGGTGACGGCCAGGCGTTGGCCAAAGGGGGCTCGAGGCTCTTGTGGATCGGTACCTTTCCGTAGAGATGGACTTGATCGGACGTCACGATGAAGTGACGCTCTTGGGGGAATTCCTAGGTCCGGACCGGGAGAACAAGGGGCCACGGACCATAGTCCTGCGGGGCGAGCCCGGAACCGGAAAGACGGCTCTCCTCAACAACGCATACACGATCGCCGGAGGCGCAAGGTTTCGCCTCGCTTCCCAGGAAGCACTTCAAAACGTTGCCCTGGCCGCAGCTGCCGAATTGCTTCGCCATCCCGACAGTGTCGACGACGAGGACAGCATCATCTCCCGGCTGGCCACCGAATTGGGGGACTACACACAGCTCCGTCCGGTGCAGGTCTTCGAATCGGTGCGTCGGCGGCTGACCCGCGCCCAAGCAACCATCTTCATCGACGATCTGCAATGGCTCGATGACCTGTCTCGGGGTCTCGTCCTGTTCTTGATCAACGCCGCCCGTAGCTACGAGGAAGATCTGCGCATCGTCGCGGCTACTCGGCCCGGGTCCAGTGCTTCAGGCTTCATCGATGATCTGGAGCGGGCACAGGTCGACTGCTTGGTCGTGGAGGTTGGCGCCCTCGATGAGTCCGATGGCATCGAGTTGATTCGCCGCGTGAACGACCGCATCGAGACCTCAGCGGCGCGAGACATCTGGGAGCGCTCGCGGGGAATCCCCTACTGGACTATCACGCTGGCCTTGCACCCGGAAGCCGATGCACCGCGTTCGACGTTGGAGGCGCGCCTGCGAGGCGCCAGTGAGGACGCCATCCAGGCGCTCACATCACTGGCGGTGTTGGGCCGACCCCTCGATGTCGCAGAATTGGCCTCGATCTATGACTGGACTCTGCAGCGCGCCAGATTCGGAATCGATGACTTGGAGGGGCGCGGTCTGGTGCGAAGCGTTGGCGCTCAGGCTCGGATGGTCCACGACATCATCAGAGAAGCGGTCATCAAGGGTCTGTCTGACTCCGCCCTAGCCGAGGCTCATCATCGTGTCGTCAACTGGCTCGAAAGTGTCGAGCATCCTTCGCGGGAGTTGCGCTTGGAGGCAATCGAGCACCGAATGGGCGCACGTCTCCCCGCCGAAGCGGAGGCGCTGTCGTTGGCCCGTTCGGAGAATCGACTGATTCTCGGAGAGGATGGGCTAGCCACCCTGTCCAAGGTGGCGGATTCAGAGCAAGCATGGGAGTCTCGGGAGCTCCTGGTCGAGGTGGCGTCTCTGGCTACCGAGATCGGGATTGCTGAGGCTGCCCTGGATCGATGGTCCGTGGTCTTCCATCGGGGTAATGACCCCAACACCCGGTCATACGCCGCGATCCGGGCGGCGTCCGCGGCCATGGAACTCGATCGGACTGTTGAAGCCAGGCAGTGGATCGAGCTGGCCAGGCAGGATCGACCGACCGACCCGATGACAATCGCCGAAGGCCTCGCAGCGGAGGCTTGGCTTTCGTTGTTCCACGAGCACAACACCGATGAAGGTCGCCGTCTGGCTGAGGAATCAGTCGCCCTACTCGACTCCGTCATCGATGATGGAGCGGACGCCGCTCACATCGAACGGGCGAGAAGCGTCACCTTACGAGCTCTCGAGTCTCTCCATCACGCATACATGGTGACCAGAAGCCACGAACTCGCCGCGTCGGCAGCAGAGCGAATGGTCCAGGTGGCGTCTGACAACCGAGAACGGCTCAAGGGGTTGACCAACGTCGGGATAACGATGAGACACTTGGGACGTCTCGAGGAGGCGGCCTCGATCTTCGACACAGTTTGGACCGAGTCCACTCGCGCGGCGCTGCTCTTGATCACGGCCCGGGCCGCTCCCTGGTACGCGCAAGTCCTCATCGAGCTCGGTCATCTTGGGAGAGCCAGAGAAGTCGCCAAGGAAGGTCGTCACATCGCGGAGCGTCTCGGCATGACCCACCTCGAGCGGTTCACTGCCCGGCAATATCACAACGTCCTGCTCCTGACCGAGGACTGGCGCGGCGCCATAGATCGGATTCAGACCGCCATTCGAACGGAGAAGGATCTGCATTGGCGTCTCGGTCTGCACGAACTAATCGCGTCATTCCTCAGCGGGATGAACCCAGAAGCGTCAACCGAAGCGTTGACCGAGATCGAGGCGGCCTATGAGGACGCTCGTCTCGCCGACTGCAGACGCTGCATGACGGATGTGCTCGTAGACGGGGTCCTGATCGCGGCTAGATCAAGTAACGAAACGGGCGTCCAGCGATGGGTTGAGCGATATCAGGGGGCCAGTGTCGATAGTGACGCCTTCATCCGAGCCACACTCGACCATGCCTGGGCTCTGATGTCACACGATCAGAAGGGCTTGGAGTTGGCGATCGACGGATACGAGGTGCTGGGTAGGCGCGTGGGGGCCATGTGGGCCAGACTCGATTCCGCCAGGGCTCTGGTCGCTCGGGGGAACCGCTTCCGTGCCGCGGAGAGCTTCAGGTCGTTGGCGGAGGATGCGTGGTCGATCGGGGCAGTCACCATCCAGGAGATTGCAGAGAAAGGGTTGAGACAACTTGGCGTCCGGACCTGGCGGAGACGCGGAGCCGACGGCGGATCTGTCCTTACCGAGCGTGAACAGGAGGTGGCGGCCCTCGTCGCTTCCGGTGCCAGCAACCCGGAGATCGCCGATGCCCTCTTTCTCTCACGAAAGACAGTCGAACGTCACGTCTCCAACATCCTCGCCAAAACCGGCTCCAGGAATCGGACCGAGTTTGCTCATGTTTGGGGATCAGAGAATGAGGGAGCTCCCCGATGATCCCAAGCGCCATCTGACGTAACCCTCCTCCGATACCTCGCAATGGAAGCGAGAGGGAGACAGGCGACATGTCGATGATCCTGATCCTGACGGACCAATTGGATGCGCTCGAGAGCGAGACGATGATCCGGCTGGGAGGTCTCGGGGTGACGAACGTGACTCTGCTGGAAGAGCCTTCCGTTGCAGGGATTCTGATACAGGGCTGGGCATTCGAACGGAGGTCCGCAAGAGAGGTGGTCGAACTCCTCACCGCGGAGAGGTCCGGTGTCCGGGTGCCTCAGCCGGTAATGCAGGTCTCGGTGTCGGAGCGGGCGCTTTCCAAGACCCCGCCCGACACCCGGACCTCGGAAACGGAGGGACAATGAGAAAACTAGCTCTGGCTCTTGTGCTTGCCAGCCTTGCGGTGGGCTCAATGCCAGCATTCGCCCTGCAGTCGAAAGCGGCGATCGTTATCTCGTTCGAGAAGGAGGGCTTCGGTCACTACCTCGGCATGACGGAAGACGGCGGGACGATCGAGATGCTGATCACAGAATCGTCGGTTACTGGCGACGTGCAGCACTTCACGGCGACGCTGTGGCTTTCGTTCCCGGACGAACGCTCGCTGAGGGCGATCATGGACGGCCGGTTTGACGGCAACACCGGCGAGGTCGTACTCAACGGGCGTGTCGTCGAAGGTTGGCTGGAGGGAGCGCGGGTGCACGAGGAGAGCCAGCTCGTTGGTGTCGACGTCAACCCGGACAATGGTGATCTCATCCTCACCTTCAAGGGAACGGTGCAGCTGATGCCGGGAAGCGCCGACTAAGCGACGAGCTCCGAGACAGTGCTCACGGCACGATGGAGCGGCCCGAGGGGTGTGACCTCCCGGGCCGCGCTGTCGCAAGCCATATTCAGCTCGGGGCGACCGAGTCTGCGGCCGCCGATCGTGGCGCTGGGCCCCTGTTTGCCGGGAGCCAAGTTGGGAGCCATTCTCTGTGGACTCCACCGGACAGCCGTGGACTCCGGTGAACTCGGACGCCTATCCAACCGCCGTATGGACAGTCCTGGACACCCTTGGACGCCGCTTGGACATCTACGGATCAGAAGGTTGGGGGTTCGAGTCCTCCCGAGCGCGCTAGGGATCCACCTCCTGGTGGAATCCCGCCTCCGGCCATGTTCTTGAGAAGTGCGGATTTCACAAGGAAGCGTCGCTTCAGGAGGCAATCATCAAAGACGGTGACGTCACCGACGAACACATATACAGCCTCATTCTCGGTAACCACGCCGATACAGATCTCGAGCGATTCCGCCCATGTATCAATGGCGGGGTGCCATCCGTGGAGGTGGCGGCCACTTAGGGTGGCCTCGGGAGGTGCCCTGGCTGTGACGTATCCGCCCTGAGCTTTTGAGGCTCGAAGTTATGAACGTCGCCGGGGTTCGTCTCCCGAGCAG
>CAZYCX010000034.1:0-27038 GCA_964645875.1 uncultured Acidimicrobiaceae bacterium
CTGGTCAGAATCTTGCTCCGCGGGTAGGACTCGAACCTACAACCAATGGATTAACAGTCCACTGCTCTGCCAATTGAGCTACCGCGGAAGGTCGCCGGTTGGCGAGGTCACACGATACCAACGCCACCTCTGTACTCCCACTTCCCGACTTCGTCGTGCACCAAGTCTCGGAAACCGCTACCTCTTGCTATAGCAACGCTGTCAGGCGTCTTCGAGGAACCCCTGGAGACGGCCCGATTTGTCGGGGTGCCGCAGCTTGGCCAGAGCCTTGGTCTCCAGCTGGCGGATCCGCTCCCGAGTGACGTTGAAGTGCGCCCCCACCTCCTCCAGCGTCCGCGGCTTCCCGTCGGCGAGCCCGAACCGCATCACCAGCACCTGCCGCTCCCGTTCGCTCAACCCCTCCAGCGCCTGGGCGAGCTGGAGCTGGAGTGAGGAGAAGGTGGCCACGTCGGCGGGCATCTCCGAGTCGACGTCCTCGACCAGATCACCCAGAGTCCCATCCTCGTCCTCGCCCACAGGGGTCTCCAGCGAGACCGTGTCCTGGGCGATCCGTCGCAGCTCGGCAACCCTCTCCACCGGAAGGTCCAACGCCTCGGCGAGCTCCTCGATCGACGGCGCCTGACCTCGCAACTGGGTCATCTCCCGCTGCATTCGCGTGAGCTTGTTGACCGAATCGAGGACGTGGATCGGCATCCTGATCGTCCTGCCCTGGTCGGCGATGGCCCGGGAGATCGACTGACGGATCCACCAGGTGGCGTAGGTCGAGAACTTGAAGCCACGTCGGTAGTCGAAGCGCTCCACGGCGCGCATGAGCCCCACGTTGCCTTCCTGGATGAGGTCGAGGAGCGCCATACCCCTGCCCACATAGCGTCGGGCGAGAGACACGACGAGCCGCAGGTTGGAATTGACCAGGGAGTCGTGGGCCGACTTGGCGACGTCGATCTGGTGTTGGAGGAGGGCACGATCCTCGGGAGCCAGCGGCTCGTCAACGTCGAGACGCTCCCGGGCCTTCTGGCCCGCCTCCAGCTGCATCGCCAGCTCGACCTCTTGCTGGGCGGTGAGCAGCGGATAGCGACCCAGGTCGTTGAGATAGAGACGGACCGGATCGGAGACAGAGATCTGAGAGACCTCGATGTTCTCCTCGAGGACGGCCGGCCCCTCCTCCATCAACTTGATGCCCTTGAGACGAAGCTCGTCGGCTACCTTCTCGAACGCCTCGCCGTGGGCTTCGATGTCCTCCAGCTCCTGTTGCACCTCGGCCATCGTCAAGAAGCCCCGGTGGTTGCCACGTTTCACCAAGGCGGCCGTGACCGTCGCTAAGGACCGTTCTGTCATTGTTCCGAGGAGCGTTTCTCCTTCTGTAAAGCTATCAACCGCCGGAGGTAATCGGAATGGGCTTGTGATCCCTCTTCGGTTTGCGCCAGCTTGGCCTCCAACTCATCGATCTCGGCCTCGAATCGTCGCGACCGAACCCGTCGTCTCATGTCCGCCCAGTCCGGGAGCGGCCGGGTGTCCATGGCGAGGCTCCTGACCAGAGTCTCCAATACCGGATCCTCGACCGCGCCCGGATCGAGCGGTGTTCCCGGTGCGGATACAGCCAACTGGGGCTCGATGGCGAGGAAGGCACGGCGCAACCGTTCGTCGCTGAAGTCGGAGGCCGACACCTGCATGCCGGCGGGGTTCCCCAGGACGACCCGGAACAACTCTGCTTCGGCTCGGTCCAACGGCCTCTCCCCGGCCTGCGCATGCTGTGCCCGTGCGGGCCCTCCCCGACGTAGCGCAGCATCTACGGTCTCGAGGTCGACACCGACCAGCCGAGCGACGAAACGGGTGTACTCCCCACGGGCGATGGGGTCCTTGACCCTCGCCAACTGATCGACCGCGGCGTGCAACGCCCTGGCCCGGCCCTCCGGCCCGGAGAGGTCGTGGCGTGACACCTCGCTCTCGATACGGTGCTCCAGGAGGGGTCGTGCCGACTCGACCGCCTCCACCAACTCGTCACCACGCCCTTCTTGATGGAGGTCGGCAGGGTCGAGCCCATCGGGCATCACCGCCACCCGCAGATCCAGGTCGAGACGAAAAGGGGACTCCAGGTCGTCGCTGCGCAGCGCCGCCTTGGAGCCCGCCTCGTCGGAGTCGAAGGCCAGGACGACGCGTTCGGTGAAGCGACGAAGGAGGTCGAAGTGGCCATCACCGAGCGCAGTGCCGCAGGCGGCGACGGCGGTCTTCACACCCGCCTGGTGCATGGCTATCACATCGGTGTAACCCTCGACCACGACAGCAGGGGCGTCGGGGCCCATCGACTGGCGGGCGCGATCGAGTCCGAACAGGACCCGTGACTTCTGGTACACGATGGACTCCGCCGAGTTCACGTACTTGGCGTCCGGGTTGTTGGTCTGAGACCGATCCACTTCGGCGAGCTTCCTGGCCCCGAATCCGATCGGGTCGCCCCGGAGATCGTGGATCGGGAACATGAGACGACCCCGGAACACGTCGTACATGCCGTGGCGGCCCCGTCGGCTCAGCCCGGCATCGGACATGGCCCGATCGTCGATGCCCCCGGTTCGCAGTGTCTTCGACAACGTGTCCCAGTCGACCCCGGCGAAACCCAGCTTCCATTCGTCGATGAGATCGACGTCGTAGCCCCTGTTGCGCAGGTAGGCCCGGGCCGGGCCGGCGTCGTCCCCCTTCTTGAGCCGTTGGTGGTACACGTCAACCGCCCGTCGCAACGCCTCGACCGCCGCCGCCCGGCGGCCCCGCTGTCGGGCCTCGGTGGGATCTCTGATCAGGGTTATCCCGGCTTTGGTGGCGAGCATGTCGAGGGCCTCGCCAAAGTCGACGCCTCCGGTCTCCTGGACGAATTTGAAGACGTCGCCCCCGACGCCACAGCCGAAGCAGTGATACAACCCACGGGCCCGATCGACGGACATCGACGGGGTCTTCTCCTCGTGGAACGGGCATATCGCCATGTAGGAGCGCCCCGACTTCTTCACCTTGGTCACCTCGGAGATCAAGTCGACGATGTCCGTGGCCTCCCGGACCCGATCGATGTCTCCGCGCTCAGCCATATCGGTCGATCATAAGGACGACCGGGGCCCGCCGGGCTATGTGAGTCGCTCCGCGAGATAGTCGGCGATGCGGTCCATCGTGATGCGGTCCTGGGCCATAGAGTCGCGGTCCCGGACCGTGGCAGCGCCGTCTTCCAGGGAGTCGAAATCGACGGTCACACAGTACGGCGTACCGATCTCGTCCTGACGGCGGTACCGACGGCCGATCGACTGGGTGACGTCGAGCTCGACCATCCACCGTTTGCGCAGGCCCTCGGCGAGCTTCTCCGCAGGCTCGATCAGCTCGTCCTTCTTGGACAATGGGAGCACGGCCACCTGGTACGGAGCGAGTCGGTGGTGCATGCGGAGAACGGTCCTGGTTTCACCCGCCACCTCCTCCTCGTGGTAGGCGTCGATGAGGAAGGCGAAAGTGGTGCGGGTGGCTCCGGCGGCGGGCTCGATCACATAGGGGAAGAACCGTTCGTCGGTCTCCTGGTCGAAATAGCGCAGATCCACGCCGGAGTGCTCGGAATGTTGGCGAAGGTCGAAGTCGGTGCGGTTGGCTATCCCCTCCAATTCGTCCCATCCCCAGGGAAAGCGGTACTCGACGTCGGCGGTGCTGGTCGAGTAGTGGCTGAGCTCGTCGCCCTCGTGTTCTCGAAGCCGGAGGTTATCTCTGCTCATTCCCAGGTCCACGTACCACTGCATGCGCTGGTCGAGCCAGTACTGGAACCACTCATCGGCCTCTTCGGGACGGCAGAAGAACTCCATCTCCATCTGCTCGAACTCCCGGGTCCGGAAGACGAATTGTCCCGGGGTGATCTCGTTGCGGAAGCTCTTGCCGATCTGGGCCACCCCGAACGGCAGCTTGAGCCGCTGGGTGCGCCGGACGTTCTCGTAGTTGGTGAAGATGCCCTGCGCGGTCTCCGGACGCAGGTAGACGAGGTTCTCGTCGGACTCGACCGGTCCCATGTGGGTTCGAAACATGAGGTTGAAGTCACGCGGGTCGGTGAACTCCCCTGACTTTCCACAGCTCGGGCACTTGTCGGGGTCCTCGAGCTTGTCGACACGGAAACGGGAGTTGCAGTTGCGGCATTCGACCATCGGGTCGGTGAACACCTCTTCGTGACCCGAGGCCCGCCACACCTGGCGGGCCTGGATGATCGCCGAGTCGAGCCCCACGACGTCGGCACGCTCCCGGACCATCGACCGCCACCACTCCTCTTTGACGTTGCGCAGCAGCTCGACGCCCAACGGCCCGTAGTCGTAGGCCGAGCGGAGCCCGCCGTAGATCTCGGACGACTGGAAGGCGAAGCCCCGCTTCTTGGCGAGGTTGGAGATGGTCTCGAGGGTGATCTCTGTCATGTCGATTGTGAAACGGTGGCCTAGTCGGGCGGGATAGTCAATCTGGGCTTTCGACACGGTCCTCAGCGGCGCCGAATCTGCGCTCACGCGCCTGATATTCGACCACGGCGTCGACCAGGCCATGCCGGTCGAAGTCGGGCCACAGAATGCCCGGGAAGTAGAACTCTGCATACGCGGCTTGCCAGAGGAGGAAGTTGGAGAGCCGGTGCTCCCCGGAGGAGCGAATGATCAGATCCACGTCGGGCATGTCGGGGACGTAGAGAGCTCTCTGAAAAGACTCTTCGTCTATCGGCTCACCTGACCGGGCCAGTTTCTTCGCCGCTTCCACGATCTCTCTCCTACTCCCGTAGTTGAAGGCAAAGACCAGGTGGAGTGTGGTGTTGTCCTGGGTCTTCTCCTCGGCCTCGGCCATGTGCTGGCGGTTCCGGTCGGGGATGCGGGGGTCGTCCATGTCCCCGGCGAAGAGCATCCGCACCCCCTGGTCGTGGAGGTCGTCGCGTCGCCGCAACAAGAGGTCCTCGTTGAACCACATCAGGAACTCGACCTCCTCCTCCGATCGCGACCAGTTCTCCGTCGAGAAGGTGAAGGCGGTGATCCACTCGATGCCGATCTCCAGCGCGCCTTCCACGGTGTCGAACAACGCCTCCTCACCCGCCAGGTGGCCCGCAGTCCGAGACAGGCCCCGTTGATTGGCCCACCGGCCGTTGCCGTCGAGGATGAGCCCAACGTGTCTGGGGATCCGCTCCGGGTCGACGCCGCTCAGGTCGAGGGTCATTCCATGACCGCCAGCGAGGTGAGCTTCCGGTCGAGGTGATATTCCACGAAACGGCGTGCGATGCCCATGGCCTCACTCGAGAAAACGGTGTTGGACGGTGGAAGGGCGGACAACTCGGAGGTGGCCAGCGCGGCAAGGTACTCGGTGACGCCGGCACGGAGCCGGACGGTGCCCTCCACCCGGCACCGGTCACAGATCGACCCACCGCCGCCGAAGGAGAATCGATGCAATCCATCTACCCGCCCACAGCTGGCGCATTGCAGGAGAGACGGAGCCACACCGACCACGTCTGCCAGTTTGAGCAGGAAGGAGGTGATGAGGTCGGGGCTCCGCTCCCCGGCCTCCAGGGTCTTCAAACCCCTCTGGAGGAGGAGGAAGAGGCGTATCGCGGCCTCGTCTTCCTGGGCGACGGCATCGGCCGCCTCCACCATCGTTCCTGCGGCAACCACCGCGTCGAGGTCGGAGCGGAGCCTCGGGAACGGCTCGAGGACGGCCACCTGGGTGATCGTGTCCAGGTTCCGACCTTCGTAGAGGACCAGGTCGACGTGAGTGAACGGCTCGAGTCGACCACCAAAACGGCTCTTCGTCTTGCGCACGCCCTTGGCGACGGTGCGGATCTTGCCGGTGTTCGGGCTGAGCAGCACCACGACGCGGTCTGCCTCACCAAAGGGATAACCACGCAGGACGATCCCCTGGTCGTGTCGAAGGGCCATGGACTCGACAGGGTATCGGCGCCAATGCCTAGTCTCAGGGTATGTCGCTCCTACCAACCGAGGACATCGAAGCCTTCGCGAGTGACCATCCCAGCTGGTCGTGGGCGGACACCGAGATCACGCGCACGTTCGAGTTCTCAGACTTCAACGAGTCGATGGGATTTGTGACCAGGGTGGCGCTGGAGGCGGAGAAGGCCGACCACCATCCCGACATCGACATTCGCTGGAACAAGGTGACCCTCACCCTGTCTTCCCACTCTGAAGGTGGCCTCACGCAAAAGGATCTCGATCTGGCCGACATCGCCGACCGCCTGGTCTGATTGGCTCTTCTCTGGGCCCCAGGGCCGGATATCCGGCTCCTGTGCATTAGGTTGCATTGGGCCCGAAGTCCGGCGGGCGTTTCTCCTTCATCGCGCTCAAGCCCTCCGCGGCGTCGGGGCTGCCGAAGCCGAGGAATTCGTAGGCCACCGAGGCGTCGAAGATCGGATAGGCGTTGCGCAGCCAGTGGTTGAGGGTGTGTTTGGTCCAGCTCAGCGCCTCGGGCGACCGCGCCGCCAGCTGTGAGGCCAGATCTCGGGTGTAGGAGTCGAGTGCGTCGTCGTCGACCACCTTGGCGACCAACCCGATTCGCTCCGCCTCCTCCCCGTCGAGGGGCTCGTTTGTCATCAGGTAGTACTTGGCCTTGGCCATCCCCACCAGGAGGGGCCAGATCACCGCGGCATGATCCCCTGCGGCTACGCCGATGTTGGTGTGCCCGTCGATGATCCGCGCCGACCGCCCCGCCACCGGGATGTCGGCGAGTAATGCCGCGGCCAGCCCGGCTCCCACCGCCGGGCCGTTGATCGCCGAGACGATGGGCTTGGAGCACTCGATGATGTTCCGCACCAGCTCGCGGGCTTCCTTCAAGATGCGCCGATGGGTGACCTGATCCGAAACGATCCGCTCGATCATCTCATAGGCGCCGCCTGCGGAGAAGGCCCTTCCCTCCGAGCGCAGCAGCACCGCCCTCACCTGCTCGGCGCGGTCGATCTCCGCCCAGAGCTCGACCAACTCGGTGTGACCCTTCTCTGACACCGCATTGAGCCGCTTGGGATCCCCCAGGGTGACTACCAGGACCCCATCGGGCTCCTGATCGAGGCGAAGGTACTCGTATCTGCTCGGATCCATCCCGCGAACCTAGAGCTCCTCGAAGCCGAGACGGTCGAGAAGTTGAGGGGTTCGCTGCCAATCCTTTTCCACACCTACGTGGAGATGGAGGTTGACCCGCTCACCGAGCAGGCTCTCGAGCTCGAGTCGTGCCTCCGTGCCTGCCTTCTCGAGAAGACTCCCACCCTTTCCGATGACGATGCCCTTCTGGCTGTTCCGTTCCACGATCAGGTCCGCCGATATGTCGATGAGCCCGTCGTCGCGCTGTTCCATCTCCTCGACTCTCACCACGAGCGCATGGGGCAACTCGTCCCGGAGCCGGTCGAGGAACTTCTCCCTGATCAACTCGGCGATCACCAACGACTCCGGCTGGTCGGTGTGCATGTCGTCGGGGTAGTACTGGGGACCTTCGGGAAGCCGGTCGACCAACTCGGACATCATCTCGCCGACTCCCTCCCCGGTGACGGCGGAGATAGGGAAGTAGTGCTCGAACGGCCACTCCGCCGCCTCCGCCAGCTGGGTGACGGTCTGGGCCCTGCTGGCGGCATCCACCTTGTTGACCGCAACCAGGACCTCGGCCCCACTCTCCACCAGACGGTCGGCGATGAGCCGGTCGCCGGGCCCGATCGGCATGGTGGCGTCGACGACGAAGATGGCGGCGTCGGAGTCGGCGAGGGTCCCATACACCAGGGCGTTGAGGCGGTGACCCAACTCGGTCCGGGGCTTGTGGAGCCCGGGGGTGTCGACCAGGACCACCTGATAGCCGTCGCCGTTGACCACGCCCCTGATGGCGTTGCGGGTGGTCTGGGGGCGGGAGGAGGTGATCACCACCTTGGTTCCAACCAGTCGGTTCACCAGGGTCGACTTGCCGACGTTGGGGCGCCCCACGACGGCCACGAAACCGGACTTCACGCCTGCTCTGCGCCCTCGGTCACGGCGACGGTCACCTCCGAGACACGGCGTCCCTGCATCTTGGTGACCGTCAATGCGAGCCGCTCGAAGGCGAAGGACTCACCCTCCTCTGGTACTCGCTCGGCAATGCCGAGAATCAGACCGCCCACCGTGTCCGCCTCGTAATCGTCCGGGGCTTCGATCCCGGCTATCTTGCACAACTCGTCGACAGGAAGCCGGGCGTCGACCCACCAGCCGTCACCCTGGGAGACGACCAGGGCCTCGTCGGGGTCGGTCTCATCGGCGATCTCCCCTACCAGCTCCTCGAGCAGGTCTTCGATGGTGATCAGGCCCACCACGTCGCCGTACTCGTCGACGACGATCACCTGGTGAATGTGACTGTCCTGCATCTCGGCGAGCAGAGCCGTTGCCAACTTGGTCTCGGGAACGAAGTCGACCGGACGCATGACCTCGGCGACTCTCTCGGGCCGGTGGCCGTCGTCGGTGAGCATGCGGAGCAGGTCTTTGACGATCACCATGCCGACGACGTCGCCATCGGAGACGACCGGCAGTCGAGAGTATCCCTCTGATGTCGACAGTTCGATGAGTTCGGGGATCGTGCCTGTGACCGGGATGGTGACCATATCGGGTCGTGGCGTCATCACCTCGCGCACGATGGTCTCGCCGAACTCGAGAACGGAGTCGATCAGTTCGCGCTCGTGCTCGTCGGCCTCGTCCTCCTCCTCTTCGGCCGTGGTTTCGACGTCGTTCTCGACGTCGGGGAGCAGCTCGTTGGCCCACCCTCCGAGACCGACGGCCCATCTCAAGATCCGGTGGGACCGGTAGGACAGGGTCGCGGGGCTCAGTCGGCCCATCCGCCGCGGGATCAGGTCACCGGCCATGAATGAGACCACCCCGACGACCAGGGCAATGAGCAATGACCGGCCCACACCGATGTCCTGGGAGAGCACCGCCGTACCCACCACGGCGCCTGCGACGAGAAGAGCGGAGGCGACGACACCGACTGCAGGAGTGATGGCCTCCCGGCGGTCGAGGAGCTCTGCCACGGTCCCGGCGCCTTTCACGTCATCGGAAGCGTCCCGAAGGGCATCAGCACGAGGAACCCGGGTGACCGCGGTACCGGCCGCGCGCAGCCAGGCGGCGAAGAGGACCACCATCGCAGCGACCACGAGGGCGACGGCGGTCATCGGCGAGCCCTCCCCGACTTGGCGAGCAGATCCCGTTCCCTGGCTTCCATCTTCGCCGCCTCGTCGTCGGCGACGTGGTCGTACCCGAGGAGATGGAGGATTCCGTGAGTGACCATCAGAGCCATCTCGCCCTCGAACGACACTCCGTAGTCGTCGGCCTGGCGACGAACGTAGGAAGGGGCGATGATCACGTCACCGAGCATGAGCGGCGGGCCCTGCGGGTCGTCCTCGGGGACGACACCGGGCAGGAGTGTTTCGACGGGGAAGGCGAGGACATCGGTCGGACCGTCACGGTCGAGGAACTTTTGGTTGTACGAAGCCATCTCGGGCTCGCTGACCAGGAGCAGTGTGACTTCGGCGTCGTCGGGGTAGCCCTCCTCACGGAGCACCAATTCGGCGAGGGAGTGGAGGTCGTCGAGGCCGACCTGCTCGGTCTGCTCGTCGGCGAGAAAGATCACGTGGGGCGATGCCCCTTCGTACTAGACGGGTCGTCCATCAGCTGCCGGGAAAGTTCGGGTAGGCGATTCTCTGATGGTAGTGGCCGATCAACGAGTCGAGGAAGGCCCTTCTGATCTTGGTCAGCTCGGCGAGGGTGAGCGGCGACTCGGAGAGCTGACCGTCTTCCAGCTTCTCGTTCATGATCCGGTCCACCACCTTCTCGATGGCATCGGGAGTCGGCTCCTCCGACTGGAACACGGCCCGACAGCCGGCCTCCAGCGAATCGGCCAGCATCAGGATCGCCGACTCGGCGGTTCGGGGTTTGTGGCCGATGTGACGGAAGTCGTCGATGTCGACCTCGTCTCCATGTTGCTTGCGGGCCTTCTCGTAGAAGAAGCGCATCACCCCGTCCCCGTGGTGGCTTACGATGCCCTCCGTCACCTCGGTGGGGATCTTGTATTCCCTTGCCAAGCCCACGCCCGCGGTGACGTGGTCTCTGATGACTTGCGCCGACTCCTTCGGGTCGAGCTCGTCGTGGGGGTTGGTCATGCCGAACTGGTTCTCTATGAAGTAGGTCGGCATCTCCGTCTTCCCCAGGTCGTGGTAATAGGCCATGGCCCGGGCCAGCAGGCCGTTGGCACCGATCGCGCGGGCTGCGGCCTCGGCGAGAGTTCCCACCATCAGTGAGTGGTTGAAGGTCCCGAAAGCCTTCCCTTGCAGCATCTGAAGGGCGTCGTGGTTCCGGTCGGTGAGGTCGAGGAGGCCGAGCGTGGTGGTGATGTCGAATGCCGACTCGAAAAACTGGAGGGCGGCCAAACCGAGTAGCGAGGCGAACACCGACACGCCGAACGCCCAGGCGATCGAGATCGGCACCACTTCGGCTGCCAGGTCATTGGGACCTACGTGGAAGTACCACGCCGACGCGGCGGCCACGCCCGCGGCGACCAGGGCCGTGAGCACGACCGCATTGCGGAAGGCTCCCCTGGTGCTGACCGCCGAGACGAACGGGATCGGAGCCAGCGCGGCGAGTATCCCATACACGGTTACACCCGGGTCGAGAGTGCCCACCGCGGTGAGGACCCCGACCGCCAACGCCATGAGGATGGCGATCCTCTGATCGAACAGGACCGCGGTCACGAACCCGAACGCCACCGCGGGTAGCACATACCAGCTGAAGCTCTCCTGAAGGGCGACCGTGCCCCGCACTGCGGCAGAGGCGAGCACGATCATGATGCCGAGGAGAGCCACCATGCGCGGCCGCGACCAGAACTCGGGCCGGAACGTCGCCAGGTAGACGCCGATCAGGGACACGAGCACCACGATCACCGCCATCAGGCCCCCCGAGGGCTGCTCGACGATCGTGGGCACCGCGGTTGCCTCGATGGCGGCTCTGTGGAGCGCGCTGATCCTGACTCCCTGGTCGACGATCAGCGACCCTGCCTCGAACTCCACCAACTGGTCGGGCACCTCGGCGGCAGCCTCCTCCTGGAGCTGCTCCCAGAGAGAGCGGTTAACTCGATAGTTGTCGAGGAGATTGGCTGCCACTACCTCGCCGGCAGCGGCAGCGTCCTCGGGACTGAGCCCGGTGTCGACGTGGAAAATCTGCGGGGGGTTGTTTCTCACGTTCGCCCTTGAGTCTCCGAGGCTCTCCTGGGTGATCCGGGTGGCGAACTCCAGAGTTGCCCGGTTGACCGCGGCTGTCTGGATGGTGGGTAGGTGGAGCGGCTCGCCCAGGGCGGCGCGGATCACATCGTCGGCGGCCACGGCTGCGAGATGGAGGACTGTTTCCTCGGGAAGGGCGTGCGAGGCCACCACCGTGTCGACCACCTCGGTGATCGGTCGCCAGTTGACACCGAGACCGACGCTGTCCACATCACAGATCTGCTCCGGCGCGCACTCGACGAGCTGTCCGGTGTTCTCGGTGCTGACCACATACCCGTTGGGTATGTCTGGGTCCTCGCCGTCGATGACGACCACTGCGGATCCACCAGGATACTCGACCGTCCAGTTCCCGTTCTCGTCGGTGACGGTGGTCAAGCTCTCCTCGTGGGTTCGGACCTCGACGTCGATCCCGGAGACCCCGCGGTCCACCCGACCCTCTTGCGCCTCGTTGCTGAAGGCGCCATCACCATCGACGTCGATGAACACCGAGCCGGTGAGCACCGCCGGGTCGACTGGCTCGACAGCCTGTGACTCCTCCTCTTCGGTGGTGGTCGTGGTCTGCTCCTCGGGCAGCTCGGGGATCTCTATGTTCGTCTCAGGCGCGTCTCCGACTGCCATGGCTTGGAGGTCTTCGAACACCGCTTGGATGTCGCTGATCACGGTGCTCTCGACGTCGGTGTCGACCTCTCTCGGAGCTTCAACGTCGTTACGCGCCTCCTCCTTGAGCCGCTCGGTCTCCGCGACGTCGATGACGGTCGCAGCTTGGTCGGCATAGAAGGTCTGAGGGGCGAGACGCCCCTCCTCCAGTTGGGGGACTCCCGACTCGGTGCCCAACGACAGCACCGCCCACGCCGCCACCACCGTGGCCAGGAAGATGGCGATCGTGACGATCGTGGAGCGTTGCATCACTCCGCCTCTGACTCGAATCTGGCGTAGGCCTCGACGATCGACGCCACGATGCGGTGACGCACCACGTCACGGGAGGTGAGCTCCATGAAGGCCACGCCGGGGATCCCACGCAGGATGTCACGGACGACTCGCAAACCCGACCGACGCCCTGTGGGCAGGTCGGTCTGGGAGATGTCGCCGGTGATGATCATCTTGGAATTGAACCCCAAACGCGTGAGAAACATCTTCATTTGCTCCGGCGTTGTGTTCTGGGCCTCGTCGAGGATGACGCAAGCATCGTTCAGGGTCCTTCCTCGCATATAAGCGAGCGGAGCTATCTCGATGGTTCCCCGGTCGATCAGAGACGCCGTCTCCTCCGGGCCGAGCATGTCCCATAGAGCGTCGTAGAGAGGCCGGAGATAGGGGTCCACTTTCGCGGTCAGGTCGCCGGGGAGGAACCCGAGCCGCTCCCCTGCCTCGACGGCGGGACGGGTGAGGATGATCCTGCGCACCGACCCGTTGATGAGGCTGTCCACCGCCGCCGCCATCGCCAAATAGGTCTTGCCGGTGCCGGCGGGACCGATGCCGAAGGTCAGGGTGTTCTCCCGGATCGCCTCCATGTATCTCTGTTGGCCGTGGGTCTTGGGCCTGATCATCCGGCCCCGGCCCACCGGGATTCCGTCACTGAGCACGGTGGACGGCTCGGGGATGTCCTCGGTGACCATCTTGACGATCTCGGTGACCCGGCCATCGTCGAGCGCCTGGCCCTCCTGGACGAGGATGAGCAGCTCGTCGAGGACCGTCCGCGCCCGCTCCACGTCCACCGGTGACCCCGTCATGACGATCTCATCGCCGCGCGCGACGAAGCGGACCTCGGGGATGAGGTCCTCGACCTGCCGCAGATGTCGGTCGGACTCTCCGATGAGGTCCAGCAGCAAGTGGTGGCTGGGAACGCGTAAACGCGATTCGATGGGGTCAGGAGACACGGATAGACGCCCTAGTTAGGCGAGCCGCTCCCATTGTACCGGCCCGACGCTGTTGAACCAGGAGACTTTCCTACCGGCGGAGATGCAGGGTCAACTCGAGTTGGACGACCGAACCGACTGGAGGAGGGAGCTGATCACAGCCCGATCGGAGTCTCTCACCTCGTCGACACCGGGCTGCTTGCGCATCATCTGGATGGCGGAGAGATAACGGTCGACCAGGTCTCCGTCCTCGCCGGCGAGAGCATCGAGGTCGATGATCAGGGTCGGCTCGGAGGGGGCCGGGAGCAGATCGGAGGGCGGCGTCCCGTAGATCTCGGCCAGATTCACGAAGCGTTGCACCGAGATCGCACGCTCCCCCCGCTCGTAGGCACCGACTACAGAAGCCTTGAATTCTCCATCGGTGTGGCTCTCGACGTCGCCCAGGGACCATCCCCTATGACGGCGAGCAGCTCGGAGCCGCTGCCCCAGGGCATAGTTGAAGTCTTCTACCAATGGTTGCCGCTCCCAATCCGTGCCGGTCATCCTATCGGCCGGTACCCGCCAATGCACTATTATGCGCGAACGGAAATCGCGGCGGCGATGGCTGCCGTCTCCACTCGCAGAGTGGTGGGCCCCAGGTCCCATAGCCTGGATCCGGGGGGGATCTCGTCGTCGGCGAAGCCGCCCTCGGGGCCGATCACCACCGTGCTCGCCGGGCCGGGTCGATCGGTCCCGCCCGGATGGCAGAACACGAGGTCGCCCTCCAACTCGTCGAGCGCGACCAGGTCTTGAGAGGTCTCCATCAGATAGGCGCCTGTGGACTGCTCCACGGCGGAGAGGACCCAATCGAAGACCTTGTTCGGGTTGGCCACCCGATTCTTGCCGTGTCGAGTCTCGATCCAAACCAGTCGAGCCACGCCCAGCTCCGCCAACTTCTCGACGAGAAATCGCTGCCGATCCTTGTTCGAAGGTGGCGCCACCGCCACTGTGAGCTGTGACGGCCTGTCGACTGTTCTCTCCTCACCACGCTCCACCGACTGATGACCGAGCTCCCCCTCTCCAATGGTCCCGAGCCCATCGGTGTAGGTCACCTGCTCTCCGTTCTTCATCCGCAGCACCTTCGTCACGTGTCGCCACTGCATTATGGAGAGGCCCAGCCGTGACCCTTCCCACGGAGCCGGCACCACCAGGTGGGGGATGTGCTTCATCAGGTGGAGGCAGGGCGGTTGACCCGCTCCCCTCGGAGCTCGGCCCACCTTCGCATCAGCTCCTCCTCCTCGGTGCCTACGGCCTCCGGAATGGAGATGTCCACGACGACCATCAGGTCTCCCCGGCCCCGGCGCCCCAGGATCGGCATTCCCTGCCCGGTCATCGTGAACACCGTCCCCGGCCTGGTGCCAGCAGGGATGTCGAGAGGAACAGGATCACCGTCGATGGTGGGGACCTCTATCCGCGTCCCGAGAACTGCTTCTGCGATCCCGATCGCGGTGCGGTGCGCCAGGTCGGAGTCGTGTCGCTCGAAGCGCGGATCGTCTTCGACGACGATCTCGACGAACAAGTCACCGGAATGACCTGTTCGCCCGGCCGACTCCCCCCTGCCGGTGATGCGGAGACGGGTCCCGGTGCTGACTCCCGGTGGGATCTCCACGTTGACTCTCACCTGCTCGGGGGTGGCGCCGGTGCCCGAGCAGGCGGGGCAGGGATCGGAGATGACGGTGCCCTCTCCCCGGCACGTCGGGCAGGTCGTCACCGACATCATGGTGCCGAAGACGGAACGTTGTGCCATCCGCACCTGGCCTCCACCCCCACAGTCGGCACAGGAGGTAGGACGCGTGCCCGGGCTGGCCCCCGAACCCGAGCAGTTCTCACACGATGTCGTGGCCTCGTATTCGACCTCGGCATCGGTGCCGAACGCCGCCTCGGCGAGGGTGACTCTGGTCCGAACCAGCACATCCCTTCCCCTAGGGGGACGGTAGGTGCGCCCACCTCCGAACAGACCCGAATCCCCGAACACAGAACGCAACAGATCGTCTATCCCACCCATACCGGCAAACAGGTCGGAGATGTCGATCGTGTCTCCCCGGTCGTAACGGCGCCTCCGTTCGGGGTTGGACAGGACCTCGTAGGCCTCGGCGGCCAGCTTGAAGCGGGCTTCTGCTTCGGAGTCGTCCGGGTTGGCGTCGGGATGGGTCTGGCGGGCCACCCGTCGGAACGCCTTCTTGATCTCTTCCGTCGTGGCCGAACGGTCGACCCCGAGGATCTCGTAGTAGTCCTTGGCCATGTTCAGTCGGTCCTGGCGCCGATCTGCTCCTCGAGCTCCCTCGTGACCTCTTCGACCGCCGAGATGGCCCGCTTGTAGTTCATCCTCATTGGCCCGATGACACCTACCGACCCTCCATCACCACCGCCCTCATACGCCTTCGAGACCACCGCCAGGTCGATGTCGTCACCGAGCTGTATCGACGTCCCCGAGGCGCTGGCCAGCAGGTCCATCACCTCCGCCTCTCGCTCCATGATCTCGAGAATGCGCTGGACCGTCGACAGATCCTGCCAGACCTGGGTCATCCGCTGCGTGCCACCCACGAACATCTCTGATCCGGAGCTGGCGGCGAGATGGAGGGAATCGGTGATGGTGAGCACCGCCTCGCGGATCGGGTCGGACACCTCATCGCGATCGAGGTTCCGGCCGAACTCCGGGGTGGTGCCGAGCTCCTTTCCCACCACGGCGCCGGACACGATCTGCTGTGCCTCCTCGATCTCGAGTGGGGTGACGGGCACCCGGATCCTGCCCCGTTGCTGGACGACGCGCCCGCCTTCGGTGACCGCGATGACCAGGACCTGGTCGTTGTCGACCTGCACGGTGTGCACCGCCCGCACGTTCTCGCGAGCGAATCCCGGAGCCACCACGACGGAGGGGAGGTCCGTGATCTCGGCCAGCAGATCGGACGTCGCCCTGAGGAGCTTGGACATCTCGAGGTGAACATCCCCGAACAGGCCGGCGATCTTTGCCTGCGCCGCCTGACGCAGTCGTCCGGGCCCGAGATGATCGACGTAATAGCGGTATCCGGCGACGGTGGGGACACGACCCGCCGAGGTGTGCGGCTGTTGCACCAATCCGTCCTGTTCGAGGGCAGCCAGATCGTTGCGGACCGTGGCTGCGGACACGTTGAGACGGGACCGTTCGAGCACGGCGCGGGAACTGACCGGCTCGCCGGTCTTGATGTGCTCCTCGACGAGGGCACGCAACACTTCTGAGCGACGATCCTCAAGCATCGTCATCGACCCAAACCATAGGAGCACTCAGCGCCAGAACGGAACGATGGACGGCATCCGTGAGCAAAGGCTTCCTCACCACCAGGCGATCACCGTCCATGGAGACGACCCCGGCTTCCACGAGAGCGCGCCCTTCGTCGGAGGCCAGGAGGACTTCGGTGCCGGGCCCGGAGGCGACCCCGACCGTGCGACGCAACCCGACGAAGAGCCGGTCCAGTTCCGCATCCCAGCCATCCACCGGGTCGCTCCCGGCTCGTGGGGACTTCCCCGATTCGAGCCGATCCATGTAGGCGTCGACCCGACGATGGTTGCGAAAGCGGAACCCGTCACGGAACCCGTGGGCGCCGTTTCCGTATGCCTCGTATTCCCCCTGCGCCCAGACCGTCAGGTTGTATCGGCATTCCCGCCCGGGCCGCCCCCAGTTGGACACTTCGTAGCGGTCGAATCCCGTTTTGGAGAGCATGGCGTCTGCGGTCTCGTAACGGTCCGCTTGCACGTCAGGGTCAGGAGCGTCGGCCCCATCTCGGACCGACCGTCCCAGAGGAGTGCCGGGCTCGACGGTGAGCGCGTAACAAGAGATGTGGTCTGGCTCGGTCTCCAACCCGCGCCGCAGTGTCAGCGCCCATGAGTCGTCGCTCTCCCCCGGAGTTCCGTGGATGAGGTCTATGGAGACGTTCTCGAAGCCGGATGCGCGCGCTACCCGCACCGATACCTCGATGTCGTCGTCCTGGTGTCGCCTGCCCAGGCTGGCGAGGACCCGGCGATCGAAGCTCTGTGCTCCGAAGGAGATGCGGTTGAACCCGGCGTCGAGGAGGGCTTCACCGCGTTCGGCCGAGAAGTCTTCCGGGTTGGCTTCGAGACTCACCTCGGCGTCTGGGGCCAGACCGTGCCTGTCGATGACGGCTCCGAGTATCTGGCGGATCAATCGAGGCTCGATGTGGCTCGGAGTGCCCCCTCCGAAGTAGACGGCGTCCAGCGGTCTCCAAGCCCGGGACCGTCCGATCTCCTCGCACACCGCCGCTACATAGCGTTCGACGAGGTGATCCTGACCGGCGACGACGGCGAAGTCGCAGTAGGGACAGACCGCCGAGCAGAACGGGATGTGGACGTAGGCCGCGGCGGACCGGGCGAAGGTATCCGCCTCGTGGGGTGTCACGTCTCGTCGTCGACCTGGAGTGCGGCCACGAACGCCTCCTGGGGCACCTCCACCGATCCGATCATCTTCATGCGTTTCTTGCCCTCCTTCTGTCTCTGGAGGAGCTTCTTCTTTCGGCTGATGTCCCCGCCGTAGCACTTGGCGGTGACGTCCTTCCGCTTGGCCCTGACCGTCTCGCGGCTGATGATCCGTCCGCCGATCGCGGCCTGGATGGGGACGTCGAACATCTGACGCGGGATCAACTCGCGGAGCCGACCGGTCATCTTCTTTCCGTACACCTCGGCGTTGTCACGATGCACGATCGCCGAGAAGGCGTCGACGGGCTGCCCGTGGAGGAGGATGTCGACCTTCACCAGATCGGCCTCGCGGTATCCGGCGGGCTCGTAGTCCAGCGTGGCGTAGCCCTTGGTTCTCGACTTGAGGAGGTCGAAGAAGTCGAAGACGATTTCGGCAAGCGGCAACTCGAAGTCGAGTTCGACGCGCTCGGGACTCAGGTAGTTCATGTTCCCGACGATGGCGCGGCGGGAGGCGGCCAGTTCCATGATCGGCCCCACGTACTCGCTGGGGGCGAGGATCATGGCCTTCACGTAGGGCTCGGAGATGGTCTCCCGGTAGTTGGGTTCGGGCAGGTCCTGCGGGGAGCGCAGCTCCATCACCTCCCCGTCGGGGAGAGTCACCCGATAGGCCACCGACGGTGCCGTCGACACCAGATCCAGATCGTATTCCCGCTCGAGACGCTCACGGACGATCTCCATGTGGAGCAGGCCCAGGAACCCGCAGCGAAACCCGAATCCGAGAGCTTTCGAGGTCTCGGGCTCCCAGAGCAGCGATGAGTCGTTGAGACGCAACTTCTCCAACGCCTCGCGCAGGTCTTCGAAATCGTCGCCATCGGTGGGGAAAAGGCCGGAGAAAACCATCGGCGTGGGCTCCTCATACCCCGGGAGGGCGTCATCGGCGGGCAGCCGGTCGCTGGTGACGGTGTCACCTACCTTGATGCGGTCGATCTCTTTCACCCCGGTGATCAGGTATCCGACCTCTCCCGGCCCCAATGCCGCCACCGGCTGGGCCTTTGGCTTGAGAAACCCGATCTCGCTGGCCCCGTGCACCTCGTTGGTGGCCATGAAACGGAGAGCGTCACCGGACTCCAGCCGACCGTCGACGACACGGACATAACAGACCACCCCCCGGTAGGCGTCGAAGTAGCTGTCGAAGACCAGCGCCCGCAGCGGCCCGTCGGGATCTCCCTCTGGCGGGGGCACCTCCTTGACCAGAGTCTCGAGCAGGTCGTCGACCCCTTCGCCGGTTTTGGCCGACATCCTGAGGACGTCGTTGGGTGAGCCTCCGATGATCCCGACCAGCTCGGAGGCGACCCGGTCGGGATCGGCGGCGGGCAAGTCGATCTTGTTGATGGCGGGTAGGACTTCCAGCCCGGCGTCGATGGCGAGATAGGCGTTGGCCAGTGTCTGCGCCTGAACACCCTGGACGGCGTCGGCCAACAGCAGCGCGCCCTCGCAGGCGGCCAGGGAGCGGCTCACCTCGTAGGAGAAGTCGACATGACCCGGGGTGTCGATGAGATTGAGGGCATACGTCTGGCCGTCGTTGGCCTCGTAGTCGAGACGGACGGTCTGCGCCTTGATGGTTATGCCCCGCTCCCGCTCGAGATCCATCGAGTCGAGGACTTGCTCGCGCATCTCTCGTTCAGGCACTGCTCCCGTGCGCTCCAGAAGCCGATCGGCCAGGGTCGATTTCCCATGGTCGATATGGGCGATTATCGAGAAATTGCGGATGCGCGCTTGATCAGTCATTTGGGGAGAGGTGGACCGCGGCATTGTACCTTCGCCCCTGGCACTGCTACTCTTCACCACCCGGTGCAACCGCACCAGAGCCCCGACCCCAGCTGAGTTTCACCAGTACAGATATGGCCAACATCAAGTCACAGAAGAAGCGCAACCGGCAGAACGAGACCCGCCGTCAGCGCAACAAGAGGATCATGAGCGACCTCAAGACCAGCATCCGCAGGGTCCACGAGGCCGCCGACGCCGGTGAGCCGACCGACGAGCTCTACAAGTCCGCGCAGAAAAAGATCGACACCGCCGCCTCCAAGGGCGTCCTCCACCCCAAGACCGCGTCCCGCAAGAAGTCGCGCCTGGCTAGCTCGCTCAAGTAACGCGAACCCTGGGTTCCAGGCCCCGCTCACCGAAGTCCAGCGCCCTCAGATCGGCGATCTCGAAGGGCTCAGCCGTACCAGCGACAAAAGGCGACGGTCAGCCGCTCCAGGGTGACCCGATGCACCTCCTCGGGGTGGGTCTTGACCACTCGATCGGCTCTCACCAAGGCCTCCTGGGCGCGACGCAGCGAAGACTCCCTCACTCGCCCGCGCTGATTCCACAGACGCGCGAGCTGGCGATCTGAGCCGCCCACCCACTCTTTGAGCGTCGCCTGGTCCAGCGCCGCCGAGGCCAGCGCGCGTTTCTTGACGTCGGACTCGAGCGCGGCCAGGTAGACGAGGGGGTGCCCGTGGACGAGGAAGTCCGAGAGTCGTCTCAGTGCGGTGGCCACATCTCCCTTCTCGATGGCGTCGGTGATGTGCCAGGTCGGTTCGTCGGGCCGGTTCCTGAACCGGTCCATGATCATCTCGGCCGTGATCTTGGTCGACGTCTCCTCGAGCTGGTCGAGGGCTTGGCCCATACTCGCCGTGTCGGTCCCGAAGCGCTTCATGAGCGCCTCCACGGCACCCTTGTCCAGGCTGAGGCCGCGGGCATCGAGCTCCTTCTCCAACCACTGGATCGCCTGCCGCTCCCACATCTTCTTCACCGGGACCGTCTGGCCGCCCAGGTCGCGCACCGCTTTGGGCACCGAGCCCCCATAGACCAACACCACCTCGAGAACTGCCAGGTCGGCACCTTCCAACAGATCGACGAGCGTCTCCATCTCGGCCTTCTGGAGGTTCTGGGCATCGACCACCTCCAGACCTTGTGCCTCCCCGAACAGAGACCCGGACTGGAGCAAAGGGATCATCGGCTCCAGCTCGGCCCGCAGCGATCCATCACCTTCCTCGCCGGCGCCGCGACCAGGCACGTCGATCCGAACCACCTGATCCCGGCTCACTCCACTCTTGGCCAGGTGAGCACCCGCGAGCTCGAGCATCTGCTCCCGCTCTCCCGGCCCGGGGCTGGAAGGACCGGCGACGATCAACAAGGACATGACGTCAACGTAGTCACGGGGACCGACCGAAAAGCCTGACCAGATCACATGCCATCGCCACGTCGTGGGCGCGAATGATGTCCGCTTCGTGCTCGATGGCGAGACCGGTGTACACCGCGAGACGGTGCCCGTCGCGTTTGCGCGGTATCGGGATCAAGACCGGTTTGCCCAGGGCATGCAGGTGGTCGGAGCCAGCGATCACCTCGAGCTGCATCCGGGAGTATGCCTCGTAGTCGCCCCGGTAGTTGAGGGCGATGCCCGGGTCGAGGATCACATCGTTGATTCCGGACGCTGCCAATTCGCCCAGCAACTCCTGGAATCGAATTGCGGTGTGAGCTGCCTTGTCGTGTCGGATCTCTACTTCGTCGACGGCGTGGGGGTTCTCTCCCTCGATGTAGACCGCCACCGCCGCCACTCTCGATCGCGACACCACCTCGCGCATCTCGGGGTTCACCAGGCCTCCGGTGTCGTTGACGATCACCGCCCCCGCGGAGACCGCCGCCTCGGCCACCTCGGGCTTCCACGTGTCGATGGCGACGGGAAAGCCTTCGGCCGTCAGGGCCTCGACCGCCGGGACCACCCGAGAGATCTCGTCCGCAGCCTCCACTGTGGGGTTATCTAGATGGGATGACTGCCCACCCAGGTCGATCAGGGTTGCCCCCCAGCGCCTGTAGCGGTCGGCCATGGCCAACGCCTCGTCGACCGACGTCGCCACGGTGTGAGTGTTCTTCGAGTCAGGCGAGACGTTGATGACTCCCATGACATGGGTCACACCGCCGAGGCGAAGCCGATGGTCGCCTAAGTCGAGCACGTCGGGCACCGGCCGAGATTACGACACATCGACCCGTTCTACGGATCGGCCACCCCCTGAGTGTGTTGGAGCTCGGCGACACGCTCGACCAGTTCCTCGACGATCTCGGCCACCGACCTCGATCCGGTGTCGACCCTGAGCGCGGCCACCTCCTGCAACAGAGGCTCGCGGCGCCGGCTCAGCATCGCCCGTTCCACGGCATCCACCTCCCGTCGGTGATCGTCGCCATCCTGACGGGCGGCGAGAACCGACTCGGGAGCGGTGAGCCATATGGTGAGATTCTCGGCGAGGGCTTGCCGTCCGGGTGGTGAGTCGACCACGCTGGCTGCCGCCGCGATCACACTCTGTCGATCTTCCCGGCACATCTGCAGGAAAGCCTCCAACTCCAGGTCGTGGAGCGCCGCCACTCCTTCCCGCTTCGCGATCGTCGCCCCGTCCTCCCCGGTGCGGGCTTGCAGGGTGGCATCTGAGTCCAGGAAGGCCAGTCCCAGGTCCGCCGCCAGCAACTCACCGATAGTGGTCTTGCCCACCGCCATCGACCCCACCAAGACGATGTGACTGTTCGAAAACCCCACGTGGTCTCCTCGACCTGGCTGCGATCCGAACCGTAGGCGGCTCGGGGTCGGACGTGGGTCAGGCCGCCAGGTCGACGACGACGTCGCCCTCTTCGTCGGTGCGCACCACCTCGTTGGTCTCCTCGAGCACCTGTATCACCCAGTCGGCGGGATGCCCGAACCGGTTCGGCCCCACCGAGATGACAGCCAGGTGCGATCCCACCCCGGCCATCCATCCGGGGTCGGACGTGGCGGCACCCTGGTGGGGAACCTTGAGAACGTCGGCACGTAGATGGGAGAGGTCCGCCTGGGCATAGGTCTCGGCGTCACCGGAGAGCAGCATGGTCCGGTTCGGGCCGAGCACCATCACGACGATGCTCTGGTCGTTCGCCGAGGCGTATCTTCGGACCGGGCCCTCCACGACCAAGGTGAGCGCTCCCAACTGCCATCGATCGCCCACCGAGGGAACCGAGAAGCCGAGACCACGCTGTGCGATGGTCTCGAAGAGCTCCCTGGAGGCAGGGGTCGAGTGCGGTTCGGGATCGGCCCAGATTGCGCCGACCGGGAAACCTTCGACGACTCCGGTCAGTCCGGCGGCGTGGTCGGCATGGACATGGGTCAAGACCACCAGTTCGAGACTCCCCACCCCGTAGTCGCGCAACTTGTCGACGATGATCCGCCGGTCGGGACCACCATCGACGAGCGCGAACCTCCCGTCGCCGCCGTGGAGCAAGATCGCGTCTCCCTGCCCGACGTCGAGAACGACCACCTGCCCTGGTGCCAGCTCACCGGGCGGGACGACCAGGGCGATGATCAAAGCGGAGGTGGTGCCAACCGCCAGCAGCGGCCTGAGTCTGGGAAGCGAGACTACGAGCAATCCGGCACCGATCACGGCGACCAGCTCCCAACCGGTGAGCTGAGGCCATGGGGCCGCCCCGCGCGCCAGGATCAGGACCAGGCCGGCGAGCCAGGCAGCAGGAGCAATCAGAAACCCGGCCCCGGCGACACCGATCGCGCCGAACACGGTCGAAGCCGCCACCAACGGCGCCGCGGCCAGGTTGACCACTGGAGAGAGCAACGGCACCACCTCGAAGTGGACGAGCAGCAACGGCGCCACGGCGAGCTGGGCACCGAGGGTCACCGCCAGAGCTCGCAATACCCGACCGGACAGCGGCCAGCGGGCACCGACGAGAACACCTCCCGTCGCCGCCACCGACAGCTGAAAACCGACATTCGAAGTCATGGCAGGATCGACGATCACCAACACGGCAACGGCCAGGGCCAGGAGCTGCCACGCTTCCAGGATCACTCCGACCAGGCGACCGGTCAGAGCGATCCCGGCCATGAACGACGCCCTCATCACCGAGGGCTCGAAACGGGTCGCGGCGACATAGATGGGTAACGCCAGCAGCCCGAGGATCGCCCGTCGTCTCGGGCCGAGGGCAAGTGGACCGGCGGCGATGGCGAGGAGACCGAGGAACAACGCCACGTTGGAGCCGCTCACCGCGACGAAATGAGCCAATCCGCTGCGACGCATCGCGTCGACGTCCGATTCGGCAATGCGGGAGGTGTCCCCGATCAGAAAGCCGGCCAGTAGGGCGCGGCTGTCGTCAAAGGGACGAAGTCGCTCCTCCACCGCTGCGGTCACCACCTTCCCGGCCCGATGGGGAAGAAACGGACTGGGAGTGACCTCGCCGACACTCCGCACACTCAACACCGCCCCGTAGGGCCGACCCAGGGCGCTCCCTGGCTCCCCTCCGAGCGACCCCCTCACCTCGATCGAGTCTCCTCTACCCGCCTCTGGAGCCTCCCGGAAATCGACCAGGACCGCACCTGACTCGATCTCCCCGAGCGACCAGGGCCCGTAGCGGCCCTCCACCACCTCACCGGTCAGCATCACCGGGCCCTCGAACGAGCCATGACCCACCGGGGAGGGAGTCGACCCACCCGAGATGACCGCTGAGACGGCCCAGATGGCACCGGCCACCACCAACCACGGTCGCGACGCGGGAGGAGGCAAGGCTCGTTGGGCCCGGTTCACGGCCTCACCAGGTCGCGGAGGGCCGCCAGCTTCGCCTCCCCGATCCCGGGTACCTCCAGCAGGTCCTCGATCACGTCGAACGGGCCGTTGTCCTCCCGGAACGAGACGATCCTCTCCGCCAGCACGGGTCCGACACCGGGGAGGCTCTCCAGATCGGAGACCGAGGCGGTGTTCAACGAGACGAGGCTCCCGGAGCCACCCGAGCCGGGAGCCGGCGCGTCGTGCATCCCCTCCGGACCGGGAACGACGATCTGGTCACCCGGGGAGACCGGTGCTGCCAGGTTGATCCGGTCGACGAAGGCCGTCGGCTGTAGGCCCCCGGCTGCCTCGATCACGTCGGCGACGATCGCTCCTGGAGGAACCTCGACCACGCCCGGTGACATCACCATGCCCGACACGTGGACGGTCACCGTCTCTGTCACATGGGGGCTCTCCAGAGCGACCGGCTCGGTGGTGACCGAGGACGAGATGGGCAGGGTGGAAGACCCGGAGCGCCCAATCAGTCCCCCGACCGCCAACCCCAGCACCGCCAGGCCGACCAGCACCGGGACCCTCCCCCTGATCTCGCCCATGAGCCGATACCTACCCCGCGCTCTCGAGGAATGGAACCCGTGCATGACGACACGAACGCGAGCCGCCAGCCAGAATCTGGCTGTGAAGAGCTCCAGCCGGAGACAAACCCTCGAAACGATCCTGACCGCGGCGCTGGCCGCGGTGGATCCTGAACCGTTGACCAGGGACGCCCTCCGCTCTCATTCCGGCCCGGTGACGCTGGTCGCCATCGGGAAGGGAGCGGCGGCCATGTGTCGAGGGGCGTTCCTGGCCATGGGCGCCGTCACCGGTATCTGTGTCACCAGTCACGAGAGCCCGGTCCCGGACGGAGTGGAGCTGATGCTGGGCGATCACCCCATCCCGGGAGCGCGGTCGTTTCGAGCCGGCCGACGTGTGCTCGAGGCCGTCGCCGAGTCCCGCCACCCGATCGTGGCGCTCATCTCCGGCGGCGGTTCTTCACTCTGCGAGCAACCCGTGGAGGGGGTGTCACCAGATCTGATCAGAGAGACAACGAGAGCCCTACTCGAAGCGGGGGCATCCATCGAAGACACCAACCTGGTGAGGAGGCATCTCTCGGCGATCAAAGGGGGTGGTCTGACCCGGGTTGCCACGGCGCCGCTCGAGACCTACGCCATCTCCGACGTCTGCGGAGCCGACCCTTCGGTCATCGCCTCCGGACCGACCTCGCCGCAACCACGTGATCCCGAGGCCGCGCTGGCCATCATGTCGACGCACGGCATCCGCGTCTCCGAAGATGCCCGGATGGCCATCTCGAAGGCGAGCGGCCCGCCACCGGCGGGACCGGCCATCACCGTCCTGGCCGATGGGCGCACCGCCGCCGACGCCGCGGCGGATGCGACAGGCGCTGCCGGCATCGACGCTTCGGTACTGCTCGAGTGGCTTCATGGAGATGCTGCTGCCGCCCTCGATCGGTTCTTCTCCTCCGCTGCGCCCGGTCGAGTGACCATCGCCACGGGAGAGCCCGAGGTCGAGGTCACCGGTGCCGGGATCGGCGGGCGCAACACTCACGTTGCGCTGATGGCCGCCGAGCGCATCGCCGGCACCGGAGCGACGTTCTGTGCCTTCGCCACGGATGGAGTGGACGGCAACTCCCACGCCGCCGGAGCGATCGTTGGCGGTGACACTCTCGAGCGAGGTGGCGACCACCGAGAGGCGCTCGCCAGGTCGGACTCCGCTAACTACCTGGAGTCGACCGGAGACCTCATCGTGACCGGACCGACCGGGACCAACGTCTCCGACCTCTGGCTGCTCTGGCGCTGAAAGCCTCCGCCCGGGGTGGACACTGCTGATCGGTAGGGTGCCGGGATGCTGGACACTTCGACCTACCTCTCACCACCGGGAACGGAACTCGATCTCGAGACTCACGACCCCGACGCCAAGACCGGGTTCGAAGGGGGTAAGAAGGACGGGAAGGCCGCTCTCCCCAAGCTCAACAAGCGTCTGGCCGAGTTGCAACGGCGGCTCTGGGCAGGCTCGTCGCGGAGTCTCCTGGTGGTTCTCCAGGCGACCGACACCGGGGGCAAGGACGGGACCATCCGGCACGTGTTTCGGGGGGTCAACCCGCAGGGGGTCCATGTGAGGAGTTTCAAACAGCCCAGCCATTGGGAACTGGCACACGACTACCTGTGGCGGGTGCATCAGCACACACCCGAAAACGGCGCCATCACCATCTTCAATCGCTCCCACTACGAGGACGTAGTGGTGGTGCGGGTCAAGGCTCTGGTGCCCGAAAAGCAGTGGTCGAAGCGCTACCGCCACATACGCGAGTTCGAGGGGATGCTCGCCGACGAAGGCACCACCATCGTCAAGTTGTTCCTCAACATCTCCAAGGAGGAGCAGAGGGAGCGCCTTCGGGCCAGGCTCGACGAGCCGAACAAGAACTGGAAATTCAGCAAGGGAGACCTCGAAGACCGGGAGCTGTGGGACCAGTACCAGGAGGCGTATCGGGTCGCCATCCAGGAGACCTCCACCGACTACGCACCGTGGTACGTGGTCCCGGCCAACCGGAAGTGGTACCGCAACCTGGTGGTGTCCAACATCCTGATCCAAACGCTCGAGACGATGGATCTCAGGTACCCCGAACCCGAAGAGGGCCTCGACGACATCGTGATCAAATAGCGCTGACGGTGCGCTCGGTCAGCTCGCGCGCCTCCCGCTCGTGGGAGATGTCCCTGTAGGCCTCCCCCGGGCTCTTTCCCCCGAGTCTCCCGATCCAGTACTCCTCGAGATACGACGTAACGAACCGGACGTAACCGGCCGCACGGTACTGGCGAACATGGATCAGCTCGTGGATCACCAACCTGGCGAGTCGTTCCCGGTCGCCCCGCA
>CAZYCX010000035.1:0-26714 GCA_964645875.1 uncultured Acidimicrobiaceae bacterium
ACAACTGATCCCGGTCGATAACGCCCACATCCGCAAACCGAGCAGAACGGCACGTATCGAGTGGACTCGGAAGGGCTCAGACTCGGTCTTCTATGTAGTCGACAACGAACGCGGCGCGTTCCTCGACCGATACCTTTGGGAGTTCGATGATCTGATATCCCAGCCCTTGATACGCCTCGACCACATAGGCGTAGAAGGCTTCAGCTTGGGCGAATGTTGCACGGCGCATGTCGTCTGTCGTGTAGATCTCTTCCCATGGAGAAGCGATGAACACCGAATTTTCGTACGGGTACCGAGAAGCCGCATCCAACGCTGGACCAATGTCCAGCTCGTACGCCATGGCGTAAGCGATGCAGTCAGGCACACCCCGATCGAAGACTGTCACTGCCGATGAGGAGGCAGTGGTGTACTTCTCGATTGACCGTGAGATCAGTTTCTCGACGAACAGCTCAGGTCGCTGGTCGAGCGTGGCTTCACCGCTGGTCTCTCGGTGTTCGGCGATCAGTTCCCGCGCTGGCTCCGCCACGGTTTCGTACTGACGGTTCAGAAGTGAGAGCAGGCTGGTCTTCCCAACCCCCAGCCCTCCGGTGATGACAAATCGAGCCATCATCTTCTGACGCTAGACCGGAGAGCAGCTAACGCACCCTGCAACCCACAGGCTGACCGCTGAAATTCAGATGTACCAGATCACCAAATCCCGAGCGAAAACGCTCATATCGGGAACCGCCCGGGATCGGCACGTATCGCTCGGTCCCCTTGGGGAATCCGTCGAGGGACGTGGTGCGCATTAGTTAGGGGTTGGGCGCGGATCCGCATGCCGAGACTCGGCTGATCCTCCGGATCTACGCTGGCAAGACCATGTGGGGAACACCAAGCTGAGGCGATCGCCGGTGATTGCGCCCAGTCGGGGCCAGTGCTCGAGCGGCTCTTAGTGGGTTTCTTGGCCATCGTTGTCGATTCGAGGGGTCGGGGTTCGTGTAGGAAGTGAGCGGCGCACGTTGCGCCGCCGAACCACAAGGAGCAAAGGCATGGGCACTCTCACCATCGCGACGTTCATGACCCTCGATGGGGTCATGCAGGCACCCGGCGGCCCTGATGAGGACCGCGACCGCGGGTTCGAGCATGGGGGGTGGAGCTTCCCGTACTTCAGCGAGGACATGGGCGAAGTGATCAGCGAAGCTTTCGGCCAGGCCGAATGCTTCCTGCTCGGCCGCCGGACGTACGAGATCTTCGCAGCCAGCTGGCCGAACTTCCCCGACCCGGATGATCCGGTGGCGTCGCGGCTCAACACCCTGCCCAAATATGTGGTCTCAACCACGTTGGAGAATGCCGATTGGCAGCCGACCACGATCATCCGTGGCGACATCCCGGCTGAGGTGGCCAAGCTCAAAGACCGCTACGAGGGGGAGATACAGGTCCACGGCAGCGCCGGGCTGGCCCAGACCTTGCATGGCCAAGGCCTCATCGACGAGTACCGGCTGTTCATCGAGCCGGTCGTGCTCGGCACCGGCAAGCGGCTGTTCGAACCCGGTGCATCTCCTACCGCCTTGCGGCTGGTCGAGAGCAGACCGATGGGCAAGGGATCGGTGCTGGCCATCTATCAGCCGGCGGGCAAGCCAACCTACGGCGAGTTCCAGATGGAGGAAGGCTTCGGCCTCCCCGAGAACTGAGCTGCATTGCCTTAAAGATCAGAGCGGCCTGGGTAAGTACGCTCGCACGAGGGTGGCGACCAGGGAGTCGCCATCCTCGTTCGAACTACGATTATTGAGCGGAATCGCTCGTTTCATTCACCCGCCCGATATCGGCACTTCGAGCTTGGTTACAGCCTGACCAGTTTCGTCCCAGGTGGAAGTAGATCGGCGAGCTTGTTGACTTCCGGTTCGGTCAGCTCGGCTGTGATGCTCGAACCAGAGTCGTGGAAGCAGAGAACGTCGATCCCCTTTCTTGGTGTACGTTCTTTCGAGTAGATCTCAGTGTGAATCGTCCAGGGCCCGAAGTCTCGGAGGATTCGCCTGTCGGTCTCGTGGCTCAGATCGAGGTCGATGCCTGCCAGATTTTCGGGGTTGCCAAACCACTTCTTGTTAGCTCTGCGATGATTGGCCCTCTCTCGGATGAGTTCCATTGCATCCACCGCGTTGTCGTCCATGTCAGATGTCTCGAAGTCTGAATATCCGTCGATGAAGCCGTCATGGAGGACAGGGCCCAGCAGGTCGATGAGTGCGTGACAGACGCGTCGAACAGCGTCTCGATCACGTTGGTCGACGTCGACCCAATAGCTGGCGGTGGGAGTGGTCAATCGACTGAGATTCTGACCGCGAAATCAGGTGAAGCAAGGGCAACCGAGTTGGAGGACACCATGCACAGATCAACTGATCTCGGGCGATAACGCTCGCAACCGGAACCCGAGCATATCGGCACTTCGGCGTGCGGTTCTAACCGCCGATTCGGCTCGGATACGAATGGATCTCAAGGTCTCCGCGTGTCGGGAACATGCGCATGGGCACCCGATGTGCTCGGCCTTTGGAGATCAAAGCTCGGCCACGACTTGGGCTGCTGCGAGCATGTCTCCTCCGACGGGCTGCAGCTCGACTTGGGTGCATAGCAGGCCCGTTGAGACCCTCTCCACCACACCCCACTCCCAGATGGCGGTAGGGTCGAGTCCGGTTAGACTCGCCAGCCGGTGGGCACGATTCCACGGACCCTCCTCCAAGAGTTCCACCGGGTCTTCACGCATGATGATGCCAAGGTCGTATTCAGGTTCGGCCAGCAGACCATCGGGATCGACGAGGCTGAAGCCGTCGTCAGTTTCGAGGGCGTTCCACTGGTGAACGTCGCCATGCACCAGTCTCGCGCGCTCGTCGTCGTGGGTGGCGATCCGCCGTTTGGCGCAGGCAACCGCGTGGTCAATCGTCCGCTCGGGAAGCGGGCGGTCGAGCGCTTCCCAGGTGGCGGTGATGAAGTTGATCAGCCACCGACCCTTGTCGGCTCCGGTGGGGAGGCCGCAGTCGGACGCGGGACGCCACAATCGAGCGGCCGTTGAGCACAAGATCTCGTGACGCTTCAGCAACGGAATCGAGCGGTCGAACATGGAGCGGCCGAGCCGTTCCATCAGAAGCGCACCCCGGGTCCGGTCGTGTCTGAACAGCCGAGGACAGCCCTCACCATCGGCCAACTGCAGCACCGTGATCTCGTTCCCCGCCGCATCGAAATCGCGGGGAATGAGCAGCTTGAGCACGGCCGGAGTGCCATCCGCCAGGCTCACCTCGAGGACGAATGATTCGGTCCCCCCGTCGAGCGAGCGGCCCGGCATGAACTCCCACTCGTCGGCTAGCACCGCGACCAGATCCGGCAGTTGCTCGATCCACCAGGGAGCGCCCGCCATGACAGCCTTGTTCCTCACGACGTCAGACACCTGAAACATGATCAGGTGAGGCTATCGCTGCGCAGCGTTGTCCCCTCGTGCGCTTGGCGTCGGTTTCGACCGACGCGCCAAGATGCCCCCCGCACCGATCACCAAATATGGCGCACAATCGTCCGTGTATCGATGACCGCCCGGTATCGGCACGTAGGCGCTCACTCCTGTGCAGCCCGAAACTGCACAGACAGCAATGCTGCCATAGCAAGCACACCCGCCCCGAGCAGGACTCGTAGCTCGGCGTCGTGACGACGATCTCGGGTCTTCAGTCCGTGAATCGTCGCCTTGATAGAGGTGATGTACGGCCCGGAGTGGACCGGTCGGAGGAACGGTGGTTCGTTGCCGACTCGGACTGACCAGAGTGCTCGATGCTCGCGCACCGGCGAGAGGAGAAGCGACAGTCCACCCGCTCCGAGCAGCCATCTGAGATTGGCAGTGGCGCGTCCTCTCACGAGACGAAGCCTACGAGGGACGCATATCGATAATCCCGGGCGAAACCGCACATATCTCAGACCGTCCGATATCGGCACGTCCAGTGCGTGTTACAAATCCACCGCCTTCGGCCGGCGGCTCACTGGTCTCATCATTCCGATGTTGTTGTCTTTGCTGATACGACGGGTCGCCATAACGCAGATCCCAAGAAGGCCCCCGCCAGAACGGGAGCCGCTACTTGTACATGGGGACTGATTAGCCACTCGGAAATCGGAGTGACTTGTATCAGCCAGGACGGGGCGTTCGGATTAAGCCAGACGTACATTGGCAGGACGACCAGAATAGGCACAGCCGCCGCCGCGAGCAGCGCCGCGACCGCTCTCTCTCTTGGCCGAGAGCTGATAGCGATGATTCCGGCTCCAACTGCGCCGGACAGCATCCAAAGAAGCTGACTGCCCAGGAAGTACTCATGGGCAAATCGAAAGTCGCGGGACGAGATGCTCCGTCCTTCCTGCCACACCATATGCCCGCCCCAGATGAGAAGGATCGAAACCATGGCCAGGGCGAAAGCGGCAAGTGTGCGTAACAGGGCCCGATCCATTCTTACAAACTAGGGCAAGGGATACATGAATGGGAGCTGGGGCGCGCAGATCGACATTGTCGGCCACATGCGCATATCGATATTCCCGGACGAAATCGCTCATATCGGCAACCGTCCGGGATCGGCACCTCGGCGTGCGGGTTTCGGGTAGCCGCTTTTCGCGCGATTCCATGTGTGAGGTTCGAGGATGTAAGGCAGCCTCAGCTCTTTGTGGTGAGTTCCACCACTATCTGTGTCGTTCCTTTAGAGGTGAGGGTTTGGCCGTCTTCGAATCGGGTCTCTGAGGTGGTAGCTCGGTCCAGTTCGGCACGGACGATGATTCCGGCCTCGGGGTCGAACCACACCGTGACGTCAGCAGTCTCGGGACCATAAGAGGCTTCCGTGATCCAGTCTGGCACCCCGACACTCTGGTCAGTTACGTCTCTGGCCGGGAGTTGATAGACGCTGTTGATTACCAGCGTGTCCCGCCCGGCGATCGTTTCCGTCCGGACCACCTTGTGCTCTGCGGTGAATTGGGGCCCGTCTTCGACGATGGCTGATCGGGGTCCGCTGGTCGTCCAGGAGTCGCCGACGTCTAGTGGGTGGTCGGGGAAAGGAGGCCCGAACCCAAATGGAAGGCCGCCGGAGAGATTGGATCCCGGCAGCGGGTCCGGGAGGACGAGTTCGGGGAACCCCTCACCGGATTCGGGGCCGAGTGCCCGCACGAATCCTCCGTTTGAGTCGATGACGAAACGTACCTCAGGGATGTCTTGAAACATCGGGTGGCCACTGTTGACGTCAGAAACAACGGCCTGCACCCCGATCGTCTTCGTCCCTGCGTCGGACCCTTCCTCAACCGTGTATGTGAGGGTCCCATGCGCTTCGGTCGAGGACACCTCGCCTGGCTGGATTGAGCCTTCGTCGGCGGAGCCGGTCTGTTGATGTGTCTCAAAGTACGAGATGTCGTATGTGTAGGTGCCCTCGGGGTACGAGTAGGCGAGGACGGTGGGCGTGAGAGACGTCGGCAACGAAACCATCAAGACCACCAGGGCGGCAGCCAAACCCACGACCGCAACGGCATAGAAGAGTTTTCTGAGCTGGGGCCGTTGGCTCTCCGCTGTGATCTCGTCGAAGGACGGGGGCTGTGGGGCCGACTCGGTCAGCACTCCAAAGCCGGTGCGTATCAGATCCTCTTCACTCATGACAGTTCCTCTCTTATCCGCTCTCTGGCTTCATGGACATAGCGCTTCACCGTTCCGGAACTCACACCCAGAATTTGGGCTGCTTCGCTGATTGGAAGGTCGAGCCAATAGACCAGATACGCTGCCGATCTGAGCCTGGGTGGGAGTTTCCAGACCGCCTCTGCTGCCGTAACACGGTCAGCCACAGTCGTGTCCAGCGAAGCCGACTCGTCACGCTCGAAGAAACGGCTCAATGCCACTCGCCTTGACTGTCTGCGCCGGCCCCACGAGCGACACTCGTTCATCACGGACCGGAACAAGTACGCCTTCGGGTCGTCGAGATCGCCAAGACTGCGCCGATTCAAGACCCGCAACACCACGATCGAGACAACATCCGGCGCCTGATCCGGACCAACCAGAACCGTGGCATAGCGAATCAGGTCAGCAGCATGCTTCTCATAGATTTCCTGATCCGAATCCTTCACACCACAACCACGCAGCAGGCCACGTTCCGGTTGCCCCCGTCACGTCGAAGCCGACTCGTTCTCCACAAGGGCTGACCCATCTCACCAGATATGGGACGAGAGCGAGCACATTGCCAAATAGCGCCGAGCGGCACGTCAGCGCTCATTGAGTAGGAATCGCCGGTCCCATCAGAGGGCGTGAGCCAGTCAGCCCCGCTAGGGGACAAAACGGCTACGAGCAGAACTCGTCTGGTAGAGACAACGTGGGATCCTGGCAATCAAGACCCTTTTGAGCCTCGAGGAACAAATTGGCGCACCTCAACATTTCTTCCTCCGGAAGGTCGTCTGCTGGGCTGAGTTCGTTGACTCGACCCATAACGTCAAGGTGCACCGAAGCCTCAGCGTTCAAACCACCAGCTTCCTCCCAAGCTATCTCAAGCTCGGCACACGACTGAGCCCCGTCGATGTCAGGGCCGGCGCAGGCAACGAGTGCCAGCAGGGCGCCAAAAGCCAATCGGGCGAAACGCATGCCGCAAAGTATGGTCCGCACGTTCCGTCTTCTTGTCGGAACCTGACGCGGTCCCAACAAGGACGGCGTGCCGGAAGGTCATCGAGCTGTATCTACGTCCGTCAGAGACAATCGCCGCAGCAGCGCAGATCAACGAATCCCCGACGAAAACGCTCATATCTGGAGGCGAGCGATCGGCACCTCCTGCTCGGCCTAAATGCGCGTCGATCGCTAACCCGATGCGCGTCGGGCTATCAGAGCCAGTCCGGCTCCGATGCCTACCCCGGCAGCAAGAAGCCCAGCGACGAGTTGAACCCTCACACTGCGATTCATGACGGGCCGGCCAGTGGAGAACGCACGAAGCGAACCCATCGGTTCTGGCGTGGCCGGGGAGAATCCAGACACCTTTGTTCCGACGGTCACGGCCTAGATGTTCTCAGATTGCGAGGTTGGCCTCAGCAACAACACCCGGCCGCAACCAAAGCAACAACACCCGGCCGCAACCAAGGCGCCAGCGGACAAGAACAACAGCGAGCGATCCGTCGATTCCACACATGAACGCTAATCAACGTGGTGAGCCGATCAACGAGTGGAGAGAGGACCTCGCTGTCCAGCACAGGTCAACAATTCTGGGCGGATAACAACAACGAGCATTCCTGGAAGTGCCCGATATCGGCACTTTCGCTCGGCTAGGTGCTGCGTGGGGGGTTGGACTGTCGACTACGGCGTGTAGATGAGCATTGGTTCGGTGTAGGTGACGAGTTGGGATCCGGTCCAGATGATCGGCTCGTGCCACAGTCCTTGGGCGGGGATTGGTGCTGGTTCTAGTTCGCGCCAGGTGTCCTGGGAAGGGTCGTATGCAACGACTCGGGTTATTGGCTCGTCCCAGTCGGTTCCTACCCATCCCGTCCAGATGTAGACCTCGCCGTCGACCCATGCCGCTTTCTGGCTGGCATCACGGCCCTCGTAGAAGCCTGTCGGTTCGAGGGGCGCGGGTTGAGCGGTTGTCCAAGTCTCGCCGACGGTGTCATAGGTCACTCCGACTCCGATGGCTTGGTCTCCATGGTCCGAACTACCTCCGTATGCGAAAAGCATGTCGCCCGTCCATACAAGGCTCGGCGAGGATGGAATCGGAGTTGGTGGATCAGGGAGTGGCAGCCATTCATCCGATGCGATGTCGTATGCGAGTGGCAGGTCTGTTGACCATTCTGGCGTCGAGGGCCAGGCATAGACGACACCGTTACCGATCGTGGCGTCGGCGGTGCGTTCCAATCCATATGGAAGGTCGGCCAGTCGGCGCCAGCCGTCAGTCACGGGGTTATAGGCGGCGGCGCCAACCAAATTGCTTGTACCGCCTCCCCCCACGCCCCCAAAGACGAGCATTTCCTCTCCGGTCCACACCACTTCGGCGAAGGCCGGACTGATAGGTGGAGCCGAAATCTCCCGCCATTGATCCGCTTCTGGGTCGTAGGCGCCTGCTGCTGCTCCACCACCCACGATCCGTCCACAACAGATCAGGACTTCTTCTCCAGTCCACACCGCAACATGTTCGCTCCGGGATGCGAGCGGACTGTCCGCCATGTCACGCCAGGTCCCAGAGTCGGGGTCGAAAGCGGCTCCATCAGCATGCCAGGCGCCTTCACTTGGTTTCTCCCCACCCCAAACGACTACTTCGCTACCAGTCCACACCACAATCGGGAAAACCCGCCCCACGACGCGATGATCGGCGACGACTGACCACGGGCCCGATGCCAGGATCGTTGACATAGTAGTCGGCGCCGACGTGGTGGTGGGAATGGTCGTCGTCGGACTCGACGTAGGGATCAAGGAGCTGGTCGTGGTCGATGCTGCAGCGGTTGATGTCGTGGGGGTCAGAGGTTCGCTCCCACAGGCAGCCAGAATCCCTAGTACAACCGCCAAAAGCACGACAAGCCCCCAACGCGAGTCAACGTGCGTCATCGTGTAGGAATAGACGTCACAGCTTCTCAGATAGTTCACCTCGGCCAGACTGCCAGTTCACTCGCCGACGAGTTCACCGGCGTAGCGCCCAGAACGTACCCGGCAGATGACCCACCGAAGAGCCCGCCATTGAGCGTGGTGAGCTTGACAAGTTGGAAGGGAGGTCAGCCCACCGGTGACGTAGCCTCAATGGCACTAGGTAACGCATATCAACGATTCTGGGCGGATAACGATCACTTCAGAAGGTGCGCGGGATCGGCACTTCCGCGCTCGATATGAGGTCAGTTCGAACGGCTGAGAGGCTTACACGTTTCCAACTCTTCGGTATGGATGCCAGTCGCTACCTTGTCGTTTTGTTGTCTGGTTGAAATCCTGAGGTGCCCTATTGATGACTCTCGAAGGTAAGGCGGCGTTTGTGAGTGGCGCGGGTTCTGGAATCGGTCGAGCGATCAGCATTGCTCTCGCTGGTCGAGGCGCTGGCGTAGTGGTTGCTGATATTGATCTTGAAGGCGCTCGACTGACTATTGATGAAGTTGAGGCTCGGGGCGGCAGGGCGGTTCTACAGCGATGCGACGTCACGTCCTCAGCGGACCTCAAAGCCGCGTTCGACCGTGCTGTTGATGAGTTTGGTCAACTTGACATCGTGTGCAACAACGCCGGTATCGGCGGGGACAACGCCTGGCTCACCGACGAGGCCAGTGACTGGAGACATGTAATCGACGTCGACCTGGTCGCCGTTATCGACGCGACCAGACTGGCCATACATGCTCTCGGTCTCGATGGGGGCGTGATTGTTAACACATCGTCGCTGATCGGCCTCTATCCAATGGCTGCAGCACCGATATATGGATCTGCGAAGGCGGGCGTCATCGCCTTTACCCGCTCGCTCGGAAGCCTGGCCGAAGAGCGGAATATCAGGGTCAACGCGATCTGTCCCGAACTTGTCGACACCCCGTTGGCCGAACGCGGCATGGGAAGAGAAACCATGAACGAACTTCGTCAAACAGACAGCGTTCTCACCCCGGATCAGATCGCCGAACTGGTCGTCGAAGTGATCACCGACACAACCAAAGCAGGTGAGATCATCCAGGTGACTGCAAGTGACGGCCCCCAGTGGGTCGATCTCACCCCCAGAACATGATATTGACGGCCTACCCGCGCTCGACCCACCGGGGCGAACGAGTCCTGCGATCTCGAGACCCAAGCTGACGATGTCGGACCCTCCTGGACGGTTCAGCCTTAGCGCCTAGCCAAACGCCTACCAACCAGCGCAGGTCAACAATTCTGAGCGGATAACGAACACTTCAGAAACTGCCCGAGAACGGCACGTATCGCTCGTCTTGGCCGGAGTCAGGTTCTGGCTTCTATGTGGTCGATGATGAAGGCGGTTCGCTCCTCGACTGATGTCTTGGGGAGTATCCGCTGCGGGTAACAGTGTCGAAGATAGCATCCCGACCTCGCCGGCGGCAATAGAGATGAGCCCGGCCACTCCAGCGCTCCTCGATGCGGGCCGGCTCAAGATGATGGGGAAGCCTGATGGGAGCCGACGAGGGAGGCGAAGACGACGACGTTGTCGCGGTAGCTGCGCTGGGCGCGGTCGAACGCCCCACCACAGGTGATCAGGCGCAGGGCGGCGTGGTCGGTTTCGCCGTAGACGAGCTCGGTCGGGAAGTCGTCTTTCGAGTACTGGCGTACCGCCTCGACGGTGAAGACGGCCACCGTGCCGTCGCGGCGGGTGACCAGGACCTCGTCCCCTGGACGCAGGTTTCCGAGGTCGAAGAACACCGAAGGGCCGTTGGCGGCGGAGTCGACGTGGCCCACGATGATGGCGGGACCAACTGCGCCGGGGGTCGCTGAATGCTTGTACCAGGCCGCCTGGTCGTAGTACGGGCCGGGAGCCGGCACCTCCAGGGTGTGCTCGGCGGTCAAGCCGACCTGCTGCATCTCCGAGTGCACCCCGATCGCCGGGATGTCGATGGCGGCGGGCTCTGACGACGGGAGGAGGACAGGGTCGTCGACCTCCTCGGGCACCGGCGAGAACGCGGTTGGCGGTCTGAGGGAGTGGTCCTCACCGGGCGGTGGCGCAGGGTCGGACTCAACTGAGGACACATTCGGCGCGAGTTCTTCCGATCCGGCCGACGGCGGTGGTTGCGGCGGGGTCTGGGCTGTCGCGGCCAAAACGATCACAGTCGCTCCGATTGCCGCGAGAGCAACACCCGCCACGGCGAGAAAGCGGTGGCGGGCGGCGCCCATTCTGGGCACGGTCCCGGCTAGCCCGACCGACGGTCTTGGAGCCGTCGGCGAACCACGAACGCTCCGACCGCGACGGCGAGGAGAGAGAAACCGCCGAGGAGCAGCATCATGTTCGGAGCGCCTGACGTCGAACCACCACCGGTGTCGACCCCGCCCACGGGCGGTGCCACGGTGGTGGCCGTGGCTGCAGCAGTGGTGGTCGTGGCTGCAGCAGTGGTGGTCGTGGTGTCATCTGGTGCGGTGGTGGTCGTGGTGTCCTCTGGAGCGGCGGCGGTGCAGACCGCTCGGGTGATGGTGTTGGCCTGCAATGTGACCGAGCCGTCTCGTGCCAGCACCCTTCCCTCGACGGTTGCTCCGGTGTTGAGGGTGATCGAGGTCAACGCCAGGATGTTCCCCACGAAGGAGCTGCCCGTTCCAAGAGTGGCTGAACTGCCCACCTGCCAGAACACGTTGCATGCATCGGCGCCGTTGATCAGGCTCACGCTGCTATCTGTGGCGGTGACGAGGGTGCTCTCCATCTGGAAGATGAAGACGGCGTTGGGGTCACCTTGGGCGTCGAGGGTCAGCGTCCCCGTTATCTCAAAGGTCCCCGCATCTGAGTCATAGACGCCGGGAATGAGAGGGTCTCCCCCCCCGAGCTCGGTGGCGATGGTTTCAGTCACCGTCCGGCCAGCGGCATCGTCGTACGCCGTGACTAAGTCGACCTTGGCTTGCTCAGCGACATCATCGGTTTCGTGGAGCTCACCGTCCAACGTCACCGTTTCGAACCCGGTCACCGAGGTACCCGGATGAATGCCGACATCGCCGGTGATGGTCGTCGGGCCGGTGTTGGTGATGGACTCGCCGGCTAGAACGGCGAAGTCATCGGCTGTTCCCAGGCCGACCGGTACCTCCTGCGCGTGCAGTGCCGGGCCGAAAGCGAAGAGGACCAAAAGGGTGATCAGCACGATGACCGGGATATTCCGTGCTGCAGCTACCGGTCGCGGGAACTCACTGCGTAGGTCGGATAGCCGTCTCTCGGTTTTCATCGCACGCCTCCGGCGTTAGGACGAAGTCCGCGAGGTCTGGGCGGCCAGTCGTTGAATGCTGTCGCAACCACTCTACGCGGTCATGCGACATTTGGAAAGGCCTTGGGATGCGAACAGCTCACGCGGTGGCGGGCGGCGCCCATTCTGGGCACGGCCCTGGCTAGCCCGACCGACGGTTCTGTAGCCGTCGCCGGACCACGAACACTCCGACCGCAACGGCGAGGAGAGAGGCCCCCGCGGGGGGTTCAACGCACCACTAGTCCGCTCGTGTTAGACCGGAACACCCAGAGGTGCCACCGTTCGGGGTCTCGGACGTGTCCGGCTCGTTGCATGGCCTTCAGCATCGGGTCATTGAGAACGTCGACGTCTGAGAGCATGCTGGTGATTCCCGACTGTCGAGCGACGGTAGTCCCGGCGGTGAGAAGGTCGTGGATGTAACCGTGTCCTCGATGTTGAGGGACGACGCCGACGTGTCCGATGGTCGATCCCCAGTCGTCGGCACTGACAACCGCCACATACCCGACCGGTTCGTCATCGCGATGTCCGATGAGCCACATGTGGGCGTCCTCGTCTACGAGGTATTCGGTCATCTCCGCTGCCCAGTTGTCAGGGCCACAACCTGTCCAGTAGTAGCGGTCGTTGCGGTCGAGGGTGTCCATACCGCAGGGCGCCATGACCGCCCTATAGGCCTCCATCCCAGTGTCGGCAATGGACAGAAATTCGAGACGGTCGCCGGATTTCACGAGACGTCCGTCGTCGGTCCAGAAGAAACCATGCTTCTCCTGGAACAGGTCCATCCCCAATGAAGTCATGAGATGAACGCGCGCCTCGACAAAGGGGTGGACGCTGTTGTTTATCCGAACTTCCAACAACTCCGGCACCGCATCAAGAACGGCCGCAGTCGCCTCGGCGATCAACCGACGACCAGCATCCAGGTAGTCGTCTTCCCATTGCAGATGGAGCCCATATACGAACAGCTCCTCGGCAGGGAGCGCACCCCGCCGAGACGGATCCGAAACAGTCGGGGCAACCCGGAAGCCGACTCTTCCCACCTTGGCGGGACCATTCTCGAGGAGGAAGCACCAGTCAGGTTGGCTTTCCCCTGAATCCCACAGGCCACTCACCGAGTCGGTGTAGTTCTCCGGATCACCGGGAACGCCAACGAACTCATCGACATCGTTAACAGTACGAACGCGAAACATCGCAACTCCTTGGTTCGGGAGGCTGCTCCGCGTGTGCGCAATCAGCGGCTAGAAGCGGAGGCAGCCAGAATCCAGACAAACATCGACAACCTCCTTTCGACGATCTTCCAGGAGCCTATAGCGCGGGTCAACAATTCGGTAGCGATTTCGCGCGTGTTGGACACCGCCAGAACGGCACCTACCGCTCGGGTACTTCGAAGACTGCTTCCCGGAAGACGGCTGGGCTCGGTCCGCGGATCGCGCTCGCGCTTAGATCCCCTGAGAGCGCTATGTCGACGCCGGGTCGACCGTTTTGCTCATTATCCATGCATGCTTGCCGACCTGGCGCCGCGGGTAAAGCCGTACTGGTCGAAAGAACTCGACGGTAGCGCTGAACAGGAATCGCCCCTGCGCCTCGCGGCCGGCGGTGACCTCGGTTATGGCCTCGACGCGCCCGCCCCCGAGCTTTGAGATCTGATCGAGGGCGCCCTCCAGAGCGGCCCGGGCGATTCCTTGGCCTCGCTGCTTCCTGTCGACGTAGAAGCAGGTTATCCGCCAGTCCGGAAGGGGCGGGGGGCTGAGCTCGTACTTGCGCTTGTGCTTGATGTTCGGCAGTTCTTGTGGACTGCCGTACTGGCACCATCCCTGAGCGGCGCCATTCTCATCGAGCACGAGCGCAGCGTGGGCGCGGCCGGTGCGCACGCGATCTTCCTTGAGGCGCGATGGCTGATCCCTTTCTGTCCGCACTCGGGGTGATAACCGATGCACCAGCAGCCCCGAAGATGCCGTTGTTGCGCTCGACCAGCTCAGCGAATGCATCCCACGTCGAGGCGTCGAGCTCACGAATCGTGAATCTCATCGGGTTGAGCCTTCGCTGGCTGCGGCGTCGAGGATCCGGGCCAGTTCAGCCGAGTCGGGATCCTCGAAGGGACTCGAACCAGGGAAGGCGATGACGTCGTCGAGGGGAGTGAAGAAATCGGCGTAGGCGTCACCATCGGCGGACGGGGAACCGCCGGTCATCTAGAGCCAGTTCGAGCCGATCCACTGCCCAAGACAGATCGCAAGGTATGCGCGTGATCCTTGGTGGTGACGTCGCGTCGGCGATGATCCCGGTTCTCGGCTATCCGGAGGATTTCTGTGGGGTGGATTCCCGCCCTGGCCAGGCTCCCGGTGGACTGGTGTTTCTCCAGGTAATTAGACATATAACTAACACACAAGTAAACTCTCAAGTATCACTGATGAGAGAGATCACCATGACCCAAAATGAAACGCGCATCGCCAGATTCGTTTCCTGGATGCGAATGAACTGGGTTTGGTACGACAATCATCTGCCATCGGTCCCGCAACTCGTCCGGATCGAGCCTTCCCCCTACTCAGACGATCGGTCACGGGGGTTCACGAGATGGGAAAAGTCATGAGTGAACCCGGAAATGAGTCGGCTCGGAGACGCGAGCAGATCGAACGTAGCAAGGCAGCGCGTGCTCAATGCGGCGGATGTGGTCATCCACGAAAGGAACATCGCGACCGATTCTTGTGCACGGTGCCGAAGTGTTCCTGCAACGGGTACTTCCTGTTGGAGTTGGCGTCGAAGTAGGTCGACTCCTCGTGTGAGTCGTCGTGGACGCTCAGCGCCGGGTCAACGCTGCCGTCCACGGTCATCGCTCCTCCCTCTCACCACGATGGTGGGACTGAACGGAGGGGCGTCACCGAGTCCGGTGAGGAGAATGCGGAGGAGCCGGGCGAGTTCACCACTCTCGGACGGCTCGAGCATCCCGACGATTTCGGATTGAGCCTGGATGAGACTGGCGAGAGCGTCTTCTGCGACGTCTTTGCCCGCCGGGGTGAGATGTACGAGCACACCGCGCCCGTCCCGGGGGTTGGGTCGGCGTTCGACGAGCCCGGCTGCCTGGAGGCGATTGAGCCGAACCGTCATTCCCCCGCTGGTCAGCAGGAGATCCTCGGCCAACTCCGTTGGCGTCAAAGGCCCGACGAGGTCGAGCTCGGTGAGGGTTTCGAGGTCACCCCGATGGCTGAGTCCGTACGCGGCGGCAATGCGGTCCAGTCTCGCTTGGAGGTAGTGGGCGGCGCGTAGCACCCGGGTCCCCACTTCGAGCGAAGAGAAGTCGATCTCGGGTCGAGACGTCCTCCACCTCTCGAGTATGTGGTCGAGCCGGTCGCTCGTGCTCTGCTCGTTCATAGGGGCAATATAGTTGTCCTTTAGCTATACTTCAAGTAATCTATCTAGACAAAGAGGTGGATTTCCTCTCCTCGCTGAAAGGCAAGAGTGGCGGTGATCGAGACATGAGCGACAAAGAGAGAGAAGAACGGGCACGTGCTTCCGATGCCGAGGCGGCGACTGAAGTGAGAAAGCCGCTCCCCGGACGGAGCTGGAACGGATTTTCGTTGGGACCGGCCTGTTTTGGGGACTGATTTTCGGGGTGATACTGGCATTGGCGGTGATCGTTCTGGCGGCTCAGAACACGGACACCGTTACCATCTCTTTTCTAGCCTGGGACTCTTCGACCCCCTTGATCGTGCTGATCCTCGGCACACTGCTCATCGGCCTCGTCGTCGATGAGTTGCTCGGCTTGGTCTATCGAAAGCGTCGACGCCGAACCCTGCGTGAGCGTGACGAGTTGAAGCGCCTGCGATGACGAGAGGACGAGAGCTGCCCTTGCGTGACGGCTTGCGGGAGGCCTCGCCCACTCGAACCAACAGCGGGCCACCTCAGGGGCCTGCCGAGTACGAGTACCTCCTCGTGGTTGGCCGTCGGCCAGGGCTCACAGGGCCAGCATGATGGCGAGGGGATAGGCGGCGAGAAGCACCACCCCTTCCAGGCGGCGAAGGCGGTCGCCGCTCCAGGCGATCGCTCCCGCCAGGAGGGCCACGCACAGCATCACCACCAGGTCGGGCCGGAAGTCGGTGACGAGAGAACCGGAGCCCAGGACGCCGGCTGCGCCGACGACGCCGAGCGAATTGAACACGTTCGAGCCGAGGATGTTGCCGAGCACGAGGTCGCTGCGTCCCCGCCGGCCTGCGGCGATGACCGCTCCCATTTCGGGGAGGCTGGTGCCAAGGGCCAGGATGGTTAGCCCCACCACACCCTCGCTCATGCCGATCTCGAGAGCGATGCTCTCGGCTCCGATCACCATCGCCCGGGCGCCGGCGAGGAGGACTCCGAGGGAGACGAGAGCGATCGCCACGTTGCGCCATGCCGGTCCGGACGCCGCCTCCTCGACCACTGCGGCGGTCTCGTCTCGCTTCGACCAGGTGACGACGGCGATCCCGGCGACGACCAAGCCGAGGAGGAGTGCCGCTCCCTCATAGACCTGCAAGACGCCGTCCCAGAGAAAGAGTGAGGCGACGAGGAAGGAGGCGAGCATCAGTGTGCCCTCCTTTTTGATCACTCCGCTCTGGCCCCCGAAGGGGAAGGTGATCACGGCTACGGCGAGGATCAGCGAGATGTTGGCGATGTTCGAGCCGATCGCGTTGCCCATAGCCAGATCGAGCCCGTTGGGCTGGTCGAGGGCGAGAACCGACACCATCATCTCGGGTAGCGAGGATCCGAAACCGATGACCACCGCTCCGACGATCACCGGGGAGAGGCCCCAGCGATTGGCGAGGTCCGCCGAGGACAGGACCATTCGGTCGGCGGAGACGACCACCAGTGCGATCCCGACGAGGAGAAGGAGGATGTCGACGATCACCCGGTTTGCAATCCGTCGGTCTCGCTGCCGCCCTCACAGCCCATCGGCACGAGTATCGCCGAGAGCGTGACGGATGGGGGTGATTCCAGCACCCGGACTGGAACGAGGGGGCACGGATATACGGATATGAGGCGCGGGTGACAATCCGACTTTCAGCCCTTTTTTTACTACGAACGTTCGTTAATTTCCCAAGTCGAGGATGGCGAAACAGCCCACGTTGCCGGGAGGAGGGACCTCATCCCGCTGGGGTGACCGGCCCCACGGGCGGTCACATCACGAACAACGAGTGGGGGAGACCTCAACTGCAGATCAAGCAGCGGCCATCTCCTCGAATCGCCGCAGCCTCTCGGCCAGCAACTCGAGGGACTCGTCGAGGAGCGGCTTGACCTGGTGTTCTGGGACGTCGATCTCGGCGGCGACACTCGCCATTGTGGCCGGCGCTCCCTTCGTGTCGAGCCCGTAACGCAGCTCCACGGCACGACGGTGGAGCGAGGGCAGCTCGGCGAGGGCATCGCGGAGGGCCTCTGAGATCAGGACCTGCTCGACCTCGCCGTCGGGCTGGAGGGCGGTGAGGTCGGCGATGAAGTCGCCGAGCATGGCCCCGTCCTCTCCGACCGGAGACTCGAGGGCCACGGTCGAGCCGACCCGGAGGGCGTCCTCGACGTCGCTGACGTCGATCCCGGTCTCCTCGGCGATCTGCTCCGGTGTCGGCGTCCTCCCGAGCTGGGACTGCAATGACTCGGAGGCGGCGCGGACAGCCGGGACGAAATCGTGGAGGCGCGCCGGGAGCCGGATCGAATCACTCAGGTTGGCCCGGGCGCGCTGCATCGCCTGACGGATCCACCACGTGGCGTACGTCGAGAACTTGAAGCCACGACGCCAGTCGAACTTTTCGACCGCGGTGATCAAGCCCAGATTTCCTTCCTGGATCAGGTCCAGCATCTCGACGTCGTTGCCGGCGTAGCGACGGGCATTGGCGACGACCAGCCTCAGGTTCGCCTCGACGAAGCGACGACGCGCCGCATCACCTTCGGAGACCTTGCGATGCAGGTGGCCGCGTTCGTCGGTCGCGAGTCTCTCGCCCGAGTCGAGACGCTGACGCGCCTGGTCGCCGGCTTCGATCGCCTGGGCGAGCCGGACCTCGTCGTCTGCGTCGAGCAACTCGTAGGCCCCGATTCCGGCCAGGTAGTGGCCCAGGAGATCGGTTCCCGACGAGTCGACGGCGTCGCGGCGGCGTCTGTTCCTGGTTGGGTTTGGGGTCTTCTCCACGATATGGCGAACATCTGTTCGTAGGTTGGTATTCCCCGCGAGGGGTAGGCGACCGTAGGCGTTTCGGGACATTCGACCCGTGAGACCGGGACTACGGGCCGTGGCAGTATGGAGCCCTGTCGGCGAGGCTGGCAGCAAGCAGAAGGAAAGGATGCGACATGGCCGTTGTCGCCGGGATCGATCAGTCACCGGTATCGAGAAGCGTCGTCGCCAGAGCATTGGAGCAGGCCCGCTGGCGCGACACCGATCTCCATTTGGTTCATGTCTTCTATCAGCCGATGGTCTACACCGAGGCGGCGATCAACTGGGGCGAAGTGGCCACGTCGCAGCGGGCGGGAGTCTGGGACGGCGTCGAAGATCTGCTCTCCGAGACCGACGTGCGTGTGGAGCGTGTCGACCTCGAGGGCTATCCCCCAGAAGCTCTCGTCAGGTACGCCAACGACGTTCGCGCGTCGTTGGTGGTGGTGGGCACGAGAGGGCGGGGGGAGATCGCTTCCTTGGTGCTGGGGAGCACGAGCCATCGTGCCATCCATCTCGCCGAGTGCGACGTGCTGGTGGTCAAGGTGAGAGAGACGTAGGGTTTCTTCACGAACTCAGGGCGCCAGACTTCGCTGAGCGGGGCCTGGAACCCAGGGTTCGCTTTGTGTCAGCCTTGGGCGAAGGCCCGTTGGAATCCGGCCCGGAGCTCGGGGGTCGCGGGCCCGCTGAAGCCGCAATAGTTGACGTTCCCGCCCTGGGCGGAGATCAGGTACTGATCTCCCACTTCGAAGGGGATCCCGCCGATGAGGGCATCCAGGCCCTGCGGAGCGGCGAGGACGACCTCGGACGCCTCCCCGCCTCGGAACCAGGTGTCCACCGCGAGGCTGATCCGGTCTCCATCGATGGCGGTCACGGTTCCCTCGAAGGCCAGCTCGGCGACGCGCTCCAGCTCCTCGGGGGAGAACAAGATGCAGCTGGCCATCATGTCCTCGCCGCCTGCGTGCAACTCGATCGGCAGTGTTGCTGCCACGGGTGGGGTTTCGTCCCCGCCCGTCAATGCCATGCTGCCTGCCACTGCCAGCACCACGGCGGCGGCGACTCCGAAAGCCCAGGTGCGGCGATCGTGGGCGGGCCGTTCCGTCCGTTCTCTCACAGGTGTGCTCATCACTCTCTCCATCAGCTCTCGCGACGACTCGGATGTCGTCGGCTCGGTGGGCACACCGGAGTGCATCGGATCCAGGTTGGCCAGTCGCTCTCTCATCTCGTCACTCATCGGACTTCTCCCATGTGCCGTCACCCGACTTGTGTCCGGCCGGCGCCTGATCCTGTCTGGCCAGGGCAGCCGCGAGACGTGACCGCGCCCGGCTCAGTCGAAGCGTGGCCGCGTTGACCGATATGCCGAGGACCGGTGCCATCTCCCTGGGCTCCAGTCGCTCCCAGGCCCAGAGACGAAGCACCTCCTGGTTGGCGAGGGACAGCGACCCGAGCGCTTCGGTCAGCTCCAGGTCAGGACCGGCATCCGCCGGATCTGAGACGAAGCTCGGCCCGGGCTCCGACTCGATTCGCTTCACCAGGCGGAGATGACGGCTGTGGCCGCGACGCTGGTTGGCGAGGACGTTGCGGGCTATCCCGTAGCACCAGGGAAGGGCCGTCCCCGCGGGTACATCGTCGAGACGCCGCCAGACCACCAACATCACGTCGGCGAAAGCGTCCTCGGCGTCGGCCGGTGATGCCCGGCGGCCCAGATAGCGCTGGAGAGGCTCGAAGACCTCCTCGGCGACGGCCTCGAACCGTCGACTTCGTTGTGTGTATGAGCTCACTTTGGGATGTCTGTGTCCGGGATGGGCGAACTTCTGTCACCCACTTGGACGCACACGGCGCTCCAAAGTCTCCAAATATCTCATCTCCGTCTCGTTGCCCGTGAGGGATCTGGCCAAGGCATAGGCCTCGGCCGCTTCCTCGTTGCGGCTCAGCCGCTCCAGCAGATTTCCCCTGGTGGCGTGATGGAGGTGATATCCGTCCAGATCGAGGCAGTCGACCAGCTCGAGGGCACCGGCGACGTCGCCTGCCTCGGCGACGGCTATCGCCCGGTTCAGCTCGATGATCGGAGTGGAGCCAAAGGCGCGGAGCTGGTCGTAGAGGACGACAACCTGATCCCAGTCGGTGTCCTCTGCAAAGCGGGCATCGGAGTGAACGGCAGCTATCGCCGCCTGAATCTGATATGGGCCCGGCCGGTTGCGTCGAAGACACGCTCGCACCAGGTCCTGTCCCTCATCGATGAGATGGCGGTCCCACAGTCGGCGGTCTTGCTCGGCGAGTGGCACCAACGTGCCGTCCGGGCCGACCCGGGCTGGGCGCCTCGACTCGCTCAGCAGGAGGAGGGCGAGCAGGCCGGTCACCTCGGGCTCGTCCGGCATGAGCTCGGCCAAGAGCCGGGCGAGCCTGACCGCCTCGGCCGCCAACTCGTCTCGGATCAGCGACTCGCCGGCTGTTGCCACATGTCCCTCGTTGTAGACGAGGTAGACGACGGCGAGCACAGGTCGCAGACGATTGGGCAACTCGGCGTCGTCGGGGATCCGGTAGGGGATGTTGGCCGCTTTGATCTTGCGTTTCGCCCTGGTCAGGCGCTGGGCCATCGTCGGCTCTGACACCAGGAAGGCGCGGGCGATCTCCCCGGTCTGGAGACCGCCGATGAGTCGGAGAGTCAGGGCTACCTGGGCTTCGACTGCGATGGCGGGGTGACAACAGGTGAAGATCAGCCGGAGTTGGTCGTCTTCCACGATCTCGATCTCATCGCTGCCATCACCTGCCAGGAGCAACGCCTCGGTCTGACGGTCGTCACGAAGCGCCTCACGACGGAGTCGATCGATCGCCCGGTTCTTGGCGGTGGTGATGATCCAGCCTGCCGGACTGGGCGGCACTCCCTGCTCGGGCCAGCGACGAATCGCTTCGACGAAGGCCTCCTGGACCGCCTCCTCGGCGACATCGATGTCACCGAAGCGGCGGACCAGGGTGGCCACGGCCCGGCCAGACTCCTCCTTGAAGACCCGGTCGATCTCCCGAGTGTCGCCCACGGTCGTCGTTCAGGACTCCGGCTCGTCCTGGAAGGGGCGGATCTCCACGGGACCGCGACACGCCACCGTTGCCTGCGACGCCCAGTCGTGGGCCGCGTCGAAGTCGTCCACATCGATGATCCAAAAACCGCCCACTTGCTCCTTTGCCTCGGGGAAGGGCCCGTCTGTCGTCAGGATCTCACGGCCCTCGCTACGCACGACGGTGGCGGTGTCGGGAGTGTGCAACCCTCCGGCGAACACCCAGACACCCGAGTCCTGCATCTTCTGATTGAGGGTATCGACGTCTGCGTACATCGCCTGCATCACATCGTCGGAAGGCACCTCTGCACCCTCTTCGTAGTACACCGAAAGCAGGTATTGAGTCATTGCTTACTCCTTGTTCGCGGCCGGGAACCTACCCGTGCCTCTCCACCCGTACACGAAATCCGATGCCCATTTTCGACAGCTCTGGTGAATTTTCTCGTGGGCAGTCACGGTTGGTGGGCGCCCGATCACCCGAGGGGACCCGACAACAGGTCTAGGCACCACTCGCCGATAATCTGACCACCGATGATTCGCGGTCTCTACTTCTTCCTCGCCCTCAGCCTCGTGGTAACCGCCTGCACCGGCGGCGGCGATTCCACGACTACCACCGTGGGGGATCAGCCCACGGAAACCACCATCGACGTCTCCGACAGCACCACGACCACCGGAGACGTCACGACGACCAGCGAAGCGGCCGCCCCCACCACGACCGCCCCCGACCTCTCCGGCCTCGAAGGGTTGTCGGACCAGGTCAGGGAGCAACTCGAGACACTGATCCGAGAGGCGCAGGAGATCCGGGCTCTTCCATTCCTCAGGCCACCCCAGATCAGAGTGGTGACCGAGGACGAGCTCGAGGCATTGGTCCGGGCCGAAATCGAAGAGCAGTCCGAGGACTTTCCCGCCGACGAGGCCCTCTACAAGATGCTCGGCCTGCTCAACGAGGCCGCCGACTTCGAACAGATCGTCCTCGATCTCTACGGCGAGCAGGTTGCCGGATACTACGACGGGGAGACCGGTGAGATCGTGATCCCTGCCCATGAGGACGGACTCACCGTGCTGCAGCGGGGGACCCTGCTTCACGAACTGGTCCACGCCCTGACCGACCAGCACTTCTCGTTCCACGCGACGTTCCAGACGATGATCGACGAAGACCGTCTCGACGAGGCCAGCGCCTACCAGGCCCTCATCGAAGGTGACGCCACGCTCGCCGAGGTGTTGTGGGCCCAGCGGCTGAGCCAGCGTGAGCTGGGGGAGTTCATCGCCCAGTCGCTCGAGATCGACACGACGTCCTTTCAGGCCGCCCCCCGCTTTCTCACCGAGTCGTTGCTGTTCCCCTACGAGACCGGCCTGGCGTTCGTGCACACTATCTACGAGTCTGCCGGGGGCTGGAGCGAGGTGAACGATGCCTACACGACCCTCGTCGAGCTTCCCGGATCCACCGAGCAAGTCATCAATCCCGGCGCCTACCGGAGGGATATCCCCGTTGAGGTGGAGATCCCCGAGATCACCATCCCCGGATACGAGCTGGAGCGAACGTCGGTCTGGGGCGAGCACGGCTTCCGCCTCCTCCTCAACCAGGGATCCAACACCGAAACCGTGGCCGAGGCGGCCGCCGGCTGGGGCGGGGACGCCTATCACCAGTGGTTCGACGGAGAGAACGCTGCCCTCCTCATCGTCTATCAGGGAGACACCGCCGGGGACATGCGAGCGCTCGAGGAGGCATTGCTCTCGTTCGCCATCAACGACTTCCCGGAGGATCACTTCGCCTGGGTCGACGTGATGGACGGCAACCTCTATTTCATCGCTGCCCACGAGCCTTCGGTCGGCGAGCAGATCAGGTCCGCAGTCGGCCTCCCCGAACCGACCGGCTAGCGTCCCCGTCAGTGCCCAGCGGTCGTCTCCTCGTCTGCGCCACACCGATCGGGAACCTCGGCGACATCTCCGAGCGTCTCCGCAACGTGCTCGCCTCGGCAGATGTCGTCTTCGCCGAGGACACCAGACGCACCGCCAAGCTCCTCAGCCATCTCGTCGTCTCCGTGCGGCTGGTGTCCCTGTTCACCGGCAACGAGCAATCCCGCTCCGAAGATGTCGTCGAGGCAGTGCGCTCGGGAAACACCGTGGTGCTGGTCTCCGACGCCGGCATGCCCACCGTCTCCGACCCGGGGGCGGCCGTGATCCGGGCGGTAAGGGAGGCTGGATACCCGGTGACGGTCATCCCCGGCCCGTCGGCGGTGACCACGGCGCTCGCCCTCTCGGGGTTCGGTGGTGATCGTTTCGTGTTCGAGGGATTCCTCCCCAGGAAGGGGAAGGAGAGGTCGGAGCGTCTCACGGAGCTGAGCAAGGAGATCCGAACGGTGGTGTTGTTCGCCAGCCCCAACCGTCTCCCCGCTGACCTCTCCGACCTCGCCGAGACCTGTGGCGGGTCCCGGTCGGTGGCCGTGACGAGGGAGCTCACCAAGCTGCATGAGGAGACCTGGGTCGGTCCGCTCGAAGCGGCGGTGGAGCGGTGGTCCGAGCCGGTGAAGGGGGAGGTGACTCTGGTCCTCGCCCCGGTCGCGCCACCGGCTCCCTCCGTCGAAGATGCCATCGAAGGGGCGCGAGCACTCGTCGCCGCAGGGGTCAGCGTGCGCGAGGCGGCCAGGGCCGTGTCAGAGGAGACGGGGGTATCGCGCCGGGAGGTCTACGAGGTCCTGCTAGGGGATCAGGAGTCGAGCTGAGATCGACAGGTGGAGCAGATTCCCTTCCCTTTGAACTGGGAGACCTGATGGTCGCTGGCGCAAAAGGTGCAGGAGTCCGTCATCTTCCGCAGGACGATGTTTCCCCCCTCGACGTTGATGAAGAGATGGTCGCCTTCCCTGATGTTGAACATTCGCCGGGTCTCGGCAGGTATGACGATCCTCCCCAGGTCGTCGATCTTGCGGGCAATCCCAGATTCCACGGCGCGCAGCCTACCGATCGGAGCGCGGAGGATGGCGGGTACCGTCGCGATCGATGACCTGGGTCGACACACACTGCCACCTGCAACTCGACGGACGTCCTCCCGGGGATCTGCTGGAACGCGCCAAAGACGTGGACTGGGTGGTGGCTCCCGGGATCGACGCCGAGACCTCGCAGGCATCGCTCGACCTGTCCAGTGAGTTTCCCGGGAGGGTGCTCGCCACCGCCGGTGTTCATCCCCACGAGGCGTCGGCCTGGCCCGAACAGCGAGCCGCGATCGAGGAGATGTCATCGAAGGTGGTGGCAATCGGGGAGACCGGCCTCGACTTCTATCGAGCCCTGTCCCCTCGCGAGGCACAGGAGGCTTCCTTCCGGGATCACATTTCGCTCGCCTTGGAGTTGGGCAAGCCAATCATCGTTCACTGTCGGGACGCCTTCGGCGATGTGCACCGGATCATCGAGGAAACCGGCGTCGGCTCCCAGGCGATTCTCCATTGCTGGACCGGGGGCACCCGCTGGACGCGACGTTTCCTCGAGCTCGGGGTGACCTTCTCGTTTGCCGGGCCGGTCGCCTTCGAGACGGGGGAGACCATCCGCCTGGGAGCCGAGTTGGTCCCTCCGGGGCGGGTGCTAGTCGAGACCGACACGCCATATCTGGCCCCGCCACCACATCGGGGTGAGCGCAACGAGCCCTCGTGGGTGTCCTACGTGGGCGTCGCATTGGGTCGAGTGTGGGGGATGCCAGTTGCCGACGTGGCTGCAGCCACGTCGGCCAACGCCGCCCGGGTCTTCTCGCGGTGACCGCGCAGACTCGATCCGAGATCGCCGGGCTGCTCCAGAGGCACGGGCTGGCCCCAGCCCACCGTCTCGGCCAGCACTTCCTCGCCGATGCCAACATCACGAGGAAGATCGTGGCGCGAGCAGGGGTTGGCCCCGGATCGCTAGTGGTGGAGGTGGGGGCGGGGACGGGGACCCTGACCAGGGCGCTGGCCGCCACCGGTGCCCATGTCGTCTCCTATGAGGTCGACCATGGTTTGCGGCCCGTGCTCGAGGAGGTGACCGCCGGCCTCGACGTGGAGCTCAGGTTCGTCGACGTCACCACGGTCGACTTCGCCGGGTCACTGCAGGGAGAGGGGTGGGCGATGGTGGCCAATCTCCCCTACAACGTCGGCACTCCCGTGGTGCTGGAGGCACTGCGATCGGCCCCCAACATCCAACGGTTCGTGGTCATGGTGCAGAAGGAGGTGGCCGAGCGCTTCGCGGCCACGTGCGGCAGCCCCGGATATGGCCTGCCGTCGGTCGTGGCCGGAATCCACGCCGACGCGTCGGTGGCGTTCACGGTCCCGGCACAGGTGTTCTACCCGCCGCCCCGGGTGGAGTCGGCGGTGGTCGTGATGCACAGGAAGCCAGCCCCGGCAAGGGCGGACCGCGCCGTGGAGTTGGCCAGGGCGGGGTTCGGCCAGCGGCGAAAGATGCTGCGACGGTCCCTGGCGAAGGTGCTCGACGACCCGGTGGCAACGCTGGAGGCGGCCGGCATCGATCCCACCGACCGCGCCGAAGACCTCACGCCGGACGACTACCTGAGGCTGGCGGGGGTCTGATGCCCGGTTACGAGGCTCCGGCGAAGCTCAACCTGTCGCTGTTGGTTCGACCTCCCCGAGATGACGGCTACCACCCGCTGGAATCCATGGTCCAGACGGTGGAGTGGTGCGACCTACTGCAGGTGGAGCGGGCAGAAGAGGGACACGACACCTTCGCTTCGGACATCGAGGACAACCTCGTGGAGCGGGCTCTCGCCGAGTTGCGGAAGACGGTGAGTGTGCCCCCACTCCGGCTCAGCCTCGCCAAGGACATCCCCATGGAGGCCGGGCTGGGGGGTGGCAGCTCCGATGCCGCGGCGTCGCTGTTGGCCGCTTCCGACCTGGTGGGCGTGGCCCGGGATGAGTTGGCCCGTGTCGGATCTCGCGTCGGGGCTGACGTCCCGTTGTTCCTCATCGGAGGGACGCTGATGATGCGGGGAACGGGCGACGAGATCGAACCGGTCAGGCCACTCGAGGACTTTGCCGTGGCCGTGGCCGTCCCCGGGTTCGGCCTGGCGACCGAGGACGTCTACCGCCATTGGGATCGTCTGGAGGGGCCCGAGGGAGCTCCCGTCCCCGATGACCGGCTCCCCCCTTCCCTTCGGGGCGGGATGCCGTTGCGCAACGACCTGCTCCCGGCAGCCCTCGAGCTCGAGCCCCGTCTCGGCGACTTCATGGCCGACGTCGCCTCGGTGTGGGGGACAGCTGTCTGTCTCACCGGGTCGGGATCGGCTTGTTTCGGCTACTTCGCCACCGTCGACGAGGCGGCCGACGCCGCGGACACCGTCACCCACCTGGTGGCCGAGGGGAGGGGGGTGACCCTGCGCGACCGCGGAGTCGCCCCGGTCGAGGATCGAGTGGACGAATAAGCACCGTCACGGTGTATTTCTGCACATTCGATGGTTTCGGGTTGATCCTGTGTCCCCTTGTAACCTGTTGATGGATCCCCATTGGGGGGTGGTGTAACTGGTAACACGGCAGGTTTTGGTCCTGTTGTTGCGGGTTCGAGTCCTGCCCCCCCAGCGCAGAGCACAGGAAGGCCCCAGTTGCCCACACATGTGATCATCCTCGCTGCCGGCGAGGGGAAACGGATGAAGTCGGCCCTTCCCAAGGTGGCCCACCGCGCCCTGGGCCGCTCCCTGG
>CAZYCX010000036.1:0-25732 GCA_964645875.1 uncultured Acidimicrobiaceae bacterium
CCTTCATCTACAAGCGCCGCGACCCCGCCGAGCACAACGAGTCCGAGGCCCTTTCGATGGCGGGAAAGGTGACCGACCGTCACGTGGTCATCGTCGACGACATGATCGACACCGCCGGCACCGTGTGCAACGCTGCCGAGATGGTCAAGGAGTTCGGCGCCAAGAGCGTTCGGATCGCAGCCACTCACGGCATCTTCTCCGACCCTGCCCTCGATCGGATCAAGAACGCCTCGATCGAAGAGGTGATCGTCACCAACACCCTCCCCGTGAGCAGTGACGTCCAGGCCCTGGACAATGTCCAGGTGCTCTCCATCGCCCCGATCCTCGCCGAGACGCTTCAGGCGATATTCATGGACTCCTCGGTGTCGGAGATCTTCCTCGGAGAGAACGCCTAGGCCGCGCTCCCGAGAGCAGCCGATAGGCTGGCCCCCTACAGGAGCAAGGGGTTTGTGGAGCAACGCGGCTTTATCCTGATCGCTGACATCACCGGCTACACGGCGTACCTGAGCGAGTCGGAGCTGGACCACGCTCAAGGGACGCTGACCGACCTGCTCGAGCTCCTGATCGAGCACACCCGCCCACCATTGCGGATATCGGGGCTCGCCGGCGATGCTGTGCTCAGCTACTCCCTCGACGAGGGGTTCGTCAGCCCACAGACATTCATCGAGAACCTCGAGGACACCTACGTCGCCTTCCGTCGGGCCATCGAGCTGATGGTCCTCAACAACACCTGTCAGTGCAATGCCTGTGCGAACGTGTCCTCTCTCGATCTCAAGTTCTTCGTCCACCACGGCACCTTCGTGCTGCAGACCGTCGGGGGCTACCAGGAGTTGGTGGGCAGTGACGTCAACCTGCTCCACCGGCTTCTCAAGAACACCGTGAAAGCCGAGCTCGGGCTCGGGGCCTACATCCTGTGTACCGATGCCGCCGAGAGAGCACTCGGTCTCGACGAGGCCGGCCCGGAGATGGTTCGGCACATCGAGTCTCTCACCGAGTTCGGCGAAGTGGTGACCTGGATCAGGGACATGCACCCGGTTTTCGAGGAGAGAAAGGACGAAGCCTTGATCACCTATGGGGAGGAAGAGGTGGTGACCACCCTCGAGACCACCGTCGCCCTGCCACCCGCGATCGTATGGGACTATCTCAACCAGTCACGCTTCCGGGACATTCTGATGGGTTCGGATCGTCATGAGCTGTTGGAGCTCACCGGAAGCCGGGTCGGCGAGGGGACGGTGTACCAATGTTACCACGGTAACCACGCCATCCCCCAGGTGGTCCTGGAGTGGCGTCCCGTGCAGCGGGTCGTGGTCCGGATGACGGCACCGGTGCCCGGCGGACCGATCGACGTGCTGATCGACTTCACTCTCACGCCGATCGACGACGGGACCAAGTTGACCCAGACACTGGCGCGACTCGAAGGCCCCATACTGGGACGTGCCGTGTTCCACGCGATGATCCGGTTCATGGGAAGCCAGGACCGGCGGCGCTTGACCTCATTCGGTAACAGCATCGAGACCGACTACGCCAATCGTTCCGGTGAGTCGGTTGGGCCCCGATCGGTGACCGCCGACCAGATCGTGGCAGCCGCCTCGAACAGCCTTCGATCCGCCGCCGACGGCTGAACGAGCGTTTCGCCCCGGCGGGTCATACAATCGCCCCCTCTGTGACCGCCCGACATCGTCAGCCCGTCAGCCCCGATCAGGCGCGTTATCGCGTGCTGCTCATCGCACTCGTCGCGGTGTTTCTGGTCGGATTCCTCTTCCTCCGTGTGCTCGGTGTCGGTGGCAGCGAGGATGGGCAAGAAGCTGCGGACACCACTACCACGACCCAGGACCCAGGGACAGGTGATCCCGACACGTCGACGACCATACCGGGTGAAGACGGCCCGACGACGACGGTGGGAGACACGCAGCCCGAGCTCGGGCCGCTCGACGGGGTGCGACTGGAGCAGATCTTCGACGGGTTTCGTCAGCCGGTGGACTTGGCTGCGCCCATCGGAGACGACCGGCTCTTCGTCGTGCAGCGTGTTGGCGTCATTCGCATCCTCGACGAGACCAGGACCATGCTCGACCCGGCTTTCCTCGATCTGACCGACCAGGTCCTCGCCGGGGGCATCGAGCAGGGGATGCTCGGTCTCGACTTCCATCCGGAGTACGCCGAGAACGGCCGGTTCTTCGTCTATTACACCGACAAGGGCGGTCGCCGTCAGCTCTCGGAGTTCACCGTGTCTCCGGACGATCCCAACGTGGCCGATCCAGGCAGCGAGAGAGTGATCTTCGAGTACGAGCAGCCGGAGAACGCCACCGACATCCGCCACTACGGCGGGAATGTCGTCTTCGGGCCCGACGGCTACCTGTGGGTCTCGATGGGCGACGGAGCCGACAGCAGGGCGCAGGGTCAGGACCCGAACACCCCGTTCGGTACCGTGGTCCGCATCGACGTCGACAGCGGTGATCCTTACGGGATACCTCCCGACAACCCCTTCGTCGAAGAAGGGGGGATGCCCGACGTCTGGGCATATGGGCTCCGCAACCCCTGGCGCTTCGCGATCGACCCGGTGGATCGTCTCATCTATATCGCCGATGTCGGTCACGCCGACCAGGAGGAGGTCAACGTGGTCTCCATCGACGAAGGCGGGTACAACTTCGGCTGGTCCGACATGGAGGGCGAGCGGTGCTTCCATCTTTCCGGCTGCGACCCCGACGACTACACCATGCCGGTGGTCATTTACACCCACGAGGAGGGTCTCTCGATCACCGGCGGCCACGTCTACCGGGGTGCGGAGATACCCGAGATCCACGGCACCTACTTCTACGCCGACTGGGTGCAACAGTGGATCAGGGGATTCGAGTTCGTCGACGGCGAGGTCACTGAGTCCACGGATTGGACCGAGGACCTGGGTGGGCCGGTGGGGTCGATCACCAGCTTCGGTCTCGACGGCCATGGCGAGCTCTACGTGACCACCTATGAGGGCGGGGTCTACCGGTTCACCGCGATCAGGGGATAGCGGGCAGGTCGACCATCTCACCTGGATAGATGAGGTCGGGGTCGCCGGAGCGCAGGTGTGGGGTGTTGAGTGTGATGACCTGTCGCCAGTACGGCGCGATCTGGTGGTTGGACGCCTCGGTGCCGAGATGTTCGGCCGAGATCTTCCAGAGATGATCACCTCTCACCACGATCACCGAGTCGCCTGATGCCCGGGTCTGTGGCTCCGGTCGTCCCGGCTGTTCGGGAGGGCTCACGGTGACCGGGAGTCGCACCTCCTCGGCGGGTGAGGCAAACGCCACGGCGCCGGCCATCATGCACCCCACCAATCCGACGATGATCGCCACCCGGCTCATCTGCTGAACGTATGCCCGACTCCGAGCGATTGGAAGAGGGTTACGATCGCCTCATGAAGGTTCGCATCGGAATCAGCAACACCGACAAGCTGCTCGAGATCGAGATCGACGACCCGGAGGCGTTCCGCGAGGAGATCGAGTCATCCCTCGCCGAAGGGGGTGTGGGCTGGTTCACCGACTCCAAGGGCCGAACCGTCGGGATCCCCGCCCGTAACGTCGCGTTCATCGAGATCGAGGATGCCGGGGAGAACCGCACGGTCGGATTTGCTCCTGCGGTCTGATGGCGTCGCGCAACGCTCGCTTGCGCTCGCTGGGGGAGGATGCCCCTTGCAAGCTCGGCACCTCCCCCAACGTCGCTTCGCTCCTGGGGGAGGAGACGCGAGAGCGGCGCCCCGCGGGCGCCGCTTCGAAGAGTGGATGTCGATTCGTTCAGACGGCGCGACGCCGTCGCTCGGCGAGCCAGCGCTTGCGAAGACGACGACGGTCGTCCTCGGCATAGCCACCCCATACGCCGGATTCCTGGTTGGTCTCCAGCGCGTATTGGAGGCAATCTTCGCGAACCATGCAGGTGTTGCAGATGGCCACGGCGGCTTCGATCTGCTCGACGGCAGGACCGGTGGTGCCTACCGGGAAGAAGAGCGTTGGCTCAGAGTCCCGACAGGCGGCGAGATCCCGCCAATCGGTTGTGATGGTTGTGAGCGTCATGTGTTCCTTACTTTGTGATCTTTTTCACAAGGGCACCGTCACGAAATCGAATCGGAGGTGCTTGGGGGGTTTCCGAGCCGAAATGTACTGTGCCACCTTGTCCTTGTAAACGGATTTCTTGGGATTGTTTGCCGTGAGAGGCGATTTCTCGGTGATCGGGCACCGTGGGTGGCCGAATCGTTTTCCTGAGAACACCCTCGGTGGGTGCATCGCCGCCGCCGAGGTCGCCGATGCCGTCGAACTCGACGTCCGCCGATGTGGCGACGGCAAACTGGTGTTGTCTCACGACCCGGTCCTGGGCGGGTTTCCCGTGGCCACGACGCCCTGGGCATCTCTCTCCGGGGTCGACCTCGGGGACGGCCACCATCCGGCACTCCTCGACGAGGTGCTGGCGGCCTTGCCGGGCACACCCGTTCAAATGGAAGTGAAGAACTTCCCCGGCGAGCCGGGCTTCGAGCCGGATCACCGGCTCGCTCTCGAGACCGCCGAACGCGCTCGTCCCGGCGATGTCGTCACAGGAGTCAATCCCGACTCGCTGGCCGCGGTGCGTCGGATGTATGACAACGTCACCACCGGCCTCTGTATTCCAGGAGGGGTGGCGTTCGACGAAGGTGTCAATCACTGTTTGCACGCCGGTCACGAAGTCCTCATAGCGGAGTCTTCCCTGATCACCGAGGAGCTAAACGTGCCCGTGGGGGTGTTCGCGTGGACGGTCAACGATCTCGGGTGGGCCCGTGAGTTGGTGGAGCGGGGAGTGACGGGCATCATTACCGACGACCCGGGGCTGATATCGACCCTCCGAGAGTGACCATGACCATCCAAGAAGAGATGACTGCCGAGTTACGAGCCGCGATGAAGGAGAAGGACGCGCTCCGCCGTGACGCGATCCGACAGGTCCAGACCGAGGTAGCCACCGCCAAGAGCCAGCCGGACTTCGGCGGCGAGGTGGACGACGTCCTGTACCTGGCGGTCATCAACTCCTACGTGAAGAGGATGGAGAAGTCACGCGACGAATATGCAGCCCTCGGGGAACGCGGCGAGGAGATGGCTGACAAGCTCGCCTTCGAGGTCGAATACCTGTCCCGCTGGCTACCCGAGAAACTGGACGAAGAGTCGACCCGTCGCCTCGTGGTCGAGGCTATCGAGGAGTTGGGGGCCACCGACGACGAGAAGGCTGCGGGCCGGGTCATCGGTCACCTCATGAAGAGCCACGGCAACGATCTCGACGGCGGTCTGGTCAACCGTCTCGTGAGGGAGGAGCTGGGCAGCAGTTGAGGTTGCCCGACTTCGAGCCGATGCTCGCCGGCCGGCGGGCTGAGCCGTTCGACGACGAGAACTGGTGGTTCGAGGTGAAGTGGGATGGGTACCGGGCCATCGTCGGCGCCCAAGACGGGGAGATCCGGGCCCGCTCCCGGCGGGGGCTGGACCTCCTCGGTTCGTTCCCCGAGCTGGCATCGATCGAGATTCCCGATGGCGTGGTGGTCGACGGCGAGATCGTCGCTTTCGATGACCAGGGACGGCCCTCGTTCTCGCGGTTGCAGCGTCGGACCGGATTCGGCGGTGCTCCCACCGGCGAGAAGGCGGGGGTCAACCTCGTGGTGTTCGACGTCTTGTTCCACGGTTCCGACATCACCGGACTCCCTTATGAGGAGAGACGGGATGTGCTCGACAGTCTGGACCTCTCCCCGCCGATCGTCGTTCCCGAGCCGACGCCGGCCCATGGCATCTCCTTGTTCCAGGCGGTCCGGGAGCGAGGCATCGAAGGCATCGTCGCCAAACGGCTGGGGTCCCGTTACCAGCCAGGGAGGAGATCCGACCACTGGCTCAAGATCGCGGTGCACCACACCCTGCACGCCGTGGTGGGCGGCTATTTGCCCGGAGAAGGTGGCCGCGCCTCGACGTTCGGCTCCATCCTGGTGGGGCTGTACCAGCCGCGCGGGCTCCGTTGGATCGGGGCGGTCGGGTCGGGGTTCAGCGACTCGTCCCTGCGCGCCTTCCACTCCGCACTCGCTCAGATCGAGCGGGACACCAGCCCGTTCACCAACGATGTGGTGGCGCCGGGGTCGCGTCGTCCGGTGTGGGTGGAGCCGGCCATAGTGGTCAGGGTCGAGTACAAGGAGTGGACCCATGAGGACCATCTGCGGGCGCCGGTGTTCAAAGGCGTCGACATGACAGACCCGGAGACGGTCACCTGGGCCGACGAGGGGCCGGAGGTCTGACTCAGATGGGGGATGCCCGGATCCGGTCGCGATACCAGTAGTAGCTGTCCTTCGGGATGCGACGGCTGGTCTCCCGGTCGACCCAGACCAGACCGAAGCGTTGCGAGAAGCCCTGCACCCACTCCAGGTTGTCGAGAAAACTCCAAACGAAATATCCGTCCACCGGCGCCCCGCGGTCCCTCGCCGCCATAACCGAGTCGATGTGCGTGTCCAGATACTCGATGCGACGGATGTCATGGATCCGGCCCTCCCGGTCGGGCCCATCCGAGTACGAGGCTCCGTTCTCGGTGACGAGGATCGACTCCGGCGCATAGTCCCCGCTCACCCTGACCAGGAATTCAGCCAACCCGCCGGGATCGTTACGCCATCCCATCTCGGTGAACCCGTCCGGTGGGTCGGGGCCCACCTGCCCCTCGGGGTCGTCCTCTTCCTCCGATCCCACCGAGACCGCGATGGTGGTGTAGTAGTTGATCCCGACGAAGTCCGTCCGGACTCCGATCTGTTCCAGGTCGCCTGGCTCGACGAGATCGTCGAGCCCATGGGAGAGATGGCCGCGTTCGACATAGTCGTCGACCATGTCGTCGGGATAGCCGAGACCAAAGACCGGGTCGAAGAACCATCGGTTTCGGAACCCGTCGAAGTGGCGGTTGGCGTCGACGGCGTCGTCGTCGGCCGGAACCGAGGGACGACAGTCCAGGGCGATGCCGACGGGGGCGTCGGGAACCACCGAGCGAATTGCATCGACCGCCCGGCCGTGGGAGAGCAAGAGGTTGTGCCCGGCCACGAGTGCCATCTTCCAATCCTGGAGCCCGGGAGCGAATACGCCGTCGCGATGACCGAGGAAAGCCGAAACCCACGGCTCGTTCTGGGTGATCCACGCGCCGACATGATCGCCCAACTCTTCGGCCATCACCCTGGCATAGCGGGCAAAGGCGTCGACTGTCTCCCGTGAGGCCCAGCCGCCCAGGTCCTGCAGGGTCTGGGGGAGATCCCAGTGATAGAGGGTCAGGTACGGCTCTATTCCGCGTTCGACGAGACCGGTGGTGAGACGGTGGTAGAAGTCGAGTCCGGCGGGATTGACCTCACCGTCACCATTCGGGATCACCCGGGTCCAAGCGGTCGAGAACCGGTATGCGTCGACACCGAGGTCGGCGAGTAGGTCCAGGTCCTCCTCGAGACGGTGGTAATGGTCGCTGGCGCGGTCGGCCGGGTCGCGCAGACGCCCCTGGTCGCTGAACCGGTCCCAGATCGACTCGCCCTTGCCGTCGACGTGCCGGGCGCCCTCGATCTGGAAGGCAGATGTGGCCACCCCCCAGATGAAGCCCCGGGTCACACCGTGGCGGCTGCGGGCTGCTCCGCTCCGATCCTCTCGCCGGTGGACTGGTCGAAGAAGTGCAGTTTCGAGGTGTCCACGACCAGGTCGATGGTGTCACCGCGATCGACCGGGATGTCAGGGCTGACCCGGGCGACGAAGTTCGTCTTGTCCCCGAGTGTCGAGGAGTCACGACCGGTGTCGGCGAGCAGCTCCTCGATGTCGGGGGTGATCACCGGGGAGCGATTCACGGTGAAGTGGACGTAGGTGTCCGCGCCCAGCATCTCTGTCACCTCGATCTCTGCGGTGATCGTCCGCTCGGGATCGGCGGCCGCAGCGGCTGCTGCCTCGAGTGCACTGGGTCGGACCCCGATGACGATCTCCTTGCCCACATACCCTTCCAGGCCGGGGTGAGCCTCGGTCGCTCTCCTGTCGACTTTGAGGCGAGCATCGGGGATGACGGCATAGACGTCGTCGCCTGAGTTCTCGATGGTCCCATAGACGAGGTTCATCGCCGGGCTTCCGATGAAACCGGCGACGAAGAGGTTGTTGGGGCGGGAGAACAGCTCCGACGGCGGACCGACCTGTTGGAGGTTGTAGGGCTTGGAGGACGAGACCGCGCGCAGCACCGCCACCCGGTCGCCGAGGGTCATCGCCTCGACCTGATCATGGGTCACATAGACGGTGGTGGTTCCGAGACGGGAGTGGAGACGCTCCAGCTCGGAGCGCATCTGGACGCGCAGCTTGGCGTCGAGATTGGAGAGGGGCTCGTCCATGAGGAATGCAGCCGGCTCGCGGACGATGGCACGTCCCATGGCCACGCGCTGGCGCTGACCACCGGAGAGAGCCATGGGCTTGCGATCGAGGAAGTCGGTGATCTCGAGGATGTCGGCGGCTTCCTGGACTCTGCGGTCGATTTCCTCTTTGGGGAACTTCCGCAGCTTCAACCCGAACGCCATGTTGTCGTACACGGTCATGTGCGGGTAGAGGGCGTAGTTCTGGAAGACCATGGCGATGTCTCGGTCCTTGGCGGCCACGTCGTTGACCACCCGGTCTCCGATGGTCATCGTGCCTTCACTGATCTCCTCCAGCCCCGCGATCATCCGAAGCACGGTCGACTTGCCGCAGCCCGAGGGGCCGACGAGGACCAGGAACTCCCCATCCTCGATGGTGAGGTCGACGGACCCGACCGCACGAGTCCCGTCCGGGTAGATCTTTCCCAGGTTTTCCATCGTGATCTCAGCCAAGGGTCCCTTCCATCTCTCGACAGCGGAGAGAAACATAGTGGATCGCGAGCTGGCATGGCCGGACGGGTCAGGTGTTGGAGACGATCACACCTTCGCCTGGCGCCAGCAGCAACCGTCCTTCGACCCTCCCGGCGCGGTCCGGGTCGTGGGTGGAGAACACGATCTCTCCTTCCTCCAAGGTCACTTCGGTCCCCGCGTCACCGAAGTTGAGGGCGATCGTCTTGGTCTCCACCTCCGCGCGACGGCGATACACGAACACGTCGTCGCTGGAGGCGGGGTGACTGGCGAACGAGCCCAGGCGGAGCGCCCGGGAGGCACGGCGCAGGGCCAGCAATCTCCGGTACGTGTTGAGCAGCGAGCCCTCATCGTCGAGTTGGGTCGCGACGTTGATCTGTTGGAACGAGTCGCCGACCGGTAGCCAGGGATCGATGTCCGGTCCGGTGAACCCGGCGTGGGGTGCCGGCGACCACGGCATCGGGGTGCGTGCCCCGTCCCGGCTCAATCCCTCGACCTGGTTCCCCCAGGGATCCTTGCCCTCTCTCCCCTCGAGCCCGTCCTCGGGCATTCCCAGCTCGTCGCCGTAATAGAGGAAGGGCGTGCCGGGGAGGGTGAGCAGCAGCGTGGCCGCGATCCGCTCCTGGCCATCGGGGAGACGGGACGCCAGTCTCATCTCGTCGTGATTGCCGAGCGTCCAATTGGCCCACGCCCCCGATGGGACGTTCCAGAGGACCGACTCCACGACGGCACGTACCGAGGCGGCATCCCAATCGGCGGCCATGAGGTGGAAGTTGAACGGCATGGAGAGCTCATCGAGGTCCCCCCCGTAGTACGAGGCCCACTTCGGGAGGTCGAAGATGTGCATCTCGCCGATGGTGAGGGCATCGCGGTCGTAGGAGTCGACCACCTCCCGGAACCTGCGATGGATGGCATGTGCGTCGGGGTGGCCGATGTCGTATAGATGGAGGTACTTGTCGTACTCGCCCATGTCTTTCCACGGTGTGTCGTGGTCGGGAGGCGCGGGCGGGTTGTCACGCTCTCTGGGGTCTTTCATCATGTGATGCGCTGCGTCCACCCGGAAGCCGTCGACGCCCAGGTCCATCCAGAAGCGCACCACGTCCATCATCGCCTCGACCACCTCGGGGTTCCGCCAGTTGAGGTCGGGTTGGCTGGCGAGGAAGGTGTGGCGATACCACTGACCGGTCTCCTCGTGGAACGACCACATGGGCCCTCCGAATATCGAGAGCCAGTTGTTGGGGGGCCCGGCGTCCCGACCGTCCCTCCACACGTACCAGTCACGCCTCGGGTCGTTCCGCGACGAGGACGACTCTACGAACCACTGATGCTGATCGGAGGTGTGGTTGAGGACATAGTCGACGATGACCTTCAGACCCCGCTCATGGGTCTGTTCGATCAGGGCGATGGCGTCGTCGAGGCTCCCGCAAACCGGGTCGACGTCGCAATGGTCTGCCACGTCGTAGCCCCAGTCTTTCATCGGGCTGCGGAAGAACGGAGAGAGCCAGATGGCGTCGACGCCGAGAGTCTCCGACACGTAGTCGAGCCGGCCGATCACACCCTGCAGGTCGCCGAACCCGTCACCGTTCGAGTCGGCGAAGCTGAGGGGGTAGATCTGATAGACGACCGCCTCTCTCCACCAGGGAATGTGATCGGACATCGCGGCGAGACTAAAGCCCCAGGGACTTCTGGCCCCAACCCCTCGAGCAGGTATGTGTAGTGTTCCCGTCCTGCGAGCGCGGCTCGTTGTGTACATGAAAGAAAGAGGATGACGAATATGAGGAGAACGCGATGGTTGATCGCCCTCTTCGCCACACTGGGCATGCTGTTGGCTGCATGTGGCGATGATGGAGCGGGAGACGATGGCACGACCACCACCGCCGGTGGTGACGACGTGGAATGTGACTCGGCGGGAGCCGACTTCAACACCTTCGGTGCCCCGACCGGCGTGGAAGGCCAGGCCCTCCAGGGATTCATCGACGTCTACAACGACGTCTGTGACTCGAACATCACTTTCCGCGGGTCCGACGGCTTCGAGCAGGAGCTACGGATCGCAGTAGACGGTGGAGATCCCCCGGCGGTGGCCGTCACCCCGCAACCGGCGTCGATCTGTGATTTCGCAGACGACGGACACCTGGTCTCGCTGGAAGACATGGGCTTCGACATCGCCGCGATGGAGGAGAACCACTCCGCCTACTGGGTCGGCCTCGGTGAATGCGCCGACGGCAACCACTACGGAGTGCCCTGGTTCCCCAACTTCAAGTCGATCGTCTTCTACCACATCCCCACCTTCGAAGAGGGCGGGTACGACATCCCGGAGACCTATGACGACATGGTCGCTCTCTCCGCGCAGATGGTGGCCGACGGCCAGACCCCCTGGTGCTTCGGTCTCGAGAGCGGAGAGGCCACCGGCTGGCCCGGCACCGACTGGATCGAGGACATCTTCGTCCGGCTCCACGGCGCCGATGCATACCAGCAGTGGTACGAGCACGAGATCCCGTTCAATGATCCGATGGTGGCCGAGGCATTCGACACCTTTGGTGAGATCATGTTCGGTGAGGGTTTCGTCCTCGGTGGAGCCGAGAACGTGGCCGGTGTGAACTTCAACGACTCGCCCGGCCCGCTGTTCGAGGATCCGCCTGGATGCGCCATGCTCAAGCAGGGCTCGTTCATCGCCAACGTGTTCGTGGACCAGCCCGCCTACGAGGATGGTGACGAAGAGAACATCGGCGTGTTCTCGTTCCCGACCCTCGACGGCAACACAGGTGCCATGGGCGGCGGCGACACGATCATGGTGTTCGACGACTCTCCCGAAGTGATCGCGGCAGTCGCCGATTGGATCTCACCCGAATGGCAGTGCACTCTCGCCTCGGCGAGCGGCGGCGGTATCGCGCCATACGGGGGCCACGGAGTCGCCGGAGTCGAGCGTCTCCCCGGTCACAAGGACGTCGATCCCAACTGTTACGAGACCGACGCGTCGATCACCTTCGCCGAGACCATCACCGATGCCCTCGAAGCGAACACGTTCGTGTTCGATGCGTCCGACCTGATGCCACCCGAAGTGGGTCAGCGGACCTTCTGGGACGGGATCGTCGACTGGACACGTGGTGACGACACCCAGAGCGTGCTCGACACCATCGAGGACAGCTGGCCGAGTTAGTAGACCGACATAGAGCAATGACGAGGGGCGGCCATGTGTGGCCGCCCCTCGATCGCGTCTTGGCGTCATGATCCGTCGACTTCGCGTAGAGTCATCCGGCGGTAACGCCAGCGACCAGGATCGGAGACTCGATGACGACACCTCTGATGACTCCCACGGAGGGCCCCGAGCAGCAGCGGGTTCCTTCTGAGCCCGAGGCGGGCAAGGGCTTCTCGGTTTGGGTTCTTCGGGTCCTCAGTGCCCTGATCATCCCCGCGGTCCTCTTCCTCTTCTTCGTCACCGTCGGCTTCCTCCAGGACCCCGGGACGAACAAGGCGCTCCAGGTCGTGGTCGCCGTCATCGTCGGGGTGGGCGGTGTCTGGCTGCTCTACTGGGCGATGGATCGGACTGTCTCGCTCCTCCCCGACCGGGCCGAAGCGGCAGTGCGGCCCTTCGCCTTCGCCGGCCCGGCGATGATCCTGCTCGGCTTCTATCTCGTCTACCCGGCGGTCGACACCTTCATCCTCAGCTTTCGCAGCAATCGAAGTGAGGAATGGGTCGGTCTGGCCAACTACGAGCGGGTCTTAACGGAGTCGTCCTATCTGATCGGGATCAGGAACAGCGTGGTCTGGGCCCTGGTCGTCCCACTGGTCTGTGTGATCATCGGGCTGGCCTTCGCGACCCTCGCCGACAAGCTCGGTCGCAAGTCGGAGGCCTTCACCAAGTCGCTGATCTTTCTGCCCATGGCAATCTCCTTCGTCGGAGCCTCGGTGGTCTGGACCTTCGTCTACAGCTTCCGCTCGGCGGGTTTCGGGGAGCAGATCGGCATCCTCAACGCCATCTGGGTGAACCTCGGCAACGACCCGATCCAGTGGACTGCCCAGCAGCCCTGGAACAACCTCTTCTTGATGGTGATCCTGATCTGGCTGCAGACCGGGTTCGCCATGGTGATCCTGTCCTCGGCGATCAAGTCGGTCCCCGAGGACCTGCTCGAAGCGGCCCGCATCGACGGCGCCAACGAGTGGAACGTGTTCCGCAGGATCGTCGTGCCGTCGATCGCATCCACCATCGTCGTGGTGTGGACCACCGTCCTCATCACCACCTGGAAGGTTTTCGACATCGTCTTCGTGATGACCGGGGGCCGTGACGGAACGCAGGTGGTGGCCCAGCAGATGGTGACCGAATTCTTCACCTTCCGGAACTTCGGGATGGGCGCCGCGCTGGCAGTGGTCTTGTTCATCGCCATCATCCCGATCCTCATCATCAACATCAAGAGATTCCGGGAGCAGGAGGCGTTGCGATGACGGCGGCAACAGAGACTGCCCCCACCCAGGCACCCAAGCCAACCAAGCGCGAGCCGTCGCGAGTCCCCGTCTACCTGGCGGTGACGGTCATCGTCGTCCTGTGGTCGATCCCGTCGGTCGGCCTCCTGATCAACTCCTTCCGCCAGCCTCGCTCGATTCGCGGGTCCGGTTGGTGGTCGGTTTTCGGAGACTTCTTCAACTCGGCGACATGGACCCTCGAGAACTACGCCCAGGTCCTCGATCAGGGCTTTGCCAACGCATTCGCCAACTCTCTGGCGGTGACGATCCCGGCGGTCGTGATCCCGATCACGGTGGCAGCTTTCGCCGCCTACGCCTTCGCTTGGATGGACTTCCCCGGTCGGAACGTCCTGTTCGTCGTGGTGGTGGGTCTGATGGTGGTGCCGCTCCAGATGGCGCTGGTGCCCATCTTCCGGATCTACACCGCGCTGGAACTGAACGGGACCTTCCCAGCCATTTGGTTGGCGCACGCCGGATTCGGCCTGCCCCTCGCGGTCTATCTGCTCCGCAACTACATGGGGTCGCTGCCGTCGTCGCTGATCGAGTCGGCCAAGATCGACGGGGCCAGTCACTACGAGATCTTCACCAAATTGATCATCCCCCTGTCGACACCGGTGCTGGCAGCCTTCGCCATCTTCCAGTTCCTCTGGGTCTGGAACGACTACCTGGTGGCCCTGGTGTTCCTCGGTGTGGCCAACCCCGACAATGCGGTGCTCACCGTCGAGTTGGCCAATTTGGCCGGGCGTGGCGAGGGAGCCCTGAGTCTGCTGCCGGCAGCAGCGTTCGTGACCATGGTCCTGCCGCTGGTGGTCTTTTTCGCCTTGCAGCGGTACTTCGTCCGTGGGCTCACCGCCGGGTCGGTCAAGGGCTGACGCGCTCTGACCTCACCTGACACGGCATCGGAACCGACCCGTCGGCGCAACTGGCTCGCGCTGGCCCTGGGAACGATCGTGATGCTGTTCAGCTACTTCCCCTATGCCGCCGCGTTCATCCCTCCGGAGGGAGAGCCCGGCCCGTACATCGATCCCGGGCTGGTGGGCATCGCCCTGGCTCTGGCTCCCCTGGTGTTCGTGGCGGTCGGGTTCATCTCCCGGAACCCGGGGGCGCCGAAGAAGATCCTCTACGCCATGGGCACGCTGGTGGTGCTCGGCCTCGCCATCGGCCTGCTCTCACCGGTGCTGGGCGCGGCCGCCGGATTCGGCACCGGCATCGCCCTGACCCTCAACCAGCCCGAGGTCGACGGGCAGATGCGACGCCGGATGGTCGCGGTGGCGCTTGTCGTGGTCTACATGTTCGCCATGCTGGTGTTCATTCCCCCGGCAGGCGTGCTGGCGGGAGCGGTCCTCCCCGGGCTGGGTGTCGGTTTCGCCGACGAATACGGGGCCTGGCGTCACTCGAGGACGTCCGACGCCTAGGAGTGGTCTGGGTCGAAGCCGGGGAATCCGCTCTCGATCCAGGCTTCGAAAGCCTCCCACGCGTCGATGTCGGCCTGACGCTCCGTGGCCATCGCCATCCGGAAGTTGAGGTAGTCGCAGTAGCCCTGGACCGGGTCGTCGCCGAACCACTCCTCGCCGATCCTCTCCACCATCGGCTCGAACTGCCCGCTGAGCCACTTGAAGGTGCCGACGCTCTTGCGGGTCGTGGTCACGTCGCCGTGCTTGGACAGGAAGTAGTTGAGGTCGCTGAGGATCAGCTCTGCCTGGTTCTCCGACGCCTCGATCCCGGTGCGCTGCCTGAGGTTGTCCGAGTTGTAGGTGCGCCCCCCGACATGGGTGATCAGCCGCACTCTGTTCCCTCCGTCCACCGGAGTCATCTCCAGGTCGTCGACGGCGAACCCCAACTCGTTGATCCGGCCGATCCGCTGGCGGATCCGGTAGTGGTCGTCGCGGGTGATCACCAGCTCTTCGTTCAGCTCTGACCACAGGCCGTGATAGCGGCTCTCGACGTCCCCACCCAGGCCGATGTCGGCCGCCTCGATATCCTCTCCCATTTCGGCGGCGATGTCGCCCATCTCTCCGGCGACGTTCTCCTTCATGATCTCGATGTCCTCGAGCCGCTGGCCGTCGCTGAGGGAGTCGTGGAGCTCCGAGGTCTCGGCGTCGATCATGATCGCCTCGATCTGGCCGGCGTCGAACCGGTACAAGACGTTCGACAGCGAGCAGTCACCCCAGTAGCACCCGGCCATGTGGAGCTCGACGAGGAGCCCGGCCAGGGCGTCGAGCATTTGGTTCCGGCGCCCTCCGAACCCGGCTCCTGAAACCAGCCGGCGATAGGGGAAGGAGTGGTCGACATACCGGGTGATGACCACCCCGGCTCCCTCTTCGTGGGGATCGAGCCAATCCCGCTCGGCGAGCCCGGCGGGCTCGGCCGATCGCTGCGTGTGCTTGGCCAGGGCCCGGAGGACGCGGTACTCGTTGGTGGCGAGCCGCAGCGACATCTCCTTGATGGCGTAGACGCCCTCGTCGTATGCGGCGAAGACAACGGGATGACGGTGGACGCCAGTGGGCATCGTCACCAGCCGGTCGCCGGTCCACTCGTCGACGGGATGCTCCCAGGGAAGGTCGAGAAAGTCCGGGTTGTTAGGGCGCACCTGCAACTTCGGGGTTCCCATCACGTATCTCCCGAAGCCGCGAGGAGCAACGCTCCCGCCAGCCCCGAACGCTCACCGAGACCGGGTGGCGAGATCAGCAGGTCGAGGTCGGGGCGCTCCGGATAGCCGGCGAGCATGGCCTCCACCCGGTCGCGCAGGCGATCGTGGAACGCGGGAAGACGGGACACACCACCTCCGACGACGATCCGCTCGGGAGCGACGGTGTAGATGAGGTCGACCATTCCCTGCGCCAGGTAGTGGACGGCGAGGTCGGTCACCGTTTCGTTCCCCGGCCAGGTGTCGGGCCTGCCGAACCGCGCTTCCAGGGCGGGGCCGGCAGCCATGCCTTCGAGACAGTCGCCGTGGTAGGGGCACGATCCGGGGTGTTGGTCGTCGGGGTGGCGTCTCACCGTGACGTGGCCCATCTCGGGGTGACGCTCGCCTCCGATGGGCTCGCCGTGGACCACCACCCCGGCGCCGATGCCCGTGCCGACGGTGACGTACACGTAGTCCCTCATCCCCTGTGCCGCTCCCCAGCGCCCCTCACCCCTGGCGGAACCGTTGACGTCGGTGTCGAGTGTGACCGGGACCCCCAACTCCTGGCTGAGGCGCTCGTAGACCGGCACACCGCTCCAACCCGCTTTGGGGGTGGACATCATGGTGCCGTACCTCGGGCTGGATCGGTCCAGGTCGAGGGGGCCGAAGGACGCCACCCCCACAGCGGCCAGCTCCCGATCGGCGAAATAGCCGACGATGGCGTCGAGGGTCTCCTCGGGGTCGGTGGTGGCGATCCGGTGCGGCTCCGCCATGTCGTCGTGGCTGGTGCCGACGGTCATGTCGGTCTTGGTGCCACCGATCTCCACGGCGCCGTACGAGGTCACGCGGTGACTCTAAAGGGCGTCCCCACCCGTTTTCGCGCATCAGATGGCGCGCTTTCAGCGCATTCGATGCGCGAAAACGGGTGGGGGTCAGCCGGCTTTGGCCTGCTTCTCCTTGGTGGCCTCGACCGACGCCTTGAGTGCCTCGAGCAGGTCGACCACCTTGGTCGGCTCGGGCGAGGCGGGTGCCACGATCTCCTCGCCGGCGACCTTCTTCTCGGCCAGCTGCTCCACGGCTTCCCTCGTGGTGTCGACGAACTCGCTGCCGTCGAAAGGTTGGGTCAGGTTGTCGATGATCGACGCCGCCATCTCGACCTCTTCGGGCCGGACTTCCACTTCGGCGCCCAGCTCCTCGAACTCCGCCGCGCGGATCTCATCGGGCCAGAACATGGTCTCCATGACGATCACGTCGTCCTTGACCCGAAGGGTGGCCAGTTGGGTCTTCTCCCGGATCGAGACCTTGGCGATGCCCACCCGGCCCTTCTCCTCCAAAGCCTCTCTCAGGATCCGGTAGGCCTTGACGCCCGTCTTCTCGGGGGCCAGGTAGTAGGACTTCTGGTACATCATCGGATCGATCTCGTCCTCGTCGACGAATTGGATCACATCGACCAGCTTGTTCCCGTCGGGATGGGCCGCGTTGAGCTCTTCGTCGGTGAACACGACGTAGCGGTCCTTCTCGAACTCGTAGCCCTTGACGATCTCCTCCCACTGGACCTCTTCGCCGTCGGCCTCGGCGACCCGCTTGTAGCGGATGGGGGAGTGGTCGCTCTCTCGGAGCTGTTTGAACTTGGGCGTCTTGTTGTCCGTGGCCGTGTACATCCCGACCGGGATGGTCACCAGGCCGAAGTTGATGGCGCCTTTCCAGATGGCTCTCGGCATGGGCACGATTGTATGCGCCTGCCGGGACAGAATCGCCGGGGATTGCTCTCCTCGTCGAGTGTGCACCGTGGCGCGCTGACCGCGCATGGGTGCACGTTGGAACGAGGTAGCCCGTTGAGTGTGCACCGAGGCGCGCTGACCGCGCATGAGTGCGCGTTGGGCTCGCACGTCGGAGGTCAGGCCAGACCGTGGTGGTCCAGGGCGAGGTGGCTGGTCATGCCCCCGTCCACCGGGATATTGCTGCCCCTGATCCATCTCGATTCGTCCGAGAGGAGGAAGGCGACCACCGGTGCTATCTCGTCGGGACGGCCGGGGCGGTCCATCAGCTCCATCATCCGCTTGGCCCGTCCCAGCGTGTCGATGAAGTCCTGCAGCGCCGGGGTGTCGACGGGACCCGGGCTCACCGAGTTGACCCTGATGCCGCGGTCGCGCCAGCGCCACCGGTTCCTCATGGTCCAGGTGACGACGAACTCCTTCGAGAAGAAGTAGCTGGCCCCTTTCTCGAGGAGATGGTGCTCTGTGGCGAAACGCTCCAGTGCCTCCGCCTCGAAGGGCACGTCATCGAAGGCGCGCAGGGCTTCGACCCGGTTGACCCAACCGTTGCCCGCCGACGAGGCGATGTTCACGATGGAGGCACCCTCGGCGAGGCCGGGGGCCAGACCGACGGTGAGACGCTCCAATCCCTTCGCGTTGAGGGCGAGCACCACGGCCGGCGGTCCCGATGGAGGGACCCCGGCGACGTTGCACAGCCCGTGGGCCCCCGGTGTGATCTGTCCCACCAGGTCGTCGATTTGGGCCGGGTCGCTGAGATCCACTGCGAAGTGCTCGTCGGCGAGAGTGGACGGCCTGATATCGACGCCCACGATCGTGGCCCCCCGTTCTTTCAGATATCGCGCCGTGGCCAGCCCGATCCCGGAGGCGACACCGGTCACCACCACGCGTCTGCCGGTGAGATCCATGGCGTCACGCTACCGGGGGCGTGCCCGCATCGCCCTCTATCGTGCGGAGCCGTGAGAGCCAGCACACAGCCGACCCGGCGTCGTCTCGAGGATCGTCGTTTCATCACCGGTGCGGGGAGGTACGTGTCCGATCTCATCGAGGCAGATGACCTCCACGCCCACTTCCATCGCAGCCCCGTGGCCCACGGTGTGCTCGGCGAGGTCGACATCGACGCCGCCTCGGACATGCCCGGGGTGGCGTCGATTCACACCGGCGTCGACATCGGCGTGCCCCCGATCGGCGGTGGAGCACATGCCGGCGAGGCTCGATTCGAACGTCCACTCCTCGCCACCGGCAAAGTCCGCTATGTCGGCGAGCCGATCGCGGTGGTCCTCGCCGGGACCAAGACGCAGGCCGTGGATGCCGCCGGGACGATCTGGGCCGACATCGAGCCTCTCGATGTCGTGACGGACCCGGGGAGGGCTGCTCACCACGCGGTGATGCTCTTCGATGAAGGCAACGTTGCCTTCCGTGGCCGCGCCGGCTCCGACCTGTCCGATCGCGAGTTCCCGCTAACCGCCACCGTGACGGTGCACAACCAGCGTCTCGCCCCTGCCTCGATCGAGGGTCTGGCGATCCGCGCCGCGCCCACCCGAGCCGGCAGCCTGGTGGTCCATTGCGGCCATCAGGCGCCTCATCGTCTCCGGACCCAACTCGCCTCGCAGCTGGGGTTGGACCCCGCCGCGGTTCGGGTCGTGGTTCCCGATGTCGGCGGGGCCTTCGGCATGAAGGGGATGTTGTTTCCCGAGTACGTCGTGGTGGCGGCCGCCGCGATGCGTCTCAACCGGCCGGTCGCCTGGGTCGAGGAGCGCTGGGAGCACTTCCAGGGCGGGACCCACGGGCGAGGGCAGACGCACACGATCACGCTGGAAGGGGATGCCGATGGCCGTATCCGGCGCGCCCGCATCGAAATCGTGGCCGACCTCGGCGCCTACCCCCACACCGGGTCGCACATCCCTCACCTCTCCACGTTCGTGGCCCAGGGTCTCTATGACATCGAGGAGGTCACAGTCGACATCACCGGGGTGGTGACCAACCTCGCCCCCACTGGCTCCTACCGGGGTGCGGGCCGCCCCGAGGCCGCCTTCGCCATCGAGCGAGCGGTGGACGAGTTCGCCACGGCGGCGGGTCTCGATCCGGTCGCGGTGAGGAGGGAGAACTTCGTCACGCCCGATCAGCTGCCCTATTCCAACCGGACTGGCGCGATCTACGACAGCGGGGACTATGCCAGGGCGCTCGACATCGCCCTCGACTTGGTGGACATCGACTCGGCCCGTGCCGAGCAGGAGCGACGACGCCGTGAGGGCGCCGATCCGATAGGAGTGGGCATCGGTGCCTTCGTGGAGAGAGCAGGCGGTGCCACCGGGACCGGAGAGTTCGGGCACGTCAGAATCGGCGCCGACGGCAGGGTGGAGATCATGACCGGGTCCACCTCCGCCGGGCAGGGCCATGAGACCGTCTGGCCCCAGCTGGTGGCTCCGATGTTCGGGATCGCCCCAGACGAGATCGTCGTGATGTCCGGGGACACCGGTTTGGTCGCCGAGGGGGTGGGGACCTTCGCCAGCAGATCCGCCCAGCTCACCGGCTCGGCTTTGGTGCGGATGGCGGAGGCCGTCGTCACCGAGATGAAGCAGAGGGCCGCCGCCGTGCTCGAGGCCAGCGCCGGGGACCTGGTTCTCGCCGAAGGTCGGGTGCACGTGGCCGGTGACCCGCAGTCCGGTGTCGCCTTCACCGACCTCGCCGGCACGGAGAGCTCGGAGATGTTCGTTCCCGACTCACAGGCGTTCCCGTTCGGCGCCCACGTCGCAGTGGTCGAGGTCTCTTTGTCCACCGGGGAAGTTGCCATCCAGAGATACGTGGCGGTCGATGACTGTGGCAACGTGCTCAACCCGATGATCGTCCATGGCCAGGTGGTGGGATCCCTGGTTCAGGGTTACGGGCAGGCGGTGCTCGAGGGCATCGAATACTCCGAGAGCGGCGATCCGATGACTGCCAGCTTCATGGACTATCTGATCCCGGCGGCAATGGACACCCCGACGTTCACCCTCGGGCGCACCTACAGCCCGGCCCCATCGAACCCCCTCGGGGTGAAGGGCACCGGTGAGGCGGGATGCATCGGGGCTCCACCGGCGATCGTCAACGCCGCCGTCGACGCACTCCGCCCGTACGGGGTCACCAACCTGCAGATGCCCCTCCGGCCCCACCGGGTCTGGGAGGCGGTCAGGAAAGCCTCAGCGCGGCGCGACTGATCGCAGACGAGCGCCGAGACCTTGTGCTCTATGGCACGGTTCCGTAAGTTCGTCATTGAGGCCGACGAACAGGAGGAGTATCGCCATGGCCGGGTTTCGGATCCAGACCCACGGTCGCCTGCAGGAGTGGGTGGCCGAGGAGAAGGGCTACTTCGCCGATGAGGGCCTCGACTACGAGTTCGTCGACAACACGCTGATGAACGACCGGGTGGCCTCGGCCCCGGCCGTGTCTGGGGAATCCGAGTATCGCTCCGGCGCCTATGAGACGATGGAGGCCGGCAACGCCTGCGCCGTCGGCTCCGCCTGTCATTGGGCGGTCAACCAGGCCGCCGCCTCCTCCCACGGCAAGATGTGGGGCCACGCCTACTCGGTGACCCCGGCCGGCATCTACGTCTCACCCGACTCCGGCATCTTCCGGCCCTCCGACCTCGCCGGTGTCGCCATCGGCGTTGGCTATCACTCCGGAAGCCACTTCTCCGCCCTGGCGGCGCTGCAGAGCATCCTCGAGCCAGATCAGATCGAGCTGGTCTACAAGGGCGGCCCCATCGATCGGCTCACCCGGCTTCTCGACGGGTCGATCCCGGCCGCCAACTTGTTCGGCAACCCGATGTACGTCGCCGAGCAGAAGGGGTTCCGCAAGGTGGTCGACACCACTTTCATGATCGGGTTCATCATCGAGGGCGACGTCGACCAATCGGATGTCGAGAAGTACTTCCGTGCCCTGCAGAGAGCGCAGCGTGACATCGATGCCGAGCCCGAGAGGTACAAGCACTACTTCCTGAAAGAGCTCCCCCGAGAGTTCCACGACCAGGTCGACGTGCAGGGCTTCGGGACCGGCGAGCGGATCGTGTTCGAGCCCTACACCAAAGAGGTCTACGAGTCGACCCGTCGCTGGATGGAGGCCAACCAGCTCTTCGAGATGGACGACCGGCGCCCAATCGAATACGAGGAAGCGGTCCTGGTCTGAGACGAGGCCTCGAGCGGTATGGTCCGAGCCCTACCGCTCCCTGAACACCTCTCACCGGGCGATTGCGAACAAGATTGCATACAATTTGGCCGCCGTGGCCGAACAGACAGACCGACCCACCCCGACCGAGAGACTGCGCTCCGACATCCTCGGCGGCGCGTTCGCTCCCGGCGAGCGGCTCCTCGAGGTGGCACTCGCCGAGAGGTATGCCGTGGGTCGGGGGTCGATCCGCTCTGCCCTGGTCGAGCTGCGGGCCGAGGGTCTGGTCGACATCGAGGCCAACCGGGGAGCGATGGTGCGACGGATCGGGCTCGACGAGGCGATCGAGATCGCCGAAGCACGGAAGGTCCTCGAAGGGCTCATCGCCGGCCGAGCGGCTCTCAGTGAGGATGCCGGAGCCAAGGAGTCTTTGAACCGGATCGTCGATCAGATGCGTCATGTCGTGGCGGTGAGGGACAACTCCCGATACTCGGAGTTGAACCGCGAGCTGCACCGACGCATCTGGGAGATCGGGCGTCATCGGGTCGCCAACGACCTGGTGGCGAATCTCCGCGACCGCTCGGCCCACCACCAGTACCGCCTCGCCGTCATGCCCGGCCGGGCCGAGGAGTCGCTCGGTCAGCACGCCGCCATCGTCGACGCCATCGTCGCGGGCGACGCTGACGGGTCGAGACGGGCGATGGAGCACCACCTCGACTCGGTGATCGAGGTGTTGAGCCAATGGTCGGAGCTAGGGGTTACTCCATGACCACCAGCGACTCCGGCCGATGAGCTCCGCGGCGTCAGGCGGTAGGGACATCTCCAGGCATGCCCGCATCTTGGATTCGGCGCAGGGACTCTGCCGTGGCCGCGGTCATGGTCGCTGGGACACCGAGTGACTCGAGGAACGCCTGGGCGGACTCCATCTCCACGACGCGCCGGTCGATGTGCTTCGGAGTCCCGGTGATGAGACGTCTCATGAGTGTCTCGTCTGCGCCGCTCACCAACTCCACGAGGTGCTCCCAGACCCAGTGGACGTCGCCCTGTGCCTCGGCTGCTTGCAGACTCTCGATTAGCACCGAGGTCAATCCCTTCGTCACGACACTCCGCAGCAGCTTGCGCGCCGCGGCGTGGCCGGGCCGATCGCTGACCACCTCGACCTGGCCGCCCAGCGGTTGGACGATGTCCGCGAAGGCGGCGGCCCCGGGACCTGATGCGAGGGCAGGGGTGGCCAGACCGCTCCCGGGGACGGGTGCCATCAGCGCCACGTCGGCGAAGGGCAGACCGCGCAGGGCAGCGGTGTCGGCCAGGTCCTCCTTGAGGCCGGGCGGGGCGGTGGAGAGGTCGGCGTAGATCGTGCCTCTCTTCATCTCGCTCCATGCCTGGGCGATCGCTCGCTGGGCATCGACGGCTGCGGTGGCCGAAAGGACGAGGGTCGCGCCCTTCACCGCGGTCTCCGGGCTCTCGTGTCGGGTCACGCCGTCGGGGGTGGCGACGTCGGCGGGGTCGTAGCTGTGGACCTCCGTTCCAGCCGTCGCCAGATCGCCCGCGATCAGCGAGCCTGCCTCGCCGAGACCGAACACGGTGATGCGCATCGCTCAGACGTCCTCGGGGTCGTCGACCCACCGCGTGCCCAGCCGTTCCAGCTTCTCCCTCAGCCCGTAGAAGTCGAGGCCCAGATCTCCCGCCTCGAGCCGCTCCCTGGTCTCTCTCTCCTTGGCGACCCGGTTCCCGGCGGCGGCGAGGACTCTCCCGGCATCGCCTCTGGGCACCACCATCACCCCGTCGTCGTCGGCCACGATCACGTCTCCCGGCTCGACTCGGGCCCCTCGGCAGACCACCGGCACGTTCACCGACCCGGGGGTGGCCTTGACTGTCCCCTGGGCATGGATCGCCGTCGACCAGACCGGGAATTCCATCTTCCTGAGATCGGCAGCATCCCTGACCCCGGCATCGATCACCAGCCCGACGCAGCCGTGCTTCCTAAAGGAGGTGGCGAGCAGGTCTCCGAACATCCCGTCGGTGCATGGGGATGCGGTGGCGACGACGAGGACGTCTCCCGGCTGCACCACTTCGACGGCGGCGTGGATCATCATGTTGTCCCCGGGAGGGGCGAGCACCGTGACGGCCGAGCCGGCGATGCGTGCCCCTTGCTGGATAGGGCGGATCCCCGGGTCCATGAGGCCGATGCGGCCGGCTGCCTCGTGCACAGTGGCCACACCCGCCGCACCCAGCCCGTCGACGACGTCGGCATCGGCGCGCTCGATGTTGCGGACAATCACCGATGAGACGTCCTCCGACCGCGAACTCGGGGCGCTGGACTTCGCTGAGCGGGGCTGCGAACCCTGGGTTCGGGATTCGTCGCTCATGAGAGCTCTGATGCCACCTGGGGATAGACCCGCTGATAGGCCTCGGCCATGGTGTCGGTCTGCAAGCCGAGGTTGGGCCCTGAGTTGCGTTTCGCCTGGACGCCGCGCCGTCGGGCGACGTCGGTGTAGTAGTCCCAGAGGTGGGTCTGGCCCTCCATGCACTGCATGGCCTCTAGTTTCTTCTCCCACATCTCGGTGATGTCGAGGAGGACGTCGGGCATGAACCCGGAGTACTCCGTCTGATGGGGCTCGAAGAGGAACACCGGGGGAGCCCCAAGGGGCTCTCCTCCCGGTCGGTGGCCCGGTGCCTGAGCGACGATCCGTGCCTTCAGCGCCATGGCGTGGGCGGTCTCGTGGTCCTTGTTCCAGGGGTCACGCTCGGTGTGGGTGAGGACCACGGTGGGACGGGTCTCCCGGTAGACGGTGGCGAGACGGTCGAGCAGCTCGGGGGTCTCGATCAGTGGGTAGTCGTCGGCGTCGAGGAAGCGAATCTCGGCCCCGAGCACTTCCGCCGCCTTCTCGGCTTCTTCATGACGTGCCTTCTTCACCTGGTCGAGGTCCATCCCCATCCGCCAGTAGCGGGCCGACTCGCCCCGTTCGCCATAGGCCAGGCAGACGATGTCGACGGTGTGACCGCGGTTGGAGTAGAGGGCGATGGCACCGCCCGCCCGCCACACGAAATCCCCGACGTGGGCGCTCACCACCAGCAGCGATTCTCTCGGCATATCCTCAACCATATCGGCACCGTCTCAGGATTGTCTACAATATTGTCGACATCGTGCCCGGGTGTCTGTCTACATTGAGGATCCATCGTATGGCCAGAGCACGCAGGGACTACGACGATATCCCGGGGACCTACGTCTTCGACGGTGAGCGATACCGGATGGGCTACCGGCTGAACATGATGTGCATGAGCCTCAACGACCCGGCCAACCGCGAGCAGTTCAAGACCGACGAGGCCGGCTACTGCGACCGGCACGGGATCACGCCCGAGCAGAAGAAGGCGGTCCTGGAGCGTGACTGGCTCGAGCTGCTCCGGCTCGGCGGCAACATCTACTACATCTACAAGATCGCCATCATCGACGGTCTCACGTTCCAACACGTCGGTGGGGTGATGTCGGGGATGACCGAGGAGGAGTTCAAACAGATGATGCTCGACGGGGGACGCAACGATGGCTGAAGTGGCATACGGGGTGGCTACCTCCCATACGCCCTCGATCGGTGTGGCGATAGACAACGACCGTGAGGAAGAGCCCTACTGGGCACCACTCTTCCATGGTTATGAGGCCGGGCGCAAGTGGATGGCAGACGCCGAGCCCGACGTGATCATCCTCGCCTACAACGATCACGCCTCGGCGTTCGACCTCGACCTGATCCCTACCTTCGCTCTCGGAGTCGCCGACGAGTTCCCCATCGCCGACGAGGGTTACGGGCCCCGTGACATACCCATCGTCGAAGGCCACTCCGAGCTGGCCTGGCATCTGGCCGAGAACCTGATCCTCGACGGGTTCGACATGACCATCTG